>JALHRH010000311.1 GCA_022841565.1 Mycobacterium sp. | reverse complement strand
AGTTCGGCGGTGGTTGAGACGTTGGCAAGGTCGCTCCCGGCGCCCGGCTCGGAATAGCCCTGACACCACAGCTCGGTCACGTCGAGGATGCGCGGCAGGAAGCGCTGCTGCTGCTCCGGGGTCCCGTAGGCGATCAGCGTGGGACCCAGCAGTTCCTCACCGAAGTGGTTGACCTTGTCCGGCGCGTCGGCGCGGGCGTACTCCTCATAGAACGCCACCCGGTGCGCGGTCGAAAGCCCGCGGCCGCCATGTTCCACCGGCCAGCCCAGGCAGGTCAGGCCCGCGGCGGCCAAATGCTGGTTCCATGCCCGGCGTTCTTCGAAGGCCTCATGCTCTCGCCCGGGCCCGCCGAGACCCTTCAATGCCGCGAATTCTCCGACCAGATTGTCGGCGAGCCAGCCTCGGACCACCGCCCGGAACTCTTCGACGTCCTGCATAACCTGTAGGCTAACCTACCAAGCACTTGCTTTGTTAGCCTGGCTGGGACCGGCCGAGAAGGAGCCTCCTGATGTCCAGCGATCCCCGCACCGTGCCCGCGGCGCTGGATCGTCTTGCGCGCGCACTCCCCGACCATGACGCGCTGATCACCGACGACCGCAGCTTCACCGCCAGGGGCCTGCGCGACGAGGTGCACCGGGCAGCGGCCGCGCTGATCGCCCTGGGCGTCAAGCCGAAGGACCGGGTAGCGATCTGGTCGCCCAACACCTGGCACTGGGTGGTCGCCTGCCTGGCCATCCATCACGCCGGTGCGGCCATGGTGCCGCTGAACACGCGTTACACCGCGCCTGAGGCATCCGACATCATCGCCCGCACCGATGCGCCGGTGCTGTTCGCGGCGGGGAAATTTCTCGACGCCGACCGGGCCGCCGATCTGGACCGCGACGCGCTGCCGGCGCTGCGGCACATCGTGCGGATTCCGGTCGACGAGGACGACGGAACCTGGGACGAGTTCATGGCCCGGGGCACCGACGTAGCCGCGGTCGAAGCACGCGCCGCCGCTGTCGACCCCGACGACGTCAGCGACATCCTGTTCACCTCCGGTACCACCGGCCGCAGCAAAGGCGTGTTGTGCGCGCACCGGCAGTCGCTGGCGGCCTCGGCGTCCTGGGCCGCCAACGGCAAAATCACCAGCGCCGACCGCTACCTCTGCATCAACCCCTTCTTCCACAACTTCGGCTACAAGGCCGGCATCCTGGCTTGCCTGCAGACCGGCGCGACACTGATCCCGCATCTGACGTTCGACCCGCTGCGCGCCCTGCAGGCGATCGAGCAGCACCGCATTACCGTGTTGCCCGGGCCGCCCACCATCTATCAGACCCTGCTCGATCACCCCGCCCGCGCCGACTACGACCTGAGCTCGCTGCGGTTCGCGGTCACCGGTGCGGCCACCGTCCCGGTGGTGCTGGTGGAGCGCATGCAGTCCGAACTCGACATCGACATCGTGCTGACCGCCTACGGGCTGACCGAGGCCAACGGCATGGGCACCATGTGCCGCGCCGACGACGACGCGGTGACGGTTGCGACCACCTGCGGACGCCCGTTCGCGGACTTCGAACTACGCATCGCCGAGACCGGTGAAGTGCTGCTGCGCGGCAGCAACGTCATGTTGGGCTACCTCGACGACCCCGAAGCCACCGCTGCGGCAATAGATTCCGACGGCTGGCTGCACACCGGCGACATCGGCGCCCTCGACGAGGCAGGCAACCTGCGCATCACCGACCGACTCAAAGACATGTACATCTGCGGCGGCTTCAACGTCTACCCCGCCGAAGTCGAGCAAGTGCTGGCCCGGATGGACGGCATCGCCGACGCCGCGGTGATCGGGGTGCCGGACCCTCGGCTGGGCGAGGTCGGACGGGCCTTTGTGGTCACCCGGCCCGGTACCGATCTGGACGAAGCCTCGGTCATCGCCTACACCCGTGAACATCTGGCGAACTTCAAAGCACCACGTTCGGTGCGGTTCGTCGACGCGTTGCCCCGCAATGCCGGCGGCAAGGTGGTCAAACCACAACTGCGAGAGTTGGCCTAGATGGATCTCAAGTTCGACGACGAAACGCTGGCCTTTCAGGCCGAGGTACGCGAGTTTCTCGCGACCCACCGCGAGTCGATCCCGACGAAGTCCTACGATAACGCGGAAGGCTTTGTCCAGCATCGACGTTGGGACACGGTGCTGTTCGACGCGGGCCTGTCGGTGATCAGCTGGCCCAAGAAGTACGGTGGCCGTGAAGCGCCGCTGCTGCACTGGGTGGTCTTCGAGGAGGAGTACTTCCGCGCCGGCGCGCCCGGCCGGGCCAGTGCCAACGGCACCTCGATGCTGGCGCCCACGCTGTTCGCCCACGGCACCGAAGAGCAACTGGACCGGATTCTGCCGAAAATGGCCAGTGGCGAACAAATCTGGGCGCAGGCCTGGTCGGAGCCGGAGGCCGGCAGTGATCTGGCCTCGTTGCGTTCCTCCGCCACCAGGACCGACGGCGGCTGGCTGCTCAATGGTCAGAAGATTTGGAGTTCACGAGCGCCGTTCGCCGACATGGGATTTGGGCTGTTCCGCTCCGACCCGGCAGCCGAAAGGCACCACGGTCTGACCTACTTTATGTTCGACCTGAAGGCCGCGGGAGTCACAGTGCGCCCGATCGTCCAACTCGGTGGTGACACCGGGTTCGGCGAGATCTTTCTCGACGACGTCTTCGTGCCCGACCAGGACGTCATCGGTACCCCCAACGATGGCTGGCGCGCGGCCATGAGCACGTCGAGCAATGAGCGTGGTATGTCGCTGCGCAGCCCGGCCCGGTTCCTGGCCGCGGCCGAGCGGCTGGTGCAGCTCTGGAAGGACAGCGGCTCACCACCGGAGTTCGCCGAGCGCGTGGCTGACGGCTGGATCAAGGCCCAGGCCTACCGGCTGCAGACTTTCGAGACCGTTACCCGCCTGGCCAACGGAGGCGAGCTGGGCGCGGAGTCCTCGGTCACCAAGGTGTTCTGGTCGGACCTGGACGTGGAACTGCATCAGACCGCACTCGACATCCGCGGTGCCGACGGCGAACTCGCCGACCCGTGGACCGAAGGACTACTGTTTGCGCTCGGCGGCCCGATCTACGCCGGCACCAACGAGATTCAGCGCAACATCATTTCCGAACGACTGCTGGGTCTACCCCGGGAGAAACGCTGATGGAATTCGCGATAGACCAACAGCAGCGTGATTTCGCTGCCAGCATCGACGCCGCCCTGGGTGCCGCGGATCTACCCGGTGCGGTTCGCGCCTGGTCTGCCGGCGACACCGCACCCGGCCTGAAAGTGTGGGAGCAACTGGCTGACCTCGGCGTCACCGCGCTGATGGTGCCGGAGGCCTACGACGGTATCGGCGCCTCGCCGGTGGACCTGGTGGTCGCGATGGAGCGGCTCGGACGCTGGTGCGTACCGGGCCCGGTGACCGAATCCATCGCCGTGGCGCCCATTCTGCTTGCGGCTGACCAACGGAGCGCGTCCCTGGCTTCCGGTGAGCTGATCGTCACCGTGGCGCTGCCGCCGGATGTTCCGCGTGCCGTCGACGCCGACAGCGCGGGACTGGTGCTGCTGGCAGGTCAGGGCAGGGTCACCGCGGGCACACCAGGCGACCGGCACGACTCGGTGGACCCCAGCCGCCGTCTCTACGACGTCACCGCTGACGGTGCTACGTGGTCAGCGGACACCGAAAAGGCCTACGAGTTCGGCGCATTGGCCACCGCGGCGCAGTTGGTGGGCGCGGCCGAGGCACTGCTGACCGGCAGCGTCGACTACGCCAAACAACGGTCGCAGTTCGGCCGGCTGATCGGCTCGTATCAGGCGATCAAGCACAAGCTCGCCGACGTGCACATCGCGATTGAATTGGCCCGGCCGCTGGTGTACGGCGCGGCGCTGACGTTGCAACCGCGCGACATCAGCGCGGCCAAAGCCGCTGCGGGCGAGGCGGGTCTGTTGGCCGCCCGGGCAGCGTTGCAGACCCACGGCGCAATCGGATTCACCCAGGAGCACGACCTGTCGCTGCTGCTGTTGCGGGTGCAGGCATTGCGATCCGCCTGGGGGACAACGGAATCGCACCGACGTCGAGTGCTGGAGGCGCTGTCATGACTGAAGAACGGGAGATGCTCCGGGAAACCGTGGCTGCCCTGGTGGCTAAGCACGCATCCCCGGCGGCGGTGCGCGCGGCGATCGAATCCGAGCGGGGATACGACGAGTCGCTGTGGCGGCTGCTGTGTGAGCAGGTCGGCGTGGCGGCGCTGGTGGTCCCGGCGGAACTGGGTGGGGCGGGCGGCGAATTAGCGGACGCAGCAACCGTTTTGCAGGAGCTGGGCCGGGCACTGGTGCCCTCTCCATTGCTGGGCACCACGCTGGCCGAGCTGGCGCTATTGGCCGCACCGTCGCAGGATCCAGCGACCCTCAGCGCACTGGCGGCAGGCAGTTCCATTGGAGCGTTGGTGTTGGATCCGGACTACGTGGTCAACGGCGATATCGCCGATGTCGTCGTCGCCGCCACGGACGGCCAGCTGAGCAGGTGGAACCGGTTTAGCGCTCAGCCCGTCGCGACCATGGACCCGACCCGCCGGCTGGCCCGGCTACAACCAGAAGAAGCCGAACCGCTAGGCGACGACCCGGGCCTGGCCGACATTGCGGCAATCCTGTTGGCCGCCGAGCAGGTCGGCGCCGCGGAGCGCTGCCTGGACCTGACCGTCGAATACACCAAGAGCCGAGTGCAGTTCGGTCGTCCCATCGGCAGCTTCCAGGCACTCAAGCACCGGATGGCCAACCTTTACGTCACGGTTTCGGCAGCCCGCGCCGTCGTCGACGACGCCTGCACTGCACCGAACTCCACCAACGGCGCCACCGCGCGACTGGCGGCCACCGAGGCGCTGAACACCGTGGCGGCCGAAGGCATCCAACTGCACGGTGGCATCGCGATCACCTGGGAACACGACATGCATCTGTATTTCAAACGCGCGCACGGCAGTACACAATTGCTCGACTCGCCACGACAGCTGCTGGGCCGGCTGGAAGCTTCGGCCCTGCCGGCGCTCCCGGCTCAATGAACGAGCGTGTCGCCCGGCGCGCCGGCATCCCACCGTTCTACGTTATGGACGTGTGGCTGGCGGCTGCCGAGCGCCAGCGCACCCACGGCGACCTGGTCAACCTGTCTGCCGGCCAGCCCAGTGTGGGGGCTCCGGAACCGGTGCGCGCCGCCGCGGCCGCCGCACTGCATCTCAACCAGCTGGGTTACACCGTAGCGCTGGGCATTCCGGAGCTGCGGGCCGCCATCGCCGCGGACTATCAACGTCAGCACGGCATCTCCGTCGAACCCGACGCGGTGGTAATCACCACCGGTTCGTCGGGCGGCTTCCTGCTCGCGTTCCTGGCCTGTTTCGACGTCGGCGACCGGGTGGCGATGGCCAGCCCCGGCTACCCGTGCTACCGAAACATCCTGTCGGCGTTGGGATGTGAGGTCGTCGAGATCCCCTGCGGGCCCGAAACCCGGTTCCAGCCCACCGCGCAGCTGCTGGCCGAGCTGGATCCCCCGATCAAGGGCGTCATCGTCGCCAGTCCGGCCAATCCCACCGGAACCGTCATACCGCCGGAAGAACTGGCCGCGATCGCGTCGTGGTGCGACGAGTCCGGGGTGCGGCTGATCAGTGACGAGGTCTACCACGGCCTGGTCTATGCCGGCGCGCCACAAACCAGCTGTGCTTGGCAAACGTCGCGGAACGCGGTAGTCGTCAACAGCTTTTCGAAGTACTTCGCGATGACCGGGTGGCGCCTAGGCTGGCTGGTGGTGCCGACCGAGCTGCGCCGTGCGGTGGACTGCCTCACCGGGAATTTCACGATCTGTCCACCGGTGCTGTCGCAGATCGCTGCGGTATCGGCGTTCAGCCCCGAGTCGACCGCCGAGGCCCAGACCAATCTGCAGCACTATGCCATCAACCGCTCGATGTTGCTCGACGGTTTGCGCCGCATCGGTGTCGACCGGCTGGCACCCACCGACGGTGCGTTCTACGTCTACGCCGACGTCTCCGACTTCACCACCGACTCGTTGACGTTCTGCTCAAAGTTGCTGGCCGAAACAGGCGTCGCGATAGCGCCGGGCATTGATTTCGATCCGGCACGGGGCAACTCTTACGTTCGACTCTCATTCGCGGGGCCGACGAGCGATATCGAGGCGGCCCTAAGCCGAATCGGCGCCTGGCTGCCGAGCCAGTAGCGCGTCGAGGCGAGCTTCGAGCGCGCCGGGGTTTGGCACGTCGATGCCGAACCGTGCGCGCAGCGCGTCCACGACGGAGGCCGCGTCGTCCAGCACGATTTTTTCGCTCCCGTCGGCGCGGTGGATCGCCAGGGTGCGCCCGGCCAGGTTCAACCGGGCGTCGTCGGTGACCGCGGCCGCCATGAGACCGGTGACGAAATGCGACGACGGGTGCGTCGAGACGTACCAGCTTCCCACCGTCAGATCGATCTGGGGGCGGGTCTGGGTGGTGAACTCGTAGAGTGCCTGCCACTGGCCGCGGACCTGGGCTTGCAGGACCAGCCCGTCGCCGCGGTCTTCGAGGCGGTACGGCTCATGCGTGGTCTGCTGAGCACCACCGATCGCCAGCCGCAAAGGTGAGGTGGGCGTCTGTCCGCCGAAACCGACGTCGACCAGATACGGCCTCTCGCAGCCGGGGAAAGTCACCGCGAGCAAGGTGTGCGTCTGAGCGGGAACCGGCGCATCCGGCGGATTCATCCAGACTACCCGACCCGCGAGTCGGCGAACTCGAAAACCCAACTCTGCCAACACGAAGCCCATCAAACCGTTCTGCTCGTAACAGTAACCCCCACGACGTCGGTGAATGAGCTTGTCGGTCAAGGCTTCCGCACTCAGATCGGCGACGGGCACGCCCATGAAGGGATCGAGGTTTTCGAACGGAATCGC
>JALHRH010000310.1 GCA_022841565.1 Mycobacterium sp. | reverse complement strand
CGGCCGGCAACCTGCTGCAGTGGATTGCCGCCCATGCTCCTGATGCCGCGTCGAGCGAACCGGAACAGGCTGGCGTGACGGATTAGCACTGGATTAGTACTGGATTAGTACTGGATTAGTACAGCTCCTTGGCCAGCAGCTCGAGCGTGGTTACCCGGGCCGGTGCCGTTGCGGGGTCGGTGCCGCGGCGAGCCGACGCCACCGGGTGCACCATCACCTCGTCGACGTCGAAACGTCCGGCCAGCAACCGGATCTGCTCGGCGGCCTCGGCGGGTGAGCCGGCCACCGCCCGCGCCATCCCGCTGTCCACCATGTGCTGCTGTTGCGGCGTGAGCTTCTCCTGGTGCGCCTCTTCAACAAGCTGCACCGGCCCCAGTGGCTGCCCGGTGCGCAGCCGGGCCATCATCTGCAGGTTGGGCAACATTAACTCCATTGCCTCAGAACGGGTTTCAGCCACCACCGCGTTAACCGTCAGGAAGGTTTCCGGCTGGGACGCGAGATCGTTGGGCCGAAAATTCTTTCGGTAGTACGCCAAGGCCTCTTCGGTGCCGCGCCCCGAAAAGTGATGGGCGAACACGTACGGCAGCCCCTTGGCGGCGGCCAGGTGCGCCGAGTACATCGACGACCCCAGCAGCCACAGTCGCGGTTCGCTGGCGGCGGCCGGCGTGGCCTTGAGGGTGTAATCTCCCGAGCGCAGCGGCACGCGCACACCGCGGGGACTCATCAACGCGACGACGTCGTCGAGATATTCGGGAAAATTCTCGATGTCGCGATCGTCGCGGGCGCCCCGAAGCGCGTACGACGTGACGGGGTCAGAGCCGGGGGCGCGCCCGATGCCAAGGTCGATGCGGCCTGGGGCTGCGGCCTCCAGCAGTGCGAACTGCTCGGCCACCGCCAGCGGGGCGTGGTTGGGCAGCATCACCCCGCCCGAGCCAAGGCGCAGCTGATCGGTCTGCGCCGCGAGGTAGGCGATCAGGACCGGCGGGCTGGTGGCACCCACCGAGGGCATGTTGTGATGCTCGGCGACCCAGTACCGCGTGAAGCCCAACCGGTCGGCGGTCTGCGCCAGCGCGACCGTGGCCGCGAGCGCGTCGCTGGTGGTCTGGTCGGTACGCACCGGGACCAGATCGAGGACGGAAAGACGCACGATCGCCTCAACGCGCCCGGGCAGGGAGATGTTCCCTGGATGGTCAGTAGTTCAGCAACGTGAACGAGCTGACGATGAGGTCGAACTGCTCCTGGGAGATGGGCGCACCGCCGGGAATGGAGTCGCTGGCCAGGAATTGGGTGCGCTGCGTGTAGGCGTGAAAACGCTTGAAATAGTTCGCGAATCCGAGCCCGTGATCGGTGCGCGCCAACTTGAGTTCGCCCGCCAAGACCGTCGCACCAAGCAACGCCAGGCTGGTGCCCTGGCCGGAGAGCGGCGAGGCGCAGTAGGCGGCGTCGCCCACCAGAGCAACCCGGCCGATTGACCAGTGATCCATGACAATCTGTGACATCTCGTCGAAGTAGAAGTCCGGCGCCGAGCGCATGAGCTCCAGCAGCTGCGGGCGGACCCAGCCGTCGTCAGCCATCCGGCGCTCCAGCTCGGCGAACTGAGCTTCGTTGTCGCGGTAGTCAATTCGCAGTTCGGGGTCCATGAACCCCAACATGGCCCGCGCCTCGGAGTTACGGCGCGCACTGTAGACACCGGCCATACTCGAATCGCCGTAATGCCATTTCTGCCAGTAGTCCAGGTCCAGGAAATTAGGCACGCTGAAGATCGCCGCAAATGTGCCGAGCCGCTTGATGAATCGCTCTTCGGGACCGAACACCAGGCTGCGCACAGTGGAGTGCAGGCCGTCGGCGCCGATCACCAGGTCGAAGCTGCGGGGCTCTGCCGTTTCGAAGGTGACGTTGACGGCCGGACCGAGGTTTTCCAGGGTGGCGATGCTGTCGTCGAACAGGAACTCGGTCTTCAATTTCGTTTCGTCGTACAGCAGTCCGACCAGGTCGTCGCGCAACAACTCGATGTCCGGATTGTTGATCGGCCCGCCCGTCGGCGTCGATTCGGTGTCCTCCGACAGCTCGTTGCCATCCCGATCGACGACCGAGGACCCCCGGATGCGCGTCTTGCAGTCCTCGGCGGCGGCCCGCAGCCCCATCCGGTCCAGCACCTCGAGCGCCGGGCCGCGCACGTCGATCGCCTGTCCGCCCGGACGCAGCCCGGGATAGCGCTCCACCACCGTGACCGCATAGCCGTTCCGCTGCAGCCAATACGCCGCGGTGAGCCCCGCCACACT
The DNA here is from genome assembly GCA_022841565.1 of Mycobacterium sp. GTDB lineage: Bacteria > Actinomycetota > Actinomycetes > Mycobacteriales > Mycobacteriaceae > Mycobacterium. Next base: position 4,680 of record JALHRH010000310.1, on the reverse strand, counting down.
GGCGCCGGAAACCAGAACCGATTCCACCATTACTTGCTTCCTGCCAGCTTCGTCGCGTCTGTGAAGACCTCATCGAGCATTGCCGGAGTCAACCTACCCGTGAACATGTTCTGCTGGCTCGGGTGGTAGCAGCCCAGCAACCGCACTCCCGACGGTAGCTCGGCGACGACGCCGTGGCCGAATTTCGGTCTGTGCGTCCCGCCAATCAGGCGTAACGCGACCTGCCAGGCGAACCCGCCCAACGCCACGACTACCCGGACGTACGGCGCCACCAACCGCCATTCGGCGTCCAGCCACGGCGCACAGGTGTCCCGTTCCGTCGGCGTCGGGGCATTGGCCGGCGGGGCGCAGCGAACCGGCGCGACAATGCGAATCTCCTTGGCCCGCAACCCGTCCGCGGCATCGACGCTGGTGGGCTGGTTCACCAATCCGGCCCGGTGTAGTGCCGCGTAAAGCTGGTCACCGGACCGATCACCGGTGAACATGCGACCGGTCCGGTTGGCGCCATGTGCGGCGGGAGCCAGGCCGACGATCAGCAGCCGCGGCCGCTCCGACCCCCAACCCGGCACCGGACGGCCCCAGTACGGCTGATCGGCGAAGGCGCGTCGTTTGGCGACCGCGACCTCCTCGCGCCAGGCGACCAGTCGCGGGCAGGCCCGGCACACGCTGACTGCGGCGTCGAGTTCGGCGATCGATCCGGCGCTGTTGGCCAGCGCGGCGACCTGCGTGGCAGCGGCGGCCACCGGGGTGCGCGACGTCGCCCGGTCACCCGGCCATCCGGCGCCGGGCGGCACCGGCGAGTCGAAGGGCCGGCCGGTGTGGGGATGGGTGAGCACACGACTATCCTGCATGGCCGAGAAATTCGGTGGTTTCTCTCGCAGCGATGGCGCTAGATTCAGCCCCGATATCCCATGAAAGAAAAAGGTCGCGGCCCGGCATTCTTGCTCCTGTTCGCCACATTGATGGCGTGTGCGGGGGACGGCATCTCGATAGTCGCGTTCCCCTGGCTGGTTCTGCAACGCCAGGGCAGCGCGGGTGAGGCGTCGATCGTGGCCGGTGCGACGACGCTGCCGCTGTTGTTCTCCACGCTGCTGGCGGGCACCGCGGTTGACTACTTCGGCCGTCGCCGGGTGTCGATGGTTGCCGATGCGATGTCGGGAGCCGCGGTGGCCGCGGTCCCGGTGATCGCCTGGGCGTACGGCCCACAGGCGGTCAACGTTGCCGTGCTGGCGGTGTTGGGTGCGTGTGCGGCCATGTTCGACCCGGCCGGGATCACCGCCCGGCAGTCGATGCTGCCCGAGGCGGCCGCCCGGGCCGGCTGGTCCTTGGACCGGGTCAACAGCGTGTACGAGGCGATTCTCAACCTGGCCTTCATGGTCGGCCCGGGTATCGGCGGCCTGATGATCGCGACGGTCGGCGGCATCAACACGATGTGGATCACCGCCGCGGCGTTCGTCTTGTCCATCGCGGCGATTACTCTGTTGCGGCTGGAGGGCGCGGGCAAGCCGGTGCATGCGCTGCGGCCCAACGGTCTGCTGTCAGGGATCGCCGAGGGGCTGCGGTTGGTCTGGAGCCTGCGGGTGCTGCGCACGCTGGCGCTGATCGACCTCACCGTCACGGCGCTGTACCTGCCGATGGAGAGCGTGCTGTTTCCCAAATACTTCAGCGACCGCCACCAACCGGGACAGCTGGGCACCGTTCTGATGGCGCTGGCGTTGGGTGGTCTGGTCGGGGCGCTGGGTTACGGGGGGCTGGTGAAGCGGTTGTCGCGCCGCACCATCATGCTGACCGCGGTGCTCACGTTGGGTGGGGCGGCGGCGGTCATCTCGCTGTTGCCGCCGCTGCCGGTCATCCTGGCGCTGGTCGGGCTGGTCGGGCTGGTCTATGGACCGATTCAGCCGATCTATGCCTACCTGGTGCAGACCCGGGCACCAGACCATTTGCGGGGCCGGGCGGTCGGGGTGATGACTTCGCTGGCCTACGCAGCGGGCCCGCTGGGGCTGGTGTTGGCCGGCCCGCTCACCGATGCCGCCGGACTGCACGTGGCGTTCTTCGCGCTGGCGCTGCCCATCCTGGTCACCGGGGTGTTCTGCACCCGGCTGCCGTCGTTGCGTGAGCTGGACCGCGCGCCCGAACAGCTGCCCGCTCCAGCGACGTAGGATCGGCCCGGTGGACGTGCTGGAGGCGCTGATCGCCGAACTGCCCGAAGGGATGGTGATCACCGATCCCGCCGTCACCGACGGCTACCGGCAAGACCGCGCGCTGGACCCGTCGGCGGGCAAGCCGCTGGCCGTGGTCCGGCCGCGGCGCACCGAAGAGGTGCAAACCGCGCTGCGGTGGGCTGCGGCGCACCGAGTGCCGGTGGTGACCCGGGGCGCCGGCAGCGGCCTGTCCGGCGGCGCCACGGCGGTGGACAACGGAATCGTGCTGTCGACGGAGAAGATGCGTGACATCACCGTCGACCCGGTGACCCGCACCGCGGTGTGCCAGCCGGGCCTGTTCAACGCCGAGGTGAAGAAGGCGGCGGCCTCGTACGGTTTGTGGTACCCGCCGGATCCGTCGTCGTACGAGATCTGCAGCATTGGCGGCAACATCGCCACCAACGCCGGCGGGTTGTGCTGCGTGAAGTACGGCGTCACCACCGATTACGTGCTGGGCATGCAGGTGGTTCTCGCCGACGGGACGGCGGTCCGACTCGGCGGTCCCCGCCTCAAAGACGTTGCGGGCCTTTCGTTGACGAAGCTGTTCGTCGGCAGCGAAGGAACGCTGGGGATCGTCACGGAGGTGACGCTGCGACTGCTGCCGGCGCAGAACGCATCGAGCATCGTGGTGGCCAGCTTTGCCTCTGTGGAGTCGGCGGTGGACGCGGTGCTCGGGGTCAGCGCGCGGCTGCGCCCCTCGATGCTCGAGTTCATGGACCAAGTGGCCATCAACGCCGTCGAGGACACCTTGCACATGGACCTGGACCGTTCGGCGGCGGCCATGCTGGTGGCCGGCTCGGACGAGCGCGGCCGCGCAGGCGCCGAGGACGCCGAGTTGATGGCCGCGATATTCGCCGAAAACGGTGCGACAGAGGTGTTTTCGACTGACGATCCGGATGAGGGTGAGGCGTTCGTCGCCGCCCGGCGGTACTGCATCCCCGCGGTGGAGGCCAAGGGATCGCTGTTGCTCGAAGACGTCGGGGTGCCGTTGCCGGCACTGGGCGCGCTGGTCACCGGGATCGCTCGGATCGCCGACGAGCGGGAGCTGATGATCTCGGTGATCGCGCATGCCGGCGATGGAAATACCCATCCGCTGCTGGTGTTCGACCCGGCCGATGCGGTGATGGCCGAGCGCGCCCAGTTGGCCTACGGCGAGATCATGGACCTGGCGGTCGGACTCGGCGGCACCATCACCGGCGAGCACGGCGTCGGCCGACTGAAACGTCCATGGCTGGCCGATTACCTCGGACCAGAAGTCATGGACCTGAACCGGCGCATCAAGGCGGCCCTCGACCCGGACGGCATTCTCAATCCCGGGTCCGGGCTCTAGCGTCTCCCGCTTTCTCCCGGCCGAGGGTGAATCCTGCGACGCTCAGGCGGCGTGTCGTGTCGTGAAAATCACACTCGTTGGTTGACACACTAGCTGTCGTGTCGTACGAATAAGACATGACTGCGGTTATGTCTCACGAGGCCCCGCCGACGTTCGTGCTCGCCACCGCCGAGAGCTGGTCCAACCCCTGGCCGATGTACCGGGCGCTGCGCGACCGCGACCCGGTGCATCACGTCGTGCCGCCGGAGCGACCCGACCACGACTACTACGTGCTGTCCCGGCACGCCGACGTGTGGGCGGCTGCCCGTGATCACGAGACGTTCTCCTCAGCACAGGGCCTTACCGTCAACTACGGCGACTTGGACATGATCGGGCTGCGTGACAACCCACCGATGGTGATGCAGGATCCACCGGGACACACCCAGTTCCGCAAGCTGGTGTCCCGCGGGTTCACCCCACGCCAGGTCGAGGCCGTCGAACCCAAGGTCCGCGAGTTCGTCGTCGAGCGCATCGAAACGATCCGGGCTCGCGGCGAAGGCGACATCGTCACCGAACTGTTCAAGCCGCTGCCCTCGATGGTGGTCGCGCACTATCTCGGTGTGCCGCAGCAGGATTGGGCTCAGTTCGATGGTTGGACCCAGGCCATCGTCGCGGCCAACACCGCCGAGGGTGGTATCGCCAGCGCGCTGGAAAGCGTCGGCGACGCGGTGGGGACGATGATGGCCTACTTCACCGCGCTGATCGAGCGACGGCGGGCCGAGCCCGCGGATGACACGATTTCGCACCTGGTGGCGGCCGGCGTTGGCGCGGACGGCGACATCGCCGGCGTCCTGTCCATTCTGGGTTTCACCTTCACCATGGTCACCGGAGGCAACGACACCGTCACCGGAATGCTGGGCGGCTCTATGCCTTTGCTGTATGAGCGGCCCGACCAGCGCCAGCTGCTGATCAACGAGCCTGACCTTATCCCCGACGCCGTCGAAGAACTATTACGGCTCACCTCGCCGGTGCAGGGGCTGGCCCGCACCGTCACGCGCGACGTGACGATCGAGGGCACTACCATCCCGGCCGGTCGCCGGGTGTTGTTGCTGTACGGGTCCGCCAACCGCGACGAGCGCCAATACGGCGATGACGCAGGCGAATTCGACG
>JALHRH010000309.1 GCA_022841565.1 Mycobacterium sp. | reverse complement strand
GGTCGAATACGGCACCGCGCTGGTGCCCACGCTGATCAACCTGGAAAATTTCCCGGGCATTGCCGACGCCGCCGTGCGCTATCCGAAGTACGCCGCGCATATGCGCGACCTCTACGACCGCGGCTACCAGCGGGTGGCCGCGGCGCGCGCCGCCGGGGTGCCGGTGTATGCCGGTAGCGATGCGGGCGGCACCATCAGACATGGACGCGTCGCCGACGAGGTCGATGCCCTGCGCCGCATCGGCATGAGCTCCGAGGAAGCGTTGGGGGCGGCATGCTGGGATGCCCGGCGCTGGCTGGGGCGGCCCGGTCTGGACCACGGGGCGTCGGCAGATCTGGTGTGTTATGCCGAGGATCCCCGCCGCGGGTCCGCCGTGCTGCGCCGGCCCGATCTGGTGATCCTGCGCGGCAACGTGTTCCGGCCGGGCTGACGCGATACCAGAGTTCGCCCAGTGTTAGCCGGGCGCTGCCGCGTCTCGCCGTATCGACTTGCGTACCATCGCTGAATGGCGTTGGCCAGCGGCACGACCTTTGCCGGTTACACGCTCGTGCGAATGCTGCGTTCCTCGGTGACGGGCGAGGTGTACCTGGCGCAGCGGCCAGATCTGCCCGGCTGGCGGGCCCTGAAGATTCTCCCGTCGTCGCTGTGGGCAGACGACGCATTCCGGGCTCGGTTTCACCACGAGAACGAGAGGGTGGCAAGCCTCTATCACCCCAACATCGTGGAGGTGCACGAGCGCGGTGAGTTCGACGGACAGCTGTGGATCGCCATGGACTACGTCGACGGCACTGACGTAGCCGAACTGATGGTCAGCCGCTTTCCCACGGTGCTGCCGGTCGGTGAAGTGCTCGCGATCATCACCGCGGCGGCGGCCGGCCTTGACTTCGCCCACCAGCGTGGCGTGCTCCACCGCGACATCCGGCCCGCCAACCTCCTGCTGACTACTCCAGGTATTGGCGAACCGCGAATTCTGTTGTCCGACTTCGGCTTACAACGCCCGCCGGAGGAGTCGGCGTACGCCGCTCCGGAGGAGTCGACCGGAGTGGCTGGCGACGGGCGTGCTGACCAGTACGCGCTGGCGGCCACCGCAATGCACCTGTTCACCGGGGCGCCGCCGGCACATACGGACCCTCCCGGGCTCAGCAACCTGCGCCCGGATCTGGCCCGGCTCGACGAGGCGCTGAGTCGAGGGCTGGCCAACAACCCGGCGGACCGATTTGGCAGTTGTCGCGAATTCGCCGCGGCGCTCACCGAGTGTGCGGGAATCACCACCCGCAGCCCGGACGGGCCCGGGGTACCCGTCGAAGAATCGGCGGATGAGCCCGCGTGTGTCGTCGACTACCCCGCCTACGCCTGGCCAGAGGCTACTGGCGCCGCGCCAGGGGCAGTCCGGAAACAGGATGCTGCGCCGACCCAGCGGCAGGGCGCCTTCCCGCAATCGTCGGCGCGGCGCCTGTATGCGTTCTCCGCCGGAACCAGGGAACCGAGAAAGTTCGGGCCGCGCCGAATAGCGCTCGGTGCGGTCGCCGTGCTGTTGATGGTTGGCTTGTTCGCGGCCGGCATCACGATCGGGCGCAATACCAGCGCTCCCGCTCCGCACGCCGCCGGCCCGGTGACCAGTGCGTCGGATACCCCGTCATCCTCTAGCGCACCGATGGCTGCGCCCCCGCCGCTGGACGGCACCTACCGGATCGAGGTGCAGCGCTCCCGGCAGACGTTCAACGACAGGCCCACTCCGCAGCCGCCGGATGTCGGGACCTGGTGGGCAATCCGCTCGTCGTGCACACCCGCCCGCTGCCTGGCGGCGGCGACACTGCTTAACGACAGCGACCATAGGCAGGAGAAATCACCGGACCTGCATCCGCTGCTATTGGAGTTCATTGATGGACAGTGGCGATCCCGCGCCGAGACCACCAAGTTTGCCTGTATCGGCCCCAACGGGCAGGCGAGTGCGCAGACCACCACACAGGTGCTGACCCTTGCGCCCCAACCGCAGGGCGACCTCGCCGGAGAGATGGCCGTCACGGTGAAGAGCAACGAATGCAGCCAGCTGGGCGGCCTCATCCGCATCCCGGCCGTCGCGGTGCGCACCGGCGACATCCCGCCGGCGGTGAACGTACCCGACCCCGTGACGGTCACCCCGACGACCCCGGGGACGACGGCTACGACTCGACCGCCGACAACGACGCCCTCGGGGCCGGGGCGCTGATTCGACGAAAGATTGCGAGTGATCGCTATCTATGTTAGTTTTCGTGACAGCCCACCGACATGGAGGAACTGTGACTTACGACGTGATCGTCCGCGACGGCTTGTGGTTCGACGGAACCGGTGCCAAACCTCAAATCCGGACGCTGGGCATTCGGGACGGCGTAGTGGCCACGGTCTCGGCGGGTCCGCTGGACGAGACCGGGTGTCCAGAGGTGATCGACGCAGCGGGGAAGTGGATCGCGCCCGGGTTCATCGACGTCCACACCCACTACGACGCCGAGATCCTGCTCGATCCCGGCTTGCGCGAGTCGGTACGGCACGGGATCACCACCCTGCTGCTGGGCAACTGCTCCCTGTCGACTGTCTATGCCAACTCCGAAGACGCTGCCGACCTGTTCAGTCGCGTCGAGGCGGTGCCGCGCGATTTCGTCTTAGGCGCGCTGGAGAACAAGACGTGGTCGTCGCCGGCGGAGTACGTCGATGCTCTCGACGCGCTGCCGCTAGGTCCGAATGTCAGTTCAATGCTTGGTCATTCGGACCTGCGGACCGCCGTGCTGGGCCTCGAGCGCGCCACCGACGACACCGTGCGGCCCACCGACGCGGAGCTGTCGAAAATGGCGCGACTGCTCGAGGAGGCGCTTGACGCGGGCATGCTGGGCATGTCCGGGATGGACGCGGCGATCGACAAACTGGACGGCGACCGTTTCCGGTCGCGTGCGTTGCCGTCCACCTTTGCGACGTGGCGCGAGCGGCGCCGTCTGATCGAGGTGCTCCGCAAGCGAGGCCGCATTCTGCAGAGCGCTCCCAACGTCAATAGCGCGGTATCCCCGCTGATGTTCTTCCTGACGAGCAGTCGGCTTCTGAACCGGCGCAAAGGCGTGCGGATGAGCATGTTGGTGTCGGCGGACGCCAAGTCGATGCCGCTGGCGGTCCACGTATTCGGGCGGGGGACCAGGATTCTCAACAAGCTGCTGGGCGCCAGTGTGCGGTTCCAGCACCTGCCGGTGCCGTTCGAGTTATATTCCGATGGCATCGATCTGCCGGTGTTCGAAGAATTTGGCGCCGGAACGGCCGCGTTGCACTTGCGGGATCAACTGCAGCGCAACGAGTTACTGGCGGACGAAGCGTACCGCCGTCGGTTCCGGCGTCAGTTCGACCGGCGCAAGCTTGGACCCTCACTGTGGCACCGCGACTTTCACGACGCGGTGATCGTGGAGTGCCCCGATAAGTCGTTGATCGGCAAGAGCTTTGGCGCGATCGCTGACGAGCGTGGACTGCATCCGCTGGACACCTTCCTCGATATTCTCGTCGAGAACGGTGAGCGCAACGTTAGGTGGACCACCACCGTCGCCAACCACCGCCCCAAGCAGCTCAACAAGCTGGCCGCCGACCCGAGCATCCACATGGGTTTCTCCGACGCCGGCGCACACCTGCGCAACATGGCCTTCTACAACTTCCCGCTGCGACTGCTCAAGCGCATTCAGGACGCGCAGCGGGCAGGGATGCCGTTCCTGACCCCCGAGCGGGCGATATACCGCCTGACCGCAGAAGTGGCCGAGTGGTTCGGCCTCAACGCCGGTACGCTGCGCGAAGGCGATCGCGCCGATTTCGTGGTCATCGACCCTGCGCACCTGGACGACGCGGTGGACGGCTACCACGAGGAGGCGGTGCCCTTCTACGGCGGCCTGCGACGCATGGTCAACCGCAACGACGCCACCGTCGTCGCCACCGGTGTGGGCGGCGCCATCGTCTTTCGCAACGGAGAGTTCCGCGAGGGCTACGGTCAGACCGTGAAGTCGGGCCGGTACCTGCGTGCGGGCGAGCGCCGGCCAGTTTCGATGAGCCTGTCAGCCTGACATGGCGAGGACCCAGCAGCAACGCCGGGAGGAAACGGTCGGCCGGCTCCTGCAGGCCTGCATCGACACCATCATCGAGGTCGGATACGCTCGCGCCTCGGCCGCCGTAATCACCAAGCGCGCCGGGGTGTCGGTGGGCGCCCTTTTCCGCCATTTCGAGACGATGGGCGATTTCATGGCGGGCACCGCATCTGAGGTGTTGCGACGACAGCTGGAGTCCTTTACCAAGCAGGTCGCGGCGATTCCGGCCGACCGGCCGGCACTGGAGGCGGCGCTGGCGATCCTGCGGGACATCACCAGCAGCCCGATCAACGCGGTGCTCTACGAACTGCTGGTAGCAGCGCGAACCGACGAAAAGCTCAGGGCCACTTTGCAACACGAGTTGGGTCAGTATTCGGCGAAGATCTATGACGCCGCACGGGAAATGCCTGGTGCGGACGGGTTTCCCGACGACACCTTTCCGGTGCTGGTGGCGTTGTTGACTAATCTGTTCGACGGCGCTGCTGTGGTCGAGGGGGTACTGCCGCAGCCTGAGATCGCCGAACAAAGGATTTCGGTGTTGAGCGCGCTGCTCACAGCCGTGTGGCGGAACCCTGCTTCTGCAACGTGAACTGATTGACGTCGATGTAGCCGTCCCGAAAAAGCTTGGCGCAGCCCGTCAGGTAATGCAGGTAGCGATCGTAGATCTCTTCGGACTGGATCGTGATGGCTTGATCCCGTTGTGCTTCCAGCGCTTCGGCCCACAATTCGAGGGTCCTGGCGTAGTGCGGTTGCAGGGACTGGTTGCGGGTCAACGTGAAACCCGCCCTGGCCGAGTGCTCTTCAACCATCTCGATGATCGGCGGAGCGCCGCCGGGGAAGATCTGTGTCTTGATGAAGTGGAAGAACCGGATCACCCGTAGGGTGAGCGGCAGGCCCCGGTCGGTCATCTGCTGTTTGGTGAAGCCGGTGATCGTGTGCAGCAGCAGCACGCCGTCGGCGGGCAGGAGCTGGTGAGCCTTCACAAAGAAGTCGGCGTGCCGGTCATGACCGAAGTGCTCGAACGCGCCGATCGACACAATGCGGTCGACGGGTTCGTCGAACTGTTCCCAGCCCTGCAGCAGCACGCGGCGGCTGCGCGGGCTGTCCAGCTGGTCGAACGACTTCTGCACGTGCGCGGCTTGATTCTTCGACAAGGTCAGGCCAACCACATTCACGTCGTGCTGTTCGATCGCCCGGCGCATAGTGGCCCCCCAGCCACAGCCCACGTCCAGTAGCGTCATCCCCGGCTGCAGACCCAGTTTGCCCAGCGACAGGTCGATCTTGGCAAGTTGCGCCTGTTCGAGCGTCATGTCATCGCGCTCGAAGAAGGCACAGCTATAAGTCTGCGTGGGGTCAAGAAAAAGCTGGAAGAACTCGTCAGACAAGTCGTAATGGGCTTGCACGTCGTCAAAACGCGGCGTAAGGCCATCAACCATAAGGTGGACCACTCTACCCGGCGCCGGACCGATCCACGGATTGAGGCTTAGAGCGAGCCGATACCGGCCTGTGGGCCGAGCGCGAAGCCCCAATCGAACAGGCTGGCCGCTTGATCCCAGTATGTCGGCCCACCCTCTTTGACCAAGCCGTACATCATCGCGATCACCAACCGGCGGCCGTTACGGGCGGCCGCGCCCACGAACGTCTTTCGGGCCGCATTGGTGAACCCGGTCTTCCCGCCGATCGCACCCGGATAGCGGGCCAGTAGCTCGTCCTGGTTCAGGATCGGCTGGTCTCCGTTCTCGCCGGGGAACAACGCTGAGGGCTGGGCGGTGATGTTTGCGAACGTCGGGTTGGCCATGGCCGCGCGGAAGATCACCGCGAGGTCATGGGCCGTCGACCAGCCGGAGCCGTCGGGCCCGTCCAAGCCGGACGGCGTCGCCGCGCGGGTGTTCGACGCCCCCAGCGACGCGGCTTTGGCGTTCATCTTGGCCACTGCGACGTCTTCGCCGCCCAGCATGTCGGCCAGCGTGTTGGCGGCGTCGTTGCCCGACACCAGCAGCAGGCCGTCGAGCAGTTGACGCGCGGTGTAGCTGCGGCCGACTTTGACCCCGACGCAGTTGCACTCGACCGCGGTGTCATGAAGATCGGCGACGACAGTGGAGTTCAGCGGCACCTCATCGAGTACGACCAGTGCCAACAGCACCTTGATGGTGCTCGCGGGCGGGTGGGCCACATTCTGCTCGCGGCCGGCCAGAATCTGGCCGCTGTCAAGGTCGGCGACGATCCAGGTCTGCGCCGGGCCATCGGGGATCGGTACCGAACCCGCCGCCTGCTGCACGTCGGTGTCGGCTGATGCGGGGGCCGCGGTGAGAGTCGTCATCGTAAGCAGCGCAGCGGCCGTGGCCATGAGCTTTCGCATGGGGGCAAATTTTATCTTCTGGCTCGGGTCGTGACCATCTCAGGCAGTCGCATTATTGGTGACCATGTGGCACGCGGCCGGGTCGACTCCATTGCGCGTTCACCGGCAGGTAACGAGCGGACCGCATTTCACCGCGGGCTGGCTCCTGAACTAGTGGGTGTGCCGGAACTGTCTTGCGGTGAGCATGCCAAACGGATTGACGGATGTCCGTAGGGCGTTCATCGAATGGCAGACAAACTGGCGAGGCTGGTCGCAAACCTGCTATAGCCGTTGCCTTTTCCCGCACTATGAGAGTTGAATAATATTCAACAATTTCGCGTGAATCCGGTGTGCTGATTTTCTTGGATGGATCCATGTTTTCGGAGAATCGGTTAACCTTTATTGCATTTCTTATTGAGTTTCTCTGTCGTTTGGTTTGTGGCGGTTCAGGGTGAGTGTTGAGCGGCACTCACGATGGTCATGATGGCGGCGTTGAGGGTGAGGATGTGTGGGTATGAATCGACCCCGTCGGGGGGTGTCCGGCGGGGTCGGTGGTGGTCGGGGTGTCGGGGTG
>JALHRH010000308.1 GCA_022841565.1 Mycobacterium sp. | reverse complement strand
TGCGGCATGGCGTCCACACCACCGGCTGACCCAGCCGTGGCTCGGCCATGTGGGCCCGCCCGGCAACCACCCGCACACAACCCGCCGCAACCAGCACCGCGGCGGACAGCGCGGTCCAGATCAGCAACATGCGCGCGAACTTGTCGCGGCGAGACAGGCACATGGCAACCTATGGTGCCAGAGCAGACTCAATACGCAGGTTGGTGGCCAATTACCGCTGGTACCCGCGCCGGGCGAGCGCAGGCCGGCCGACTAGGGCATGTTCCGCACGGGCTTCAGAGGTCTTCGGCACCACAGTCGCCAACGACAGCGACCGGGCGCCGAAACGGAGTAGCGCCGACCGCAATCCGCCACCCGCTGACGTCACCCGAACGCCGCGCACCGGGTCCGGGCGCCGGCGTATCGGCCCCAGTGGCGCGGAGCTGCGACAGCAGATTGGCACCGGTAACTGGGTCCACATCGGCGTGGTGCGACGTGCTCATCACCGCGTCGCGGGTAGAGCTCCTGAGCCGCTGCATCCGTAGATGTGATGTCCGTGGCGAACCACACGGTGCATTTGCGAGGACCAAATGGCAGACTGGGTAAGTCAGACGAACCCGGGGACCCGGAATGGGCCACGAGGATCGACCCGACCATTACCTAGGGACAATGATGTCTGAGAACGTTTACGGTTCCGGCCCTGCCGCCGTGTCGACGCCACGGCCTAAAATACGCACCCACCAGCTGCAGAGATGGAAGGCCGAAGGCCACAAGTGGGGCATGCTGACGGCCTACGACTACTCGACCGCGCGGGTTTTCGACGAGGCAGGCATTCCGGTGCTGCTGGTCGGCGACTCAGCGGCCAACGTCGTCTACGGCTATGACACCACGGTGCCGATCTCTATTGACGAGCTGATCCCACTGGTGCGCGGCGTGGTGCGAGGCGCCCCGCACGCGCTGGTAGTCGCCGACCTGCCGTTCGGCAGCTACGAGGCGGGACCGTCGGCTGCGCTGGCCGCGGCTACCCGATTCATGAAGGAAGGCGGCGCCCACGCCGTCAAGCTCGAAGGCGGTGAGCGGGTGGTCGATCAGATCGTCTGCCTGAGCGCGGCTGGCATACCGGTCATGGCGCACATCGGTTTCACCCCGCAAAGCGTCAACACCCTCGGCGGGTTCAAGGTTCAGGGACGCGGCGACGCCGCCGAACAGACCGTCGCCGACGCCATCGCCGTCGCCGAAGCGGGTGCGTTCGCGGTGGTGATGGAAATGGTGCCGGCCGAGCTGGCCACTCAGATTACGGGCAAGCTCACTATCCCGACGATCGGGATCGGCGCCGGGCCCAACTGCGACGGCCAGGTCCTGGTGTGGCAAGACATGGCTGGGATGAGCGCCGGCAAGTCTGCCCGCTTCGTCAAGCGGTTCGCCGACGTGGGCGCTGAATTAGGGCGCGCGGCAAGGAAATACGCCGAGGAGGTGGCCACCGGGGCGTTCCCGGCCGAAGAGCACTGCTTCTAGCGGGTGGCCGGCTTGATTCGCGCTAAGAAACGAGCGCCGGCGCCCCGCACCGAGCCCTGAAGTCCGTGACCGGCTGGCGAATACCCTCTAGATCGGCGTGCGTCTCGGGATTGGCGTCCATGTACTGCTGCAGCCGGTCGCGCATGTCTTCCCGGGATAGACCCTTCAGACCAGTAAAGAAGTTGTTGACGTCTGGGTGGGCGAACAGGTAGGCCGAGGTCGCTGCCGCCACGCCGGCCGAAACTCCGGCCAGGTCGGCCGCCGTGCAATTCGGCGGCGCCGGATCCGGGTCCGCCCCAGCGGATCCGATGGCACCGAAAAGCATTGCGCCACTTACTGCGCCGGCGGCAATCGCGCCGGCGACCGCGCGGGAATTCAACATGGACAGCTCCTTCACATTTCCGACCGGTGTCGCGAGAACCGCGCAGCACATCGCACACGATATGCGGTGGGCAAGCCCGTCGATAACGAGCCTGCCGCAGGCAGTCCCGTAACTCTGATGTGGCACTCTATGGAGGCCTGTCGATCAATGAACGACGCCGACGGGCCAGCACGATCCCGCAGCGACACGCTCTCACGGAGAACAAGATGCCTGCTAAAGCGCCAAAGACGGCGCGATATCTGGAGGTCGAGCGCAAGTTCGACGTCGGTGAGTCGGCGGTGTCTCCCTCGTTCGAGGGCATCGCAGCTGTGGCGCGCGTCGCCACGTCCCCAACCCAGGAACTTGACGCGGTGTACTACGACACCCCGACGCAGGACCTGGCGCGCCACCGCATCACCCTGCGTCGCCGCAGCGGCGGACATGACGCCGGCTGGCATCTGAAGTTGCCCGCCGGAACTGACGCCCGCACCGAGGTGCATGCCCAGATCGACCCGTCCGACGACGCCGACACCGTGCCAGCCGAATTGCTGGATGTGGTGCTCGGGATCGTTCGCGACCGCCCCGTCGAGCCGGTCGCACGCATCACCACTCGGCGCGAGAGCCAGGTCCTTTACGACGCAGAGGGCACGGCGCTGGCAGAGTTCTTCGACGACCACGTCACCGCATGGTCGGCGTCCCACGGTTCCGACGCTGCCCCTGCTGAGCAGCAGTGGCGCGAGTGGGAGCTCGAGGTGTTGGGAACCGACACCAACACGGCGAAGCCCCGGACCGCCGGTCACGAGTTGCTGAATCGTCTGAGCAACCGGCTGTTGGACGCTGGCGCCTCACCTGCAGGACACGGCTCGAAGCTGGCCCGGCTGCTGGACTCGGCCGGCCCGACCAAGCAGACGGCTGCTACCCCAGCACATTCGGACCCGGTGCATCGCGCGGTGGCCCAGCAGGTCGAGGAGCTGCTGGTGTGGGATCGTGCGGTGCGCGACGACGCCCACGATTCCGTGCACCAGCTGCGGGTCACCATCCGCAAGATTCGCAGCCTGCTCAAAGACTCCCAGGATTCGTTCGGATTGGCGGACGGCGCATGGGTTCTCGACGAGCTTCGTGAGCTTGCCGGGATCTTGGGCGTGGCGCGCGACGCTGAGGTGCTCGCCGAGCGATACCAGCGGGAACTGAGCCGGTTGGATCCCGAGCTGGTTCGTGGGCCGGTGACCGAACGCCTCGTCGACGGCGCCCAGCGTCGATACCAGATCGGCCTTCGGCGCTCGTTGGCGGCCATGCGGTCCAAGCGCTACTTCCGCCTGCTCGACGCACTGGATGCGATGGCGAGTGAGCCACCGGTCACCGCGTTCGGCCAGGAACCGCGCCCGGTGACCATCGATGCCGCGTACCGGCGCGTCCGCAGGGCCGCCAAAGCCGCTAAGGCCGCCGAAGCCACAGAGGCCGCCGAAGCCAAAGAACCCAACAAAGCCGCAAAGGCCAACGAGACGCTGCATACGGTCCGCAAACGCGCCAAACGACTGCGCTACACCGCAGCGGCCACCGGGGCGAGTCAGGTTGCTCAGCAGGCCAAGGCCATTCAGACGTTGCTCGGTGATCATCAGGACAGTGTGGTCAGCCGCGAACACCTGCTGGGCCAGGCCCACGCGGCGCACCTCGCAGGGGAAGACACCTTCACCTACGGCCTGCTCTACCAGCAGGAGAGCGAGATCGCCGAAAACAGTCGGGAGCAGCTGGAGTCGGTGCTGCGCAAACTCGACAAGGCGGTGCACAACATTCGGCGCTGACTGCGGGCAGCCCTGTGATCGGGAGGCGGACGAGTTGGCCTGTAAGCCGGATTCTGTTCCCCACTGCCGCGGCTTTCATCCACGGCGGCGCGGCGACGACCATCCATCTGGACACACCGTTGCCGGGTGCCTCAAGCGGCCTACCCGCAGACTCGGGCGAGCAGCCCTCGAACGTCTGCGCGACCGCACTTTCGGTGCGGCCTTCTTGGCCTTGCTTCGGGTGGGGTTTGCCTAGCCACCCCGGTCACCCGGGATGCTGGTGCGCTCTTACCGCACCGTTTCACCCTTACCACCACGAGGGTGGCGGTCTACTTTCTGTGGCACTTTCCCGCGAGTCACCTCGGATTGCCGTTAGCAATCACCCCGCTCTGTGAAGTCCGGACTTTCCTCGACACAGGCCGGCACCTCTCGGACCGACTCGAGCCGCGGCCGTCCAGCCAACTCGTCCGCGACGAACACGGTACTACTACCTCTGCTACCGCGCGAGGGTGTGCGGGTCGTCGATCTGCAGCCCAACACAGGAGCCCGGCTTCGAAACCGTTCATTTGTGAATTTTTCTTCAAAAACTCTTGACTGAGGCTTACATCGAGGGTGAAGATACCCTCATATCGCTTGGCGGCGTGGGCGACCTCATCCCGCCAGTACGGGGCGATAGCAAGTTCCCGCAACGATTGAGAGGAGACAAGAATGCGCAGCGATCCGCGAGGCATCGTGCTCGCCTGCTGTGGCGCTTTGGTGGTGGTCATGTCTGCGGTTGCCGGCGTCAACGTCGCGCTACCAGACATCGCTTTGGACCAAGGTGCCAGTTCGACCGATCTGACCTGGATCGCCGACGCCTACACCGTCGCGCTCGCGGCACTAGTGCTTCCGGCTGGCGCGATCGGTGACGACTTCGGCCGCCGGCGCACGCTCATCGGCGGAACTTTTGTGTTCGGCCTGGCCAACGCATTGGCAGCGTTCGCGGGATCACCGGGCCAAATCATCATCGCCCGCGTAATCATGGGTGTCGGTGCGGCATTGATCATGCCGAGCACGTTGTCGACGATCACCGCCGTGGTCCACCCCGACCACAAGGGTCGGGCGGTCGGCATCTGGGCTGGTTTCGCCAGCGCAGGATCCATCATGGGCCTACTGCTCAGTGGCCTGCTGCTGGAGCACTACTCGTGGCGCGCCACCTTCGTCGGCACCGCTGTTCTGGCCGCCTTATCCCTGGTCGTCACCTTTGCGCTGGTACCCAACACCAAGAGCGTCGAGGAGCCCGCCCCGGATTTCCCGGGTGGCGGATTGAGCGCCATCGGAATCGGCGCCCTCATTTACGGCATCATCGAAGGCGCCGACCGCGGCTGGACCCATGCGAGTGTGATCGTCGCGTTCGTCGTCGCCGTCGTCGCAGTGGCGCTGTTTGTAGTTCATGAGCTCCGCACGTCGCGTCCCATGCTGGACCCGCGTCTATTCACCGACGGTGGATTCAGCACCGGCACCGCGGCACTGGTCATCCAGTTTCTGGGAACCTTCGGGTTCTTTTTCGTTGGGCTGCAATACATCCAGCTGATGCTGGGATACGCGCCGCTGAAGTCCTCGCTGGCGATGCTGCCGATGGCCGTGATTATTCTTCCCCTCTCCGCGATCGCACCCAGAATCGCTGAGCGAGTGGGGAATCGGGCAGTCATCGCAGCGGGATTGGGGTGCATGGTCGTCGGTTTCGCCCTACTGGCCCGTCTGGACACCGCTTCCACCTACACCGATCTGCTTGTCGGCATGCTGGTCTTCAGCGGAGGCCTCGCACTGTCGGCCACCCCGGCCACCAACATCATCGTTGACTCGTTGCCGGCGGACAAACAAGGTGTGGCCTCGGCGATGAATGACGTCACGCGCGAGCTGGGTGCAGCGCTGGGGATCGCCCTTCTCGGTTCGCTGTTTAGCGCGGGTTACCGCAGTGCACTCACGCTGCCCGCCGCGGTGCCGCCGCAAGCGGCCGGCTCGATCCGAGAATCCCCCGCCGCGGGAATGCACGTTGCTGCCGATCCGCAACTGGGCGCGCTAGGGCCAAGCGTCCACGACGCGGTGCGCGACGCCTTCGTCACCGGCCTGTCGCACGCCTTCATCGCGGGCGCAGCAATTACCGGCATAACGCTTATCTTGCTGCTGCTGACCCCGCTACTGAGGCGCGGACAGCACCGCAAGGCACGCCGCCTGCCCGCACCGCCCCCTCCGTCGTGGTGGCTGCCCTTGCTGCGCGGACAACTTCAGAAGCTTCCGAAGCCCACCAAGTCAGCTGTCCGATAACGGATCTGATCGGAAATTCGCGATGTTACTGGTGAGCGCGGCACCTGAGGTCATATCAGCGACGGCGTCGCAGCTCGCCAGTCTCGGTTCGACGCTGAGGGCGGCCGATGCACGGGCCGCATTGCCCACTCGTGAGGTTGCGGCGGCGGGCGCTGACGAGGTCTCCGCCGCCATCGCAGCAGTCTTCGAATCTCACGGCCGTAGCTACCAGGCGGTCAGCGCCCGGCCGGCGATATTTCTTCAGCGATTCGTTGAGGCGATGGAGGCTGGCGCGACCGCGTATTCGCGCGCGGAATCGACCAACGCGTCGATTGTGCTGGATTCTCTGAACGCGCTGAACTCGCGTACGCAGGCACTCCTTGGTCGGCCGTTGATAGGCAACGGTGCCAACGGAGCACCTGGCCACGACGGAGGGGACGGCGGGTTTCTTTACGGCAACGGCGGCGCTGGAGGTTCCGGCACCGTCGGTCATCCTGCAGGAGGTCGCGGCGGGTCTGCCGGGTTGATCGGCAACGGCGGACCCGGCGGCGCCGGAACCGACACCGGAAGCGGGGGTCGGGGCGGCAACGGGGGTCTGCTGTTTGGCAGTGGCGGTGCCGGTGGATCTGGGGGCTCGGGTGCGGTGCACGGCAGCGCGGGATTCGGCGGTGCCGGCGGCGACGCCGGGTTGATCGGCAACGGCGGCCCGGCAGGATCCGGCGGCAACGGCTTCAACGGTGCCGATGACGGTGGTGACGGCGCACCGGGGGGCAATGGCGGGCACGCCGGGTTGTGGTTCGGCAACGGCGGTCCCGCCGGCGCTGGAGGCAACGGCGGCAACGCCATCGACGGCAATGGCGGCACCGGTGCCCCCGGCGGCAACGGCGGTGGCACTGGATTGATCGGCAACGGCGGCGCCGCCGGAGCCGGCGGCAACGGCGGCAACAGCGCCACCGGCTATGGCGGCAACGGCGCACCCGGCGGCAACGGCGCCCAGGCCGGGCTGTGGTACGGCAACGGCGGTCCCGCCGGCGCTGGAGGCAACGGCGGCAACGCCATCGACGGCAATGGCGGCACCGGTGCCCC
>JALHRH010000307.1 GCA_022841565.1 Mycobacterium sp. | reverse complement strand
ACTCGCCCGGGCGGTGAGCCAAGTCGCTCGGTTGACCTATATGGCCTTCTTCTCGATTCCGGTGTTGGCGCCGCTGCTGCTGCGGTGGGGGCTGTCGAGCGCGGCGGTGCGGCGCAACATCGTCGACAACATCCCGGTCGAGCAGATTCACCACTCCGACAAGCTGCCCAGCGACGCGGCAAGCTCGGTGAAGACCTATCCCGCCAACTATTGGCGCTCGTTTTCCGGTCAGTTCCGTCGCCAGGGTGTGCACGTCATCGACACGCCGGTGCAGCTCATCGTCAACACCAGGGACAAGTACGTGCGGCCGCACGGCTACGACGAGACGGCGCGCTGGGTGCCGCGGCTGTGGCGTCGGGACATCCGTGCCGGTCATTTCTCACCGATGTCACACCCCCAGGTAATGGCCGCCGCGGTGCACGACTTCGCCGACCTGACCGAGGGCAAGCAGCCGAGCCGGTCGATGTTGCGGGCGCAGGTCGGCCGCCCGCGCGGTTTCTTCGGCGACACGCTGGTTTCGGTCACCGGGGCGGGCAGCGGCATCGGCCGCGAAACTGCGATCGCGTTCTCGCGTGAGGGTGCTGAGTTGGTGATCAGCGACATTGATGAGGCAACCGTCAAGGAGACCGCCGCCCAAATCGCCGCCCGCGGCGGAGTCGCCCACGCCTACGTGCTCGACGTCTCCGACGCCGCAGCCGTCGAGGCGTTCGCCGAGCGGGTCTGCGCCGAGCACGGCCTGCCGGACGTCGTCGTCAACAATGCCGGCATCGGTCAGGCCGGGAAATTCCTGGACACCCCAGCCGAGCAGTTCGACCGGGTGCTGGACGTTAACCTCGGCGGCGTGGTCAACGGATGCCGGGCGTTCGGCAACCGCCTGGTCGAGCGTGGCACCGGCGGGCACATCGTCAACGTGTCGTCGATGGCGGCATACGCGCCGCTGCAGTCGCTCAACGCGTACTGCACCTCCAAGGCGGCCACGTTCATGTTCTCCGACTGCCTGCGAGCCGAACTCGACGCTGCCGATGTCGGTCTGACCACGATCTGCCCCGGCGTCATCGACACCAACATCATCGCGACCACCCGTTTCGATGCCGCCGGCAAGGACGACGAAATTGTCGACGGTCGGCGCGGTCAGCTGGACAAAATGTTCGACTTGCGCAGCTACGGGCCAGACAAGGTCGCCAACGCAATCGTGTCCGCGGTCAAAAAGAACAAGCCGATCCGGCCAGTCACCTTCGAGGCCTACGCGCTGTACGGTGTGTCCCGAGTGCTGCCGCAGGCGTTGCGCAGCACCGCGCGGATGAAGGTGATCTAGACGTCGACCGGCGCGCCTCTGGTACGCCGCGCGAGCAGCGCCCCGGCAACACCGACAATGCCGATCACCGTCAGCGGGATCGTCCTCATGCGGCGGCTGGACACCGCGGACTCGCATTGAGCCACGAAGTCGGTGTGCGGGATGATCTCGTTGAGGATCGGGATGTTGGCGCCGCTGCGGTCGTTAGCGGCCCGGGCTCCGGAGAGGTCCGTGGCGAATCCGGTCCCGCAAGACACCGTTCCGCCGTTGTTGTTGGACACCTGGACCGGCACCAACAAGCCAATCACGCCGGCCACCAAGAGCGCGGCACTTACCGCCATGATCAACCGCCGTACCGTCACTTTTCGGCCTTTCCCGAGGAGGATCTTGGTGGTGGTGTAGTAGCCGCGGTGGTATTGACTTAAACCCTGAAATGTTTGCCGGTGGTTATTTTCGGCGGCAGGGCTGAGTGTCGGCGATACTTTTCGGCAGCCGGGGTACTCCGCGATGGTGATTCCAACGCGGAAGGATTTGTCATGACGTTGACAAAGGAATTGACGACTATCCGGGAGGTGTCGGCATCCCGGCAGGCCGTGTGGGACGTGATAGCCAACGGCTGGACATACTCGCAGTGGGTCGTCGGCAACAGCCGGACTCGAGCCGTCGACCCGAACTGGCCGGAGCCGGGCTCCACTATCAAGCACTCCGTCGGGGTGTGGCCCTTGGTGATCAACGACCAGACGGAGGTCGAAAGCTGTACGCCGGGTGCCGAACTGGTGTTGAAGGCCCGGGTCGGGCTGTTCGGTGCGGCACGAATCACCCTGCGGCTCAGCGATGCTCCGGACGGATGTCGGATTGAGATGATCGAGGTGCCGGTAACCGGGCCGGCCAGCCTGCTGCCTGATCGGGTCGCGTTGGCGGCGGTCTATCCACGCAATCGCGAGTGCCTGTGGCGCCTTGCGGCCCTGGCCGAACGCCTGAAGCCCAGCCAGGTCAAGTAGCAGTGGACGCGGTCGATGCGGTTGTTATCGGAGCCGGACACAACGGGCTGGTTGCCGCGTCGATGCTGGCTGACGCCGGCTGGGATGTGCTGGTTCTGGAAGCGCAGCAGGAGCCCGGCGGCGCGGTGCGCAGCGCCGAGTTGACGCCGGGCTACATCACCGACTTGTTCAGCTCGTTCTATCCGATGACAGTCGCCTCACCAGCCATCGCGTCCCTGCGGTTGGAAGACCACGGGCTGCGGTGGTCGCATGCGCCCGCGGTGGTGGGTCACCCGCGCAATGGCTCCGATGAGGATCCGCCGGTCATCTACCACGACCCGGCCCGCACCGCAACGGAGTTCGAGCGTCGGGAGCGCGCCGACGGCGACAACTGGTGGCGGGCGCTGGAGACGTGGGAGCAGATCAAGACGCCGCTGATGACGGCGCTGTTGGCACCTTTTCCGCCGATGCGTCCTCTGGCCCAGTTGCTGACCAAACTCGGTACCGCCGAGGCGATCCGGCTGGCCCATCTGCTCGTGCAGCCGGCCAACACGATGGCGGACCGGCTCTTTGCCGGCGAGGCGCCGAAAACCATGTTGCTGGGCAACGCATTGCACGCCGACATTCCGCTGGATGCGCCCGGGAGTGGCGTGATGGGCTTCTTGATGTGCATGCTCGCCCAGGACCGTGGCTGGCCGGTACCTGTCGGCGGCTCCGGTCAGCTCACCGCGGCGTTAGTGAGTCGCGCTTGTTCGGCCGGAGCCCGCATCGAGTACGGCCACAGTGTCGCCCGAATACAGGTGCGTGGCGGTCGAGCGGTCGGAGTGACCACCGGCGGGGGGCGTGCGGTCAGAACCCGACGGGCGGTCATCGCCGACGTGACGGCGCCCCGCTTGTTCTGCGACATGCTGCCCGCCGAGGAGTTACCCGCTTCGTTGCTCACCGATCTCAAGCACTATGTCTGGGATCCGCCGGTGGTCAAAGTGAATTACGCCCTGGACGGCCTGGTTCCGTGGCGGGCCACGACCCTCCAGGGCGTTGGCACGATCCACCTGGGTGCCGACGGGCCCGGACTGATCCGCTGGATGGCCGACATCAACACCCGGGTGGTGCCGCGGCGCCCGTTCATGCTGCTGGGCCAGACCACCACCGCTGACCCGAGCAGGTCGCCTAAAGGCACCGAAAGTGTTTGGGCCTATACGCATTTGCCGCGCGATGTCTACGACGACGAGTCGGCCGAACAGCTGGCCAAGGCAATGGATGACGTCATCGAGGACCATGCGCCGGGTTTCGCGGCCCGCGTGGTGAACCGGTTCGTGCAGCGGCCGTCGGACCTGGAAGCCAGCGACGCCAACCTGCACATGGGTGCGCTCAACGGCGGGACCGCGCAGCTGCAACAGATGCTGATTTTCCGGCCTGCCCCGGGTATGGGCCGGCCCGAAACGCCGATCGAACGCCTATACCTCGGCAGCGCGTCGGCGACCCCGGGCGGCTCGGTGCACGGCGCCTGCGGTCGCAACGCAGCCAACGCGGCTCTTGCGGCCGACGGCTGGCACGGTTGGCCTCGACGACAGGCGAATCGAGTCGTGCGGTCGCTGCTGACCAAGTGAGCCCGCCCTTTTCGCCGAATGTCACGCCAGCGTCGCGTTCGGCGGCTAGCGCCATCCCAGCGTGACGTTCGGAGGCTGAGCTAACCGAGGCACCTCAGCCGTTGGTGACGATGTCTTCCAGCACCGCGAAGATGGTGCGGGTCGGAACACCGGTGGCGCCCTTGGGCGTGCACCCCCAGGGACTGCCGGTGTTGTAGGCCGGGCCGGCGACATCGATGTGCGCCCACTGCACGGACTCGGCGACGAACTCGCGCAAGAACACCCCGGCTACCAACATGCCGGCGAAACGCTGACCGCTGATGTTGGCCAGGTCGGCCACCGTCGACTTCAGGTCGTCCTTGAGCTCGTCGGGCAACGGCATTGGCCAGCCATTCTCACCCACCCGCTGCGAGATTGCGGCAACGCGGTCGCGGAAGTCGTCGCTGCCCATCACCCCAGGGATGCGGGCA
Source organism: Mycobacterium sp. (assembly GCA_022841565.1). Lineage (GTDB taxonomy): Bacteria > Actinomycetota > Actinomycetes > Mycobacteriales > Mycobacteriaceae > Mycobacterium. The sequence goes on along the minus strand of JALHRH010000307.1, from coordinate 2,751 downwards.
CCCAGCGCCACCGTCTGAGCACCGGTCAGCGTGGACGTCTCGATCAGGTAGTCCGGATTGTCTTCGCAGGCCCGCACGATCGCGTCGGCCAGGATGAGCCGGCCTTCGGCGTCGGTGTTTTGCACCTCAACGGTGATTCCGCCGTACTGGGTCAGCACGTCGCCTGGCCGTTGCGCCGTCCCCGACGGCATGTTCTCGGCCATCGGCACGGTGGCGATCACATCGATCGGCAGCTGCAGCTGGGCGGCCAGCGTCACGGTCGCGATCACCGCGGCCGCGCCGCCCATGTCCGAGGTCATGTGGTGCATCGACGCCGCCGGTTTGATCGAGATCCCGCCGGTGTCGAAGGTGATGCCCTTGCCGACCAGCGCGACTTTCTTCGCCCGCTTTGGGTTCTTGGCCAGGCGCGACCCACGATGGGTCAACCGCACCAATCGGGGCGGGCGCGACGAACCCTGACCCACTCCGATCACACCGCCGAAGCCCGCCTTCTTCAGCGCCTTGTCATCGAGCACCTCCACCTCAAGGCCGACCGATTCTCCCAACGCCATTGCGCGCGTTGCGAACTCGGCCGGAAACAAGTGGCTTGGCGGAGTGTTGACGAAATCACGGGCGGTGGCCACCGCAGCGGCGACGGCCGCTCCGTGCGTGCTCTGCTTCTTGGCGTCCCGAGCGGACGACAGCACGGTGATCTTGCGTAGCCCGGCGTCTTTGGGCGCGGTTTTTGCGCTGCGGAAGGCACTGAAGCGGTAACTGCCGAGGATCAAGCCCTCGACCGCGGATTCACAGATCCCCGTACCGGGCAGATCGGCCAGCGTGGTGATCACCGCCTCGGCGGTGCCGAGCGATCGCGCTGCGACGCCGGCAGCGCGACGCACCAGGTCAGTTGCCCACACGTCGCGCTGCCTGCCCAGGCCAATCGTCAGCACGCTGGCCACCGGCAGCGACGACACCACCAGCCGGTGCACCTGCTCGATGCCGCCGGTGGCGCCGAGCCCCTTCAGTCCCGCCTCGATTTCGGCAACCGCCTCGGCCGGCAGCAGCTCCGCGGCCGCGGCGACGGCGGCACCCGGTTCGTCTTTGTCGCCCGCCGAGACCACCGGCACCAGCAAGACCGAAGAGCCCACACCGCGTTTGGGCAGGGACGTCGCGACGGTGACGGCGGGAGCTTGGTAGCCCGAAGAGGTGATGGTCACGGCGAATAACCCTAGTCGGTATGAGGGGTTGGGAGCCTCACTCACATGTGAACGTGGGTTGCTGGACAGGAATCAGGTCCTGGTAGAGCCACAAGATGTGGGAGGCCGCAAAGATACGTCCGCGTACGAGTGTTGGATTGGATGTGCACGCACGTTCGGTGGTCGGGTGTGCGTTGGACGGGGATACCGGTGCGGTGTTCGAGCGTCGGTTGACCCCGAATCATGGTGAGATTCTGGACTGGTTGTGGTCCTTGCCTGGCCGGGTCGCGGTGACCTATGAGGCAAGCCCGACCGGGTTCGGGTTGGCCCGGTTTTCTGATCGCGGCCGGGATCGCGTGTGTGGTTGCCGCGCCGTCGAAACTGCAGCGGCCGGCGGGGGATCGGGTCAAGACGGATTCCCGAGATGCCGCGCATCTGACCCGGTTGTTGCACCTGGGTCAGGTCGTGGAGGTGAGGGTGCCGACGGTGATTCAGGAGGCGGCCCGCGATCTGGTGCGGGCCCGAGGACTGCCGAGGCGATTTGATGACGGCCCGGCACCGGGTATCGAAACTGCTTCTGCGGCAGGGAATCATCTACAGCCGGGAATGCCTGGACGAGTAGGCACGAGCTGTGGCTGCGCAAGCAGCGCTTCGATACCCCCGGCCTGCAACTGGCCTACGACAACGCTTTCGACGCGATGCTGGCGTGCCGAGACCGGCGCGGCCGTCTCGACGAGGCCATCGAGACGATGGCCGCTGATTCGGAGTTCACCGCAGTGGTAACCCGGCTGGGATGCCTGCGTGGAATCTCGAGGTCGACCGCGTTCGGGTTGGTCGTCGAGATCGGCGACTGGGACCGGTTGACCGGCCGCAGCATCGGAACCTACCTCGGACTGGTGCCCTCGGAGTACTCCTGGGGGATCTCACGGCCCCAGGGAGTCATCACCAAGACCGGCAACGGGCACGCCCGGCGCCTGCTGATCGAGGCCACGCCGGCAACCAGCGCCTGCACGACCGCTGGACGCGCTTTGATGCCCGCAAGAAACGCTCGGTGGTGGCCAACGCGGCGATCGCCCGGGAGCTGACCAGCTGGTGCTGGTCACTGGCGGTCCTAACCGACTGACCACCCACAAACGTCCAGGTGATCAATCGGAAGTTGTCGGCAAGCGTCTTGAAGTGACCCGCGACACGACTATGAGCAATACCGTTGTCCCACAACGTATGACGCTCGATCTAGGTACTTCGACCTGAAAAACCCGCGCCCGTGCTGAGCGGCTGTGTTGAGCGTGCCCGGTTTGGCGCGTGAATGTGATCTTCCTGCTGTCGGTCACGCGGCGAGGGCACCGATCTTGCAGGTTGCGGGTGAGCACGCCGTGCCCGGTCCAGATTCCGGTTCCTTCGGTGCTGTCGATGCAGGAGCGGTTCCAGCCATAGCCCCGTTTGAGGGTGCTGATGCGGCCCACCCAGCCGGTGCGCCATCTTCCCTGTTCAGCACCGCCAACCCTCGGATCAACACGCCGACTTTTCAGGTCGAAGTAGATGGCGGTCCACCCCGATTCGAAAGTCTCGTCCGCGG
>JALHRH010000306.1 GCA_022841565.1 Mycobacterium sp. | reverse complement strand
AAGAGGACGAGGCCGGCCGGCGGGTATTCGGGGTCGCCGGCCGTCTCGCTGAATGCGGCAAGCACCGCGGACGCGTCGCTGAGATCGGCGGTGTGCACCCGTCGCTGCGGCGACTGCCACTGCCGGGCGAAGTCGGCGGCCCTGGCCCTGGCCGGATCATCCAGCGTCGGTTCGGTGAGGATCAGCCAACTCCCGGCGTCCGAGGCCGGCGCGGGAGGCTCAGCGGGAAGCGGAGTTTCGAGCCATGTCGCATCAAAAATCTTTTGTGTCAACGGCAGTGGAACGGCTCGTCGCTCGACGCGGCGCAGGAAGATCCCGTCCACCTCGGCCGCGACGCGTCCGGCGTCGTCGATCAGGACGACACTGCCCAGCTTGCCGGCACCGCTGTCCAGATCGGCAAGCTGCGCACGACACCTGACATGTCGGCCGACGTCGCGGTACACCCGGATCGTCTCGAATGACACCGGCAGGTAGCTGGCTTCTGCCGACCTCACGATCTCGCTGTCGGGCACCGCGGCACCCGCGCTCTGCAACGCCGCGTCCAGCACGACGGGGTGAAGCCGATACCCGGGGTGACGGGGCGCCTCGTCAGGGACGGTGATCTCGGTTTCCGCCGAACCGTCGGGCAGCCGCGTGATGCGGCTCAGGGCCGCGAACGCCGGACCGTGGTGTTGTCCCGTCTGGCGGAGCAGGGCATAGAAATCGGCCGGCGACACCATGGTCCCATTCGGGATTGTCCCACTCGACGCGGCCGGCGCTTGGCGGTCGGTTTCCGCATGACTGCCCGGCGCCTGCTCCACCTGAGCCTTAGCGTGTCGGGTGAACTCGCCGTTACGCGACCGGGAGAAGATCTCCACCCGAATCTTGCTGTCCCCGCCGCGAATCAACTGCGTGGTGAGTCGGGTGTGACCGTCGAGCGGAAGCATCTGTTCCACCTCGAGCCGGTTGACGATGACGGCGTCGACGGGTACGCCGAGGGCTTCGCCACCGGCCGCTAAGGCGATTTCGGCAAACCCCGCGGCCGGCATGATGGGTTGGCCGAACACCTTGTGGTCGCCCAGCCAGGGGCAGACGTCGGTTCCCACGTCGGACTGCCAGACGTGGTCTCCGCCGGTCGGCATTTCGATGTGCGCGCCGAGCAGCGGGTGAAAGGCGGTGAGTTCCGCCATGCCCGAGCGATCCGCGACCCAGAACCGGGAGTGCTGCCACGGTGTAGTCGGCAGGTCGACGAGCCGGCCCTGGGTACTGCCGGCCCCGGCCATCCCGACCGCAGCGAGTTGGGCGTGAAAGAACAGGGTCTGGTCCTGGTCGCGATTCATCGCCGAGGTGACCAGGTGACCGTCGGCCCCGTCGAGGGTGTCGGCGATGGCGTGTCCGAGCACCGGGTGCGGGCTCATCTCGATGAAGGCCTGGACGGGGCCCCCGGCGCCCGCGGCGCTCTCGACGGCCTGGCTGATGGCCTGGTGAAAACGCACCGGGTTGCGCAGGTTCGCTACCCAGTAGTCGGCGTCCAGCACCGGCTCTGTGGTTGCGGAGGTGGTCGTGAGCATCGGGATACTCGGTGGGCGTGGCGTCAAATCCGCCAGCGCGGTGCGCAATTCGGGCAATATCGGATCGACGATGGGATGATGTGAGGCGACTTCGACGTCGATGCGCCGCGCCAACCGGTTCTGCGCTGTGACCGCCGCGATCACCGCATCCACCGATTCCGGCGGACCGGCGACCACCGACTGCCTCGGTGACGCATATACCGCGAGCGTCACTTGCGGATAGTCGGCGATCAACGCCTCGGTGGCTTCGGCATCCAACTCGAGCAGCGCCATCGCGCCCTGGCCGGACAGCCGTGCCATCAGACGCGACCGGGTGGCGATGACCCGCAGACCCTGCTCGGGGGTCAGCGCGCCGGCCACCACGGCCGCAGCTACCTCGCCCATCGAATGTCCGATCACGGCATCGGGCGTCACACCGTAGGACTGCCACAACTCGGTCAGCGCCAATTGCATCCCGACCAGTACCGGCTGGATGCGTTCGATGCCCAGCACCTCGTCGCCGTCCAGCAACGTCTGCTGCAGGGAGAATCCGGTTTGGGAAACGAAGATCGGGTCCAGCCTGGCCACCGCGTGTGCGAAGGCCGGCTCGTCGGTGAGCAGCTGGCGGCCCATCCCGGCCCACTGTCCGCCCTGACCCGAATACACGAATACCCGCCCGGGTGCACCGGAGCGTTGTCCGCCCGGCACCACACCCACGTGTGGCTGCCCCGTCGCGAGTGCCCGCAACCCGGCCACCGCCTCGGCGCGGTCTCGTGCGACCACCGTCGCGAACTTAGGGTGCTGCGGCCGGTGCCGGTGCAGCGTGTAGGCCACGTCCGACAGCGCCGTCCCCGCACCCTCGCCGGACATCCAGTCGGCCAGCGCGGCCGCTGCGGCGGCGATCCGCGCGCTCGATCTGCCCGACACGGTCAGAGCCGACACCGGGGGCCGAGCGCCGACTGCCGGCGCGGCGACGTTCGGCGCTTGCTCGATCACCACGTGCGCGTTGGTCCCGCTGAGACCGAACGACGACACCGCCGCCCGCCGTGGTCCCTGGCTTGCCGGCCACGGGGCGGTACTGGTGGGGACGAACAGTCGGGTGGCAGTGGCGTCGATGGCCGGATTCCAGGTGGTGAAGTGCAGATTGCGCGGGATGATCCCGCGGTGCACGGTCAGTACCGCCTTGATGAAGCCGGCCACGCCGGCCGCGGCCTCCAGATGTCCGATGTTGGTCTTGACCGAGCCCAGGGCGCACGAGCCCGCGCCGCGCCCGTAGGTTGCCGCGAGCGACTCGAACTCGATGGGATCGCCCAAAACCGTTCCCGTGCCGTGTGTTTCGACATAGTCGACGCTGTCTGGGCTGATATCGGCGAGCCGCAGCGCGGACGTGATGACGTCGCGCTGCGCCAGCGCGTTCGGTGCGGTCATGCCGTTGGACCGGCCGTCCTGGTTGGTCGCCGAACCACGGACGACCGCCAATACCCGATCCTCGTCGCGGAGCGCATCAGACAGCCGTTTGAGCACCACCACCCCGCAGCCCTCACCCCGCACGAAACCATCCGCGTTGGCGTCAAAGCTGTTGCACCGCCCGGTCGGTGACAGCGCCGACCACTTGGACAAGGCGATGGCGGTGAACGGCGACAAGGTGAGCTGCACCCCGCCGGCCAACGCCACGTCGGTCTCACGCAGCCGCAAGCTCTGACACGCCAAGTGAATTGCCACCAACGACGATGAGCATGCGGTGTCCACCGCGACGGCCGGTCCGCGCAGCCCCAGCAGGTAGGAGATCCGCCCGACCGCTGCGCAGTGCGGGGTTCCGGTGCTCAGATAGGCGTCGATATCGGCGCGACGCTCGATGTTAACGATCGTGTAGTCCCACGACGACAGCCCCATCATCACGCCGGTTCGGGTGCCGTTCAGGGAATCTGGTGGTATCCCGGCGTGTTCGAGGGCCTCCCAGGCGACCTCGAGCAACATCCGGTGCTGCGGATCCATGGCCACGGCTTCTCGGGGGGTGATGCCGAAGAAGTCGGCGTCGAAGCCGTCGACGTCGGGAATGAAACCGCCCCATTTCGTCGTCATCCGCCCGGGCGCCGCTGGATCGGGGTCGTAGAAGGCGTCCGCGTCCCAGCGATCCGGCGGCACCTCGCTGATGGCATCCACGCCGTCGCTCAACAGACTCCAAAAGCTCTCCGGCCCAGTCGTATTGCCCGGAAAGCGGCAACCGATTCCGACCACCGCGACCGGCTCGGCGATGTCGGTCGGAAACGGCGTGCCGGCCCGCACCAGTTCGCGGGCCAGGGCGGCTCGCGCGTTCGGCGACAGTTGCGCCGCGCGCTCGCCCAGACTCGTCATGACTCGCCTCTCGTCGCGACTTCCAACTCACTGGCCTCGACCAGGTCGGAGAGCAAGTCCATCTCCTCGTCCGAGAGTTCGGGTTCGGAGTCGGTGGTGTCCGGCGTGGTGGCCGGTATCGCGTAGTCCATCCGTTCGCACAGGGCGGCCGCGAGATCGCTGATCGTCGGGTACGCCCACACCAGCGCAACCGACAGCGTGATGCCCAGACTCGCTTCCAGCCTGTTGCGCAATTCCAGGCCCATCAGCGAGTCCAGGCCGAGTGTCTCCAGCGGCCGGTCGTGGTCGATGGGATCGCTCGAGCGCAGCACGCCGCGGATCTCGTCCGCGATCGCGCCGGCCAGACGCCCGGGGCGTTCGGCTGGGTCCAGAGCGTCCAACAGTGCTCGAATCTTGCCGCCGCCCAGCCGTTGCCCGCTCTTGTGGGCCGCCGCGTCGTGCAACGTCGCAAACAGTGATGACCCGGCAACCGCAGGGAAGGATTGGAACCATTGACGTGCGTCGAGGCTGAGCACGCCGGTGCGGCCCCGATCGGCGGCCAGCACCGTCTGCATGGCAGCCAGTCCCTCCTCGACGGTGATCAGCGTGACACCGAGATCTTTGAAGAACTGCGCGCGTCCCACCTCGGCCCACGGACCCCAGTTGATACCGACGGCGGGCAGGCCCGCCGAACGCCGCGCAGCGATCAGCCCGTCGACCCATGAATTCGCGGCGGCGTACGCACCCTGCCCGGGTGTGCCGAGTAGTGCCGAAGCCGACGAGAAGGCCAGCCACCAGTCGACGTCCCGGGTGGCGGTGGCCTGGTGCAGCCGCCAGCTACCGGTGACCTTGGGCGCGAACACCCGCCTGGCGGCGGACTCGGTCATGTTGAGCACGATCTCGTCAGCGAGAACCATCGCGCTGTGCAGGACTCCGGCTAGCCGGAAGCCGGCGTCCTCGACCGCGTGCACGAGACGGTCGGCGGTGCCGGGCTCGGCGATGTCGCCGGTGAGCACCTCGATCCGGTGGCCCGCGTCGATGAGATCGTCGATCCTCGAACGGGTCTCGTCGTCAGGGGCCGAACGTCCGTTCAGGACGACCAATCCCGCGCCCTGCTCGGCCAGCCACCGGGCCACAACGAAGCCCAGACCGCCCATGCCGCCGACGATGAGGTAACCGCCGTCGGGGCTGACCAGTGGTTGCGGGGGCGGGGAGGCGATCGCATCGATGCTGCCCGTGTTCGGTATCGAGATGACGATCTTGCCGGTGTGCTTGCCGGACGCCATGAGCCGGAACGCGTCGGCCGCGTCGTGCAAGCTGAACTCGGTGACCGGAAGTACCTCGAGTTTGCCCTCGGCCACGTGCCCGAGGATGTGTTGCAGAAGTCGGCGGTATTTCGCCGGTTGCAGCTTCAGGTTCAGGTCCAAATCGACCACGGCGAACGACGCGCTCCTGGCCAGCGCGGCCAAGCCCAGCTTGGCGTCGGCGAATACGTCCTTCTTGCCCAGTTCGATGAACCGCCCCCCGGCAGCGAGGAGTTGCACGCCACTCTGAATCGCCTCGCCGGCAAGCGAATTGAGAACGACATCAACACCGTAGCCGTCGGTGAGTTGGCGGATCTCATCGGCGAAGTCCACGCTCCTCGAGTCGCCGACGTATTCGACTCCGAGCGCGGTCAGCATTTCACGTTTGGCGTCCGAGCCTGCCGTTGCGTAGATCCGGGCGCCAATCATCTTCGCGATCGATACCGCGGCCATGCCGACACCGCCGGTGGCGGAATGGATCAGCACGCGTTCACCGGGGGCCAGTCGCCCGACTTCACACAACGAGTGCCATGCGGTGAGATAAGCGACGCCGAAGGTCGCTGCCTCGTGGTCGGACAACCCGCCGTCAGACGCGTCAGACCCTGCGTCGGAAATGGGGACGACGAGATCGGCGGCGGTGGTCAGGTGTGTTCCGAATGTGCCGGGGCCGAAAGCGATTACCCGTTGACCGAGTTCAACCGAGTCGACATCGTCGCCGATGGCGGTTACGTAGCCGACGCACTCGCCACCGATCACCGGCGCCGCGCCGTCGAGTCCCGGATACACACCCATCGCTTTGAGGACATCGCTGAAGTTGAGGCCCGCGGCGGTGACCCGGACTTCTACCTGATCGCCCTGCGGCCGCACCCGCCGCACCTGGTGGACCGCCAGCGCATCGAGCCGTCCGGGTTGGTCGATCTGCAACCGGACGGCCGAGCCGGGGGACAGCTTCCCGTCCGCGAGATTAACCAGGGTGCGGCGAGTTTCGCCGGCCAGGTCACCGGTCGCCGTGAGGGGCGCGGGGACCAGCCGATTGACGTAGCGTTGTCCGTCGCGGTAGGCGACCTCGTCTTGCTGCGCACCGGTGAGCAACTCCCCGGTGAGGTCGGCGAGTGCGCCGGTGCCTTCCGGCTCGATGTCCAGCAGTGTGGCCTTCAGCTCGGAGTGCTCGAAGGCCAGCACTCGCGCCAGCCCGCGTAACCCCTTCTGCGCCAACGTAACAGGTTCGCCCGGATCGAGCTGCTCGGCGCCGCGGGTCACGATCCACAGCCGCGGGCTCTTCCGGGCGCCCATCCGGGTCAACGTCTCGACCACTTTGGCGATGAGCAGGGTGCGATGCTGTACCAGCCCCAATTGAGCCTCGTCGGGCAACGATTCATCGCTGGATCGGGGCGGGCAGACCAGAACAACGCCGTCCCAGACGATGTCGGCCCGGGTGAGTGCCGCGCGCAGCGTGGCTTCGTCGTCGGTCGGGACGATTTCGACGGCGCCACACCGCTCGCCCAGCGACGAGCGCAGGGCGGACAGCAATGGGTCGGCCGCGGCGAGGTCGCCGATCAACAACAGGGCGCCCGGGTCCTCACCCGCTGTGTCCAGGGGTTCGGGCTGCCATTCGAGCGCGAACAGGCGATCGGTCAGTTCCGTTGCGCTACCGCCTTGGCCGAGGACCGCCATCTCGACTTCATCGATGATCAGCAGTGGTTGGCCGTTCTGGTCGTGCAGCACCACGTGGCCGATGAGTCGGCCGTCGACCATCGAGACCGAGCCGACCGCGCTGACGCCACGCGTCACGTCGCCATACACGTGCACGCCCGCATAGCGCACCGGTACCACCAACGTTCGGCCGGCGCCCTGCCGGGCGGCCAGATCGGTCGCCGTCCGGGTGGCGCCGAGTGTCTGCAGTGCGATGTCCATCATCACCGGGTGCAGCACGAAGT
>JALHRH010000305.1 GCA_022841565.1 Mycobacterium sp. | reverse complement strand
CCGGTCTTTCGCCGCGGGGCGTGGGGTCGATCTGGACTGGGCCGACACCGACCGGGTCACCCGGCTGCATCAGTACAACGTGTTCCCGAACATGACGTTTCTGGCCAACGCCGACCACCTGACCATCATGACGTCGCGGCCCGGACCCGATCCCGATCGAGGCGAGCTGACCATGTTCCTGATGACGCGGATGCCGCCGGGAGCCGGACGCACCAAGCCGACCGATCTCCGGATGCCGGCCGCCGACGCCGAACCCGGCGTCGTGCTCACCCAGGACATCCGCGTGCTTCCGGGCGTGCAGCGGGGCCTTCATCAACCCGGCTGCACCCATCTGGTGCTGTCCAGCGAAGAGCGGCGCGTCATCAACATGCATCGCAATCTCGAGCGCTACCTCGACCTGCCCGAATCCGAGCGGATGACCGGAGGGAATACCAGCCTTCCTACCGGCCGGCAGCGATGACGGCGACGGTAGTGCTGAAGTTCGCCGGTCTGTCCGACACTGGCCGAATACGCGCCACCAATCAGGACCGCTGGGGTGCCGACCCGGGGCAGTCGCTGTTCATGGTGGCCGACGGTGTGGCGTGCAGCACTGACGGTGCGTTAGCGGCCGCTCTGGTGGTCGAACTGCTGCCGACGTATGTGAGCCGTCATCTCGAGGCGGACGACCTCGCCGGCGAGGCTGCCGCCGACCTGCTGGGGCGGGCCGTCGTAGAATACTGCGACGACTTCCAGGCCTTCGCCGCCACCGATGACCGTGCCGCTGGCGCCAACACCACGGTGGTGGCCGTGGTCGTCGCCGGAACGCGGGCGCTGGTCGCTCATCTTGGGGACAGCCGCGCCTACCTGTTCCGCGACCGTCGGCTACGACAACTCACGCGTGACCACAGCGTGATTCAGGATCTGATCGACTCCGGTGAGGTGTCGATCGAGGACGCCGAACGGCACCCGGCGCGCGCGATCGTGACCCGGCACGTAGCGATGTTCCCGCGCGCGCTCCCCGACACGGCGGCGGTGGACTTGCTGCCCGGCGACCGGCTCCTGCTGTCCAGCGACGGGTTGCACGGCGTGCTCGACGACGCGTCCCTGGCACGGATACTGGATCGCCATCCCGAGCCTGCCGACGCGTGCGAGTCGCTGATCGAAGCGGCGCTGCAAGCCGGCGGCCCCGACAATGTCACCGCAGTCGTGGCCGACATTGCGGCAACCGACATCAGCGCCTGATACGTGGTTTTCTATGACAATCAGCGTCTTCGACTTGTTCACCGTCGGCATCGGTCCGTCCAGTTCCCACACGGTCGGTCCGATGCGAGCCGCCAATCAGTTTGTGGCGGGCCTTCGGCGAGGCCACCAGGTCCATGAGGTCCGAGCGGTTCGCGTGGACCTCTTCGGCTCGTTAGCCGCGACCGGAGCCGGACACGGCACGATGTCGGCAATCCTGCTGGGGCTGGAAGGCTTTCGGCCTGAGGAGATTACCACGCAGACCAAGGAACGTCGGCTGGCCGAGATCACGGCATCGGGTATCACCCAGATCGGCGGTGTCACGCCCGTGCCGCTAACTGAGGCCGACATCGATCTGCACCCGGACGTCGTTTTGGCAAGACACCCCAACGGGATGACGTTCACCGCCATGGATCTGCGGGGAACCACGGTGTCCACCGAAACCTACTTCTCGGTCGGCGGCGGCTTCATCGTGACCGAGCATGCCGATACCGGTGACGAAAAGCACAACTGCCCGTTGGCGTTTCCCTACGGATCCGGTCAGGAATTGCTGGAGATCTGCGACCGCACCGCACTGCCCATCAGCCAAGTGGCGCTGCGCAACGAATCATGTTGTCGCACTGAGCAGGAAGTCCGGCACAGGCTGCTGCATCTGCGCCAGGTGATGGTCACCTGCCAAGAGCAGAGCACGGCCCGAGACGGACTGCTGCCGGGCGGCTTGCAGGTGCGACGGCGCGCCAAGGCTTGGTATGACCGATTGCAGGCCGAAGATCCCACTCGCAAACCGGAATTCGCTCAGGACTGGGTGAACCTAGTAGCTCTGGCCATCAACGAGGAGAACGCGTCTGGCGGCCGCGTGGTCACCGCGCCGACCAACGGTGCCGCTGGCATCGTGCCGGCCGTGCTGCACTACGCCGCGTACTACACGGCTGTCGGCACCGCTGAACCCGACGACACCGCGGTGCGATTCCTCCTGACCGCCGGTGCGATCGGATCGTTATTCAAAGAACGCGCTTCCATCTCCGGGGCCGAGGTCGGATGCCAGGGCGAAGTCGGTTCTGCCGCCGCGATGGCCGCGGCCGGACTTACCGAGATCCTCGGCGGCACCCCACGGCAGGTGGAGAATGCCGCCGAGATCGCCATGGAACACAGCCTGGGTTTGACCTGTGATCCGGTCGGCGGGTTGGTACAGATCCCTTGCATCGAGCGCAATGCCATTTCGGCAGGCAAGGCCATCAACGCCGCTCGCATTGCGATGCGCGGCGATGGAATCCACCGGGTGACCCTCGACGAGGTCATCGAAACCATGCGCGCCACGGGAGCGGACATGCACACGAAATACAAGGAGACTGCGGCGGGCGGACTCGCCATCAATGTGGGGGTCCACGTTGTCGATTGCTGAACCCGCGTTGACCCACTCGTCGAGGCGGGATCCATACTTTCCCTCGCACACGAAATCGGATTGAGGTCGGGCCATGACTGAGCATTCGTTTACCGAATCCGCCGACGTGGTGGTCGTCGGTTTCGGCGCGGCCGGTACGTGCGCGGCCATCGCCGCACGTGAGAACGGTGCCGAAGTGGTTGCACTGGATCGCGCCAATGGTGGCGGTTCGACCGCGGTGTCGGGCGGCATCGTCTACGCCGGGGGTGGTACCTGGGTTCAGCAGCAGGCGGGTGTGCGCGATGACTACGAGCAGATGCTGACCTACCTTCGACTCGAAGTCGGCGATGCCGTCAGTCCGCAAACCCTGGAGTCGTTTGTGGCGGGCAGTCCCGAAATGATCCGCTGGCTCAGCGATTACGGGGTGCCGTTCGATTCCACTCTGTGCCCCTATAAGACGTCTTATCCGAACAACCACTACTACCTGTACCACTCGGGAAGCGAGAACGCCGGCGCGTTCCGCTCCCTTACGCCCCCCGTCCAGCGCGGGCACCGGGCGAAGGGTCGCGGCACCTCCGGCAAGAAGTTGTACGGGCCGTTGGCTAAATCGGCTCTGGCACTTGGGGTTCGATTCCATCCACTGACGCTTGTTAGCAACCTCATCCAGGATTCCGGCGGGCGGGTGATCGGGGTAGAGGCGATGACGATGCGGCACGCACCGTCCCCCATCCGACAGCGGTATTCGAGGTTGGCCGGGCTGTCGGACAAGCCGGGGATCTACTACCCGCCGTTGCGCGCCTTGATGGAGCGGCGTTTGCGCAAACTGGAGCGACGTTACGCCCAGCCGGTGCGTATCGAAGCGCGCCGCGGGGTGATCATCTGCGCCGGCGGCTTCATGGCCAACACCGAATGGGTGCAGCGCTTCGCACCGCACTACATAGGCGGGCTGCAGCTTGGCACCAGCGGTGATGACGGCAGCGGCATCGCGATGGCACAGCGCGCCGGCGCGGTCACCGAACGAATGGATAACGTCTCGGCGTGGCGATTCATCACTCCCCCAAGCGCATTCATCAGCGCGATCATCGTCGATGAGCACGGACAACGCATCATCGACGAGAGCCGCTACGGCGCGGCGGTCGGACATGCGATGATGCGACACCATCGCGGCAAGGGCTGGATCCTGGCCGATGCGGCCTTGCTGAAAGAGGCACGACGCCAAATGATCAAGCAGCCGTTGTGGTTTCAGCGCGCCCAGTCCGCGGCGCTGATGTTGCTCGACTCGGTTAAGGGAGCGTCGCTGCCTGAGGTCGCGCGGCGCGCCGGCATCGACGCCGACGGACTAGTTGCCACGGTCGAAGCGCACAACGACGCCATCGACACGGGTACCCCGGATCCGGCCGGGAAACCACCGGACTTCGTCCGCCGGATCAGTCAGCCGCCGTTCACGTTGCTGAACATCTCGATTCGGCCGAACCTGCTCAACCCCACCCCGATGCTGACTCTGGGCGGCATCCGGGTCGACGAAGCTACCGGAGCGGTCCTCAACGAAGCCGGATCGGCCATCCCGGGGTTGTATAGCGCGGGGCGCACCGCGACGGGAATCTGCTCCAACTCCTACGTCAGCGGGCTCTCCCTTGCTGACTGTGTGTATGCCGGCCGCCGGGCGGGTAGACACGCCGCTGGTGATCAACCAGCGGATCTTTGAATCACCAGGCCGATGCCAGCCGCCACCAGGTCGGGCTGACGAACCTGGACGAAGTGGTCGCTTCCGGTCGCAGAGATCCGCGGGGTTTGCGGGCGAAGGGCGACCAGATCGGTGGTGGCGTCGCTCCATGCCTGTTCCAACTTCGCGCCCTTGTCGGCAGGGAGGTCCGGCGGAATCAGGAACGGCTCCGTCCTGGCCAGTACAACGGCCGGAACGGGTGGCAACGGCGGTGCCGCAGCGACCTGCGCGACACTGCGGTCGAGGTCGACGATCTCGAACCACGGTGAGTCGGCGTACTGCGCCGGCGGTCCATCCAACGCCCGCCGGTATGCCGGCCAATCCGATCCCAACAGCTCCGGAATCTCGGCTGCGAAGGCATCGACGAATACCAGGCCGCGCACCTGATCTGGGTAGGTTTGGGCATACAGCCGGATGAAAAGCCCACCCAGCGAGTGACCCACCAGCACGTAGGGACCCGCGATGTGTGCGGCGTCAAGCAACGCGTGCAGATCGGTGACCACTTCGCTCGCCGTGCGCGGCATCGCGACCTGGGAACTGCGGTCGGAAAGAGTGGGCGGGTCTGAACTGCGCAGCGTTCCGGGTCGGTCGTAGGCGCAAACCTGGTGTTCGTCGGCAAGCGCGGGCAGCACCGCAGGGCCCGTCGCGGGGGCGGTCACCGCGGATTGGCTCCATGGGTCCAACGAACTGTGGTAGCCGGATTCCAGGATGACGGTCGGGGTGCCCCGGCCGCGACATTGCACGTACAAGTGCCGTCCGTTGCCAATCTCCACCGGCCCGGCGAAGTCCCCGTTGGTGCCGGCTGCTGGCGCGGGCCGGCTGCCTGGAGGCAAGGCATTGCAGCCTGTTAGCGCCATTGCGAGGACTGACGTCAACAGGATGAACTTCGTCAAGACCTGCATCGGCCCATTGTGACCGCTGTGCGCGCAGGATTGCCGGCTATCTGGTCCGTGGATCTCCCTCGCATACAGAGCCCGTACCCCGCAGCGCGAGGCACCAGGGCCGCACTAGAGGGCACACAACCTTCCGACCACACCCCCCAAGTCGTTCACATCAACAACCCGAACAAACCGCCCCAAGAACCCGCCGCGCGCCGGCCCGGGCCGGGGGCTACCCCTTGATCACTGACACCGTGTCGCTCAACCGATTGGTGACGTAGATGGCGCCGGTGCCGGGATCGACCGCAACCCAGTACGGGACGTTGCCGACGCCGATAGTGGCGGTCACAGCGTTGGTGACCGGGTTGATCACGGACACCGTGTCGCTGCCCGCGTTGGCGACGAAGACGTACCCGCTGACCGAGCTGACCGCCACCAGCCTCGGGAAGCTGCCGACGTTGACGGTGTCGATAACGGAGTTGCTACCGGGATTGATCACCGACACCGTGCCGTCAATGTAGTTGGTGACGTAGACGTTGCCGACCGGATTGACTGCCACCCCAGTCGGTTCGGCGAAGCCGGTGATGGTGGTGACCAGGTTGGTGGCGGGATCTATCACCGAGACCGTGTTGCCGCCCAAGTTGGTGACGTAGACATTGCCCACCGGGTTGACCGCCACCCCAAACGGGCCGTCGCCGACGCCGACGCCGGTGACGGTGTTGGTGTTCGGGTTGATCACCGACACCGTGTCGTCACCGAAGTTGGCGACGTAGACGTTGCCGGTGCGGGGATCAACGGCCACCCCAGTCGGGAGGCTGCCGACGCCGATGGGCGGGCCGGTGACCATGTTGGTGGCGGGGTCTATCACCGACACGGTACCGCTGACGACCTGGTTAGCACACGCGTCCATAAGTCGGCGAGCAGCACGAAACCGCCCCCACAACACCCTCGGTGCACGACTGACGAAAGCCACGCGACACGTTGGATGCCCGACAGGCAGGAAAACTGGTCGGTCGATGCCGTCTCGCGCGGCGATCACCGCGACGTCCGCAAAGGCGCCGTAACGGCCTTCACGACCAGCCACGTCCAGGTCGCGTAACAATGCCCGGCGCCGATTGGACGGCCGCGGCCCGGCCGCCGTAAGTCGGCCCAACACGCCTAACGCTACGACACACCGGCGAGGAGCCTGCGATGCTCAACCGACTCGGCAAGCTGGTCCGCACGCCGAGCGCTGCCGCCACGTGAAACGGTTCGGCAGACTCTCGGGTCTCCTCCTCCGGCGTCGGCCGTACGTTAGGGTCGCTGGTGTGGCTGGCGATGAACTGAGCCCCTCACTATCGGACCGACACTGACGCCGGGAGAACACGCATGAGCGCCGAGCAGCCGACCATCATTTACACGCTGACCGACGAGGCGCCGTTGCTGGCGACCTACGCATTTCTGCCGATAGTCCAGGCCTTCGCCGAGCCGACCGGCATCACGATCAAGACCAGCGACATCTCGGTGGCGGCCCGCATCCTGGCCCAGTTCCCCGACTATCTGAACGACGATCAGCGCGTTCCGGACAACCTGGGCGAGCTGGGCAAGCTGACCCAGGACCCCGATACCAACATCATCAAGCTGCCCAATATCAGCGCCTCGGTGCCGCAGCTGGTGTCGGCCATCAAAGAGCTGCAAAGCAAGGGCTACAAGATTCCGGACTTCCCGCAGAATCCGAAGACCGACGAGGAAAAAGAACTCC
Organism: Mycobacterium sp.; assembly: GCA_022841565.1. Taxonomy (GTDB): domain Bacteria; phylum Actinomycetota; class Actinomycetes; order Mycobacteriales; family Mycobacteriaceae; genus Mycobacterium. The sequence continues at coordinate 218 of JALHRH010000305.1, read as the reverse complement.
GCAGGCGCTACGGCAACTGCCTGGGCAGCGCGGTGAACCCGGTGCTAAGGGAGGGTAACTCCGACCGTCGCGCTCCCAAGGCGGTCAAGGAGTACGCGCGCAAGCACCCGCACAGCATGGGCGAGTGGTCGATGGCATCCCGCACACACGTCGCAACCATGAAGCACGGCGACTTCTACCACGGCGAGAAATCGATGACGGTCGACCATACCCGCGAC
>JALHRH010000304.1 GCA_022841565.1 Mycobacterium sp. | reverse complement strand
CGCGGCGTTCGGGTGACGTCAGCGGGTGGCGGATTGCGGTCGGCGCTACTCCGTTTCGGCGCCCGGTCGCTGTCGTTGGCGACTGTGGTGCCGAAGACCTCTGAAGCCCGTGCGGAACGTGCCCTGATCGGCCGGCCTGCGCTCGCCCGGCGCGGGTACCAGCGGTAATCGGCCGCCAACCTTCGTATTGAGTCTGCTCTGGCACCATAGGTTGCCATGTGCCTGTCTCGCCGCGACAAGTTCGCGCGAATGCTGCTGATCTGGACCGCGCTGTCCGCCGCGGTGCTGGTTGCGGCTGGTTGTGTGCGGGTGGTTGCCGGGCGGGCCCACATGGCCGAGCCACGGCTGGGTCAGCCGGTGGTGTGGACGCCATGCCGCAGCTCCAACCCGCAAGCGAAGATCCCTGGCCACGCCATGTGCGGCAAACTTGCGGTCCCCGTCGACTACGACCACCCCGACGGTGGCACGGCATCGCTGGCATTGATCCGGTTCCCGGCCAGCGGCGACAAGATCGGCTCGCTGGTCATCAACCCCGGGGGGCCTGGCGAGTCCGGCATCGAAGCCGCGCTGGGCATCTTCCAGACCCTGCCCAAGCGGGTGCACGAACGGTTCGACCTGGTGGGCTTCGACCCACGCGGGGTGGCCGGTTCACGGCCGGCGATCTGGTGCAACTCCGACGCCGACAACGACCGCCTGCGAGCAGAACCGCAGGTGGACTACAGCCCGGCGGGCGTGCAACGCATTGAGAACGAGACCAAACAGTTCGTGCAGCGCTGCGTGGACAAGATGGGCAAGAACTTCCTGGCCAATGTGGGGACCGTCAGCGTCGCCAAGGATCTGGACGCGATCCGTAAGGCCCTGGGCGACGCGAAACTGACCTACCTGGGCTACTCGTACGGAACCCGCATCGGATCGGCCTACGCGGAGGCCTTCCCCCAGAATGTGCGGTCGATGATCCTGGACGGAGCGGTGGACCCCAACGCCGACCCTATCGAGGCGGACCTGCGGCAGGCCAAGGGATTCCAGGACGCGTTCAACGACTATGCCGCCGACTGCGCCAAGGATGACAGCTGCCCACTGGGCAACGATCCGAACAAAGCCGTCGAGGCCTACCACAACCTGGTCGACCCGTTGGTCGACCCGGACAACCTCGCGGTGAGCAGGCCGGCGAAGACGAAAGACCCCCGCGGCCTGAGCTACAGCGACGCCATCGTGGGCACCATCATGGCGCTGTACTCGCCGAACCTGTGGCGCCACCTGACCGACGGCCTGTCGGAGCTGGCCGATGAGCGCCGCGGAGACACGATGCTCGCGCTGGCCGACATGTACATGCGTCGCGACTCCAAGGGCCACTACAACAACTCCACCGATGCTCGGGTGGCGATCAATTGTGTTGACCAGCCGCCAATTACCGACCGCGCGAAGGTCATCGACGAAGATCGCCGATCCCGCGAGTTGGCGCCATTCATGAGTTACGGCAAGTTCACCGGGGACGCGCCACTGGGCACGTGCGCGTTCTGGCCGGTGCCACCGACCAGCCGGCCACACGTCGTCTCCGCGCCCGGACTGGCGCCGACCATCGTCGTATCGACCACCCACGACCCGGCCACGCCGTACAAGGCCGGGGTAGATCTCGCCAACCAACTACACGGATCGCTGCTGACCTACAACGGAACCCAGCACACGGTGGTGTTCCAGGGCGACAGCTGCGTCGACGACTACATCACGTCCTATCTGATCGACGGGACCACGCCGCCCAGCGGCGCAACCTGCTGACGACCGGCATGTGAGCCCAGCGTGAAATCCACGACCGCTCAGCGGCGTGTCGGGTCGTGAGATTCACTCTCGGCGCGACGCGCCGGCCGTATCGATTAGAGACCAAGGCGTGATGATTTCGCGTCCAACCGCGGACTTCGATAATGAGACGATTTCCGCCATGTTGCGCCTGAGACTGGTGAGCTCGGCGCTGTTGTCGTCTGGACTGGTGCTCCTGCAGTCGGCGGCACTCCCGCTCGCCGCCGCGACCCCCGAACCCGATACCGGCACTGGTCAGGTCCCCGTGGCGTCCGCCGCAACGCCACAGCAGAGCTGGGGACCCTGCAACGGTTTCGTCAGCAACACCGCCGATATCCCCACTGCCCGCTGCACGACGGTGTCGGTACCCGTTGATTACGACAAACCTAACGGGGCACAGGCGAAATTGGCGGTGATCCGCGTTCCGGCGACCGGCCAGCGAATCGGCTCGCTGTTGGTCAACCCGGGCGGGCCCGGGGCGTCGGCGGTCGACATGGTGGCCGGGATGGCGCCCGATCTCAAGGACAGCGAAATCAGCCGTCACTTCGACCTGGTGGGATTCGACCCACGGGGAGTGGGTCATTCAACACCCGCGTTGCGATGCCGCTCGGACGCCGAGTTCGACGCCTACCGGCGTGACCCGATGGTCGATTACAGCCCGACCGGGGTAGCGCACATCGAGCAGGTGTACCGCGACTTGGCACGGCACTGCGCCGAACGCATGGGCCTACCCTTCCTGGCCAACACCGGCACCGCATCGGCGGCGCGCGACATGGACATGATTCGTCAGGCGTTGGGCGACGAACAGATCAACTACCTCGGATACAGCTACGGCACCGAGTTGGGAACCGCCTACATCGAACGGTTCGCCCCCCATGTGCGGGCCATGGTGCTCGACGGGGCCATCGACCCGACGATCGGACCGATCGACGAGACGGTCAACCAGATGGCCGGGTTTCAAACCGCCTTCAACGACTACGCGGCTGATTGCGCCAAGTCGACGGCCTGCCCGCTGGGCACCGATCCCGCTCAGTGGATCACCCGCTATCACACCCTGATTGACCCGCTGGCGACCCGACCCGGCAAGACGTCGGACCCCCGCGGGCTGAGCTATGCCGACGCCACCACCGGCACCATCAACGCGCTTTACACCCCACAGCACTGGAAGTACCTGACCAGCGGCCTGCTGGGACTGCAACGCGGAACCGATGCGGGCGACCTGCTCTTGCTGGCCGACGACTACAACGGGCGTGACAAGCAGGGCCACTATGACAACGGCCAGGATGCGTTCAACGCGATTCGATGTGTCGACGCGCCGACGCCCACGGATGCGGCGTCCTGGGTTTCCGCCGATCGGCGGATCCGGGAGATGGCTCCGTTCCTGAGCTACGGGCAGTTCACCGGCGCGGCCCCCCGCGACGTCTGCGCGCTATGGCCGGTGCCGGCAACCTCAACACCACATGCCGCCGCACCCGCCCCGCCGGGCAAGGTCATCGTGGTCTCTACCACCCACGACCCGGCCACGCCCTATCAGGCCGGGGTGGACCTGGCCCGGCAACTGGGCGGCTCGCTGATGTCGTTCGACGGAACCCAACACACCGTAGTGTTCGACGGCAACCCATGTGTGGACACCGCGATCGTGCGCTACTTCGTGGATCTGACGTTGCCGCCGCCGAACCTGCGGTGTCAGTCCTGAGCCTGCGCAACCTGTCTGGCGTGGCATCCGTAACACCGAGTTAACAGAGCGTGCCTAGGGTGCGGGTATGGATCGGCAGAAGGAATTCGTCCTCCGCACCCTGGAAGAGCGCGACATCCGTTTCGTCCGGCTGTGGTTCACGGATGTGCTCGGATTCCTCAAGTCCGTCGCGATCGCACCGGCGGAACTCGAAGGCGCATTCGAGGAAGGCATCGGCTTCGACGGGTCGTCCATCGAGGGCTTCGCCCGGGTCTCCGAATCCGACACGGTTGCGCACCCGGATCCGTCGACGTTCCAGGTGCTGCCCTGGGCAACCAGGGCCGGCCACCACCACTCCGCGCGGATGTTCTGCGACATCACCATGCCCGACGGGTCGCCGTCGTGGGCCGACCCCCGGCACGTACTACGGCGCCAGCTGCAGAAGGCCAACGACCTCGGCTTCTCCTGCTATGTGCACCCCGAGATCGAATTCTTTCTGCTCAAGCCTGGCCCCGAGGACGGTACCGAACCCGTTCCGATTGATAACGCCGGCTATTTCGACCAGGCGGTGCATGAGTCCGCGTCGAAGTTCCGCCGCCACGCCATTGAGGCCCTGGAGTTTATGGGCATCTCGGTGGAGTTCAGCCACCACGAGGGCGCACCCGGCCAACAGGAGATCGACCTGCGATTCGCCGATGCGCTGTCAATGGCCGACAACGTGATGACCTTCCGCTACATCATGAAAGAAGTCGCGCTGAACGAGAGTGTCCGCGCGACGTTCATGCCCAAGCCGTTCGGCCAACACCCTGGTTCTGCGATGCACACGCACATGAGCCTGTTCGAAGGCGACGTCAACGCCTTCCACAGCGACGACGACCCGCTGCAGTTGTCGGAAGTCGGTAAGTCTTTCATCGCCGGGATTCTCGAGCATGCATCGGAGATCAGCGCCGTCACCAACCAGTGGGTCAACTCCTACAAGCGGCTCGTCCATGGCGGCGAAGCGCCCACCGCCGCATCGTGGGGCGCGGCGAACCGCTCCGCGCTGGTCCGGGTGCCGATGTACACGCCGCACAAGACCTCGTCACGGCGCATCGAGGTGCGCAGCCCCGATTCGGCATGCAACCCGTACTTGACGTTCGCGGTGCTGTTGGCCGCCGGGCTGCGCGGGGTGGAGAAGGGTTACGTGCTGGGCCCGCAAGCAGAAGACAATGTCTGGGACCTGACACCCGAGGAACGCCGCACCATGGGCTACCGCGAGTTGCCGTCGAGTCTGGACAACGCACTGCGTGCCATGGAGGCCTCGGAACTGGTCGCCGAAGCGCTGGGAGAGCACGTTTTTGACTTCTTCCTGCGCAACAAGCGCACCGAATGGGAGAACTACCGCAGCCACGTCACGCCGTTCGAGCTGCGCTCCTACCTGTCGCTGTAGCCCGCGCGCAGCCGTCACGCCGGAGCGGTTGCGCTACCGTCAATGTCGTGGGCGCCACTCCTCCTCATCGCTTCGCGATGCATCGTCGTGGGCGCAATGTCGTGGGCGCCACTCTCCCCCGCAAGCGGGAGGTGCCCCCACCTCATCGCTTCGCGATGCGTTGTCGTGGGCGCGTGTCGTGACCAGGCCTGCAACGCAGCGACCCAAGTTGCCCAGCGTCGGCCGGCTGGGCTTGATGGATCCTCCGGCGGGTGACCGCCTGGCGCAGCTGGGTTGGGATCAACACGACGACCTTGCACACGTCGATCTGCTCTGGTCGCTGTCGCGCGCCCCGGACGCCGACGCCGCACTGCGCGCGCTGGTCCGACTGTCCGAGAATCCCGACAGCAATTGGGCTGAGCTGAACGCTGCGCTGCTCACCGAACGCAGCCTGCGCGGTCGCCTGTTCGCCGTACTGGGTTCCTCACTGGCGTTGGGTGACCACCTGATCGCCCACCCCCGCTCCTGGAAGCTGCTGCGAGGCAAGGTCAATCTGGCTACCCGCGAACAGCTGCAGCGGACGTTCGCAGAGTGTGTCGAGGAATCCTCGGGCGCCCCAGGCACGATTGTGCATCGACTGCGCGCGGTCTACCGCGACCAGCTGTTGGTGTTGGCCGCGCTCGACCTGGCTCCGACGGTCGAGGACGAGCCGGTGCTGCCATTCGTCACCGTTGCCGCCCAGCTGGCCGACACCGCGGACGCCGCCCTAGCGGCGGCATTGCGGGTGGCCGAGGCCTCGGTGTGCGGCGACGGCACCCCGCCCCGCCTGGCCGTGATCGCGATGGGCAAATGTGGCGCACGCGAACTGAACTACGTCAGCGACGTCGACGTAATCTTCGTCGGCGAGCGCGCCGACTCGATCACCGCGCGAGTGGCCAGCGAGATGATGCGGCTGGCATCCGCCGCCTTCTTCGAGGTGGACGCGGCGCTTCGCCCGGAAGGTCGCCATGGTGACCTGGTCCGCACGGTGGAATCGCACATCGCGTATTACCAGCGGTGGGCGAAAACGTGGGAGTTCCAGGCGCTGATGAAGGCTCGCGCGGCGGTCGGTGACCCCGAACTCGGGCAGCGCTATCTCGAGGCTTTGATGCCGATGGTGTGGACCGCTTGTGAGCGTGAGGATTTCGTGCCCGAGGTGCAGGCCATGCGGCGCCGGGTCGAGCAACTGGTGCCCGCCGACATTCGCGGGCGCGAACTCAAACTCGGTAGCGGCGGACTGCGCGATGTGGAGTTCGCCGCGCAGCTGCTGCAGCTGGTGCACGGACGCGGCGACGAATCACTGCATGTCGCCTCCACGGTGGACGCGCTGACCGCGTTGGGCGACGGTGGTTATATCGGGCGCGAGGACGCGGCAAATATGATCGCCTCCTACGAGTTCCTGCGCCTTCTCGAGCATCGACTCCAGCTGCAACGGCTCAAGCGCACCCACCTGCTGCCCGAGCCCGATGACGAAGAGGCGGTGCGCTGGCTGGCGCGTGCCGCGCACATCCGTCCCGACGGCCGCCACGACGCGGCCGGGGTGCTGCGCGAAGAACTCAAACACCAGAACGTCCGGGTATCAAGGCTGCACGCCAAGTTGTTCTACCAGCCGCTGCTGGAATCGGTCGGCCACGCCGGGCTGGAGATCGTCGGCGGTCGGATGACGGCGGAGGCCGCGGAACGTCAGCTGGCCGCGCTGGGCTACGAGGGCCCGCAGACGGCGCTCAAGCACATGGCGGCGTTGGTTAATCAGAGTGGTCGCCGCGGCAGGGTGCAGTCGGTGCTACTGCCGCGGTTGCTGGACTGGCTGTCGTACGCCCCAGATCCGGATACCGGGCTGTTGGCTTATCGGCGACTCAGTGAGGCGCTGGCCGCTCAGAGTTGGTATCTGGCAACGCTGCGCGACCAGCCGACGGTGGGTAAGCGACTCATGCACGTGCTGGGCACGTCGGCCTACGTGCCGGACCTGCTGATGCGCGCACCCGAAGTCATCCAAAGCTACGGCGACCGGCCGACGGGTCCGATGCTGCTGGAAGCCGAACCTGCCGCAGTGGCCCGGGCGCTGCTGGCCTCGGCCAACCGCCACGCCGACGCGACCCGGGCCATTGCCGCGGCGCGCACCCTGCGCCGTCGGGAGCTGGCCCGCGTCGGATCGGCGGATCTGCTGGGCATGCTTGAGGTCACCGAGGTGTGCGCGGCGCTGACCTCGATCTGGGTGGCCGTGTTGCAGGCCGCTCTGGATGCGACGATCAGGGCCAACCTGCCGCAGGCCGGCCGCGCCCCGGCGGCGATCGCGGTGATCGGTATGGGCC
>JALHRH010000303.1 GCA_022841565.1 Mycobacterium sp. | reverse complement strand
GTCGGCGACCAACAGGTGGTGATCAGGGGGCGCAACGTAGATGGAGGCCGGTTCGAGTTTGGTGCCGTGCGCGGCCGTGCCCGCGGGTAACGGACCACGGCGATCGATTATCTGTGCCAGAACGCTTGGTGCGGCGGTCGGCATGTGCAGCGTGACCAAGAATGCATAAGGCAGATCCGAGGACAACCCAGCCGCCAGTTGAGACAACGCTTCTACGCCGCCAGCGGAAGCGCCGATCGCGACCACGCCGGCGAGGTCACCTGATCCGCTATTCGCGCGCATTTGAGTGCCGTACCCTCTCCCCGGTCAACCAACCGAACTTGTGCCCGCGCGGCCCAGACGGCACCAAGACTGGCCTAAGCCAGGCCTAGGCCCGCTAAAAGGGGTACGGCCCTGGCCAAGTGGCCAGGGCCGTTGCCGGAAGCTTGTTATTGGTGCGACTTCTGTCGCTCCTCGGCAGCTTCCGCGCCACCGCGTGCGGATTCGGCTTCCGCTTCTTTCTTGGCCACGTCGCGTTGCGCGTCGGCCTTGTCCTGCTGAGCCTGGCCTTCGTTCTTCAGATCATCGCTACCGGTCACGGTACCGATGACTTCCTTGGCTTTACCCTTGACGCCTTCGGCGACTCCCTTGACGCCTGCTTCGGGTCCACTATCTTTGTCGCTCATTTGTTTTCCCATCTGTTTGGTGGCTGCCGCGACCCGGGTGGGCGGCAACCTAGCTTCGGATTCCCGTTAAATGTGGCGTCAAACAGCTCACCGGCATACCCAGCAAGCGTGTAGCTGATCAGCGCAGCTTCCGGCTTCCATCCAACGAAGCGCCTAGCCGATGTGCGAAAACAAATCCGGCTCGACGGTTACAGACGTTTGCGCGGGCCGTCGCCGGGTAGCACCTCGCTACGGGAAATGAAAAGGATTGCTGATGAGTAGCGGATTGGCTTTGATTACCGGTGCTAGCTGCGGCGTGGGGTTCGCGTTGGCGGAGCGACTCGCCAGACGCGGCTATGACCTGATCATTTCCGACCGGTATGAGGAAATACACACTGCTGCAGCGGCGCTCGCCGTATTCGGCACCGACGTTACGGCCGAGCACGTCGACCTGTGTGTGGCCGACAACGCCCACCTCCTGCACCGTCGCGTGATGGCGGCTGGCCGGCCGGTTGCGGCGGCGGCGCTGACCACTTCAGTGGGCGATGCTTCGTTCTGGGACGGCACTCTCGACGGCGCGTTGGACGAGGTGGATAGTTGTGTGCGCGGGACCATGGTGCTGGCCCGCCGGCAAGCCGAGTGCATGGCGATGTCCGGTTGCGGCCGGATCGTCTTGACCGCGTCCCCCGAGGACAGAATGCCGGGGCTCGACACTGCGGTGCGTTTCGCGACCGCCGCTTTTCTGCGAGCCTTCGCGGACAAACTCGATGCCGAGTTGTGTGACTGCGGGGTAAGGGTCGTTTCGCTTTTTCCGGAACCGATCACCGCCGGTGGCATCAGCGATCTGCTGTTCCCGCTCCGCAACAGGCCACCGGGCAACGATCCCGCCGACCTTGCTCGGCAGGCGTTTGCAGCTCTCACCTGTGATGACAGGCAGACCATCGCCGCCTGGGCAACCGGAACCGTGACGTCGTGGGCGGAACGATTTGTTCCCGGCCGCGTCAAAAACCCGGTGCGGCAGATTATTTCGCCGACCGGACAGGCGGTTTGATCCCGCACGCGGCAGGCATTCCGCCAGCGGAAACATCGTAGGAGGTGGCTTTGGTGCCGAATTCGTCGATCAAGAACGAAAAGCTTTATTAAAGACCTGCGCAAGAAGGGCGACTCGAAAGAGAAGGCCGCGCGCATCTCCAATGCGGCCGCGGGGCAAGGAAAGGCCAAAGTGGCGCGTAAGGGCGGCAAGTCCGGGTCGTATGCGGACTGGACCGTGCCGGAACTGAAGAAGCGGGCCAAAGAGCTTGGTATCTCCGGTTATTCGAGCCTGACGAAGGACAAACTGGTCGCAAAGCTTCGCAACCACTAAAGAGGTTGTCAGTCGGGAGGTTCGTCCGCGGATCCCTGCAGCGGAGTTTCGTCCCGCTCCTTCGCGCTGCCAGGCACTTGCTGGTCTTCCCGTTCGTCGGTCACGTTCCGTTCGAGTTCGTCGACCACCTCTTCGAGGTCTTCGTCGCGGCGCAGTCCGCGAGCCGGTTGTGATTCCATGGTGTTGGTAGATACCCAGAATCGTGGATTTCACCGGCACCAGCACCACGTCGAGTCGCAGCGCGGCCGGGGCGTGCTGTCGCTCAGTCGTTTAGTCGGTGCCAAAACGGGAAATTGTATTCATCATGTCAGCCGCACCGTCGCGCACCTACGACCAGGTCGCCGCGATGATTCCGGCCAAAAATGAGCATGCCAATACTGTCGCCGGCCTGCGCGCCGCGGTCTCCGCTGCGCTATACGCCCCCTTGCCGGTATCCCCTGACGACGGCACGGCGGAGCTGGCCGGCGACTACGGAACCGATGTCCCCTTCGTTCGCGTCGAATCCCGCGACATGGGCGCGTCCCGGGCGCATTGGCGTGTGGCTATTATTTTTCTCGCCCTGTCCACCGGCGAGGACGTTGACTTGGTAGCGCGGATGAGCATGCGGGCTACCGAATTTGCCGAGACACCGCACGATCTGGGGTCACCTCGGCGCGAATCCAGGCTCGGGCGCCACGCGGATTTGCTGATCATTGGAGCATGCTTTCTGAAAGCGCGACGGGGGATGTCGCATGACGGCTGGATTGGTTCAGCATTGGCTGGAATCGGGACGATTGGAATTGCCGTTGCCGGCTGCGGGATACACCGCAGAACGCCTGCAGCGGTTGGCGCGGTTGGCGCAAGACGACATCGCGGCGGCTCGCATCGCCGAAGCCCATGTCGATGCCGTTGCCATCCTGCACGAACTGGGCGGCAAGCCACCTGAGCCCGGTCAACTGTGGGGGGTATGGGCGGGCGAAGGCTCCGAGGCGAAGTTAACCGCCACCAGTACATCCGGGGACGGGTTTCTGCTCAACGGCATCAAAGTGTGGTGCTCGGGTGCCGGGTTCTGCACGAACGCTTTGGTCACGGCGCACATGGAAGTGGGTGAGCGGGCTCTATTCGCCGTCACCCTCACCGACGCTGGGGTGAAGCCGCTGCCCAGCACGTGGTGGAACCCCGGCATGGCCGGCAGTGACACTCGATCGGTGCAGTTCAGCAATGTGCATGCCGTCCTGGTCGGCGAACCGGGCGACTATCTCACCCGTGCGGGGTATTGGCACGGGGCGATCGGAGTCGCCGCCTGCTGGCTCGGCGGTGCCCGCCGGGTGGCCGAACCGCTGTATCGCTGCGCTCGCAGCGGGTCGGCTGACGCGTACGCCCTGGCGCACCTGGGGGCGGTCGATGCGGCGCTTGCCGCCGGTGACGCGATGCTGGCGGCGGCGGCGGCCCAGATCGACGGCGACCCGTTCGACCGGAGCGGCACCGCTCAGCTGCTGGCCCGTCGTGTCCGTACGGTGGTTGAACACGCCGTCGACGAAGCGATCACCCGTACCGGACGCGCCCTCGGGCCGGGCCCGCTGTGCCAGGACGGTCGGCACGCTCAGCGGGTGGCGGACCTGAGCATTTACATCCGACAGAGTCACGCCGAGCGCGACCTGGCCGAACTTGGCCGCTTGGCGGGGCGTCCCAGCTGTAAGGGCTAAGCCTGGGCTAGGGCTCCGACCAGCAGCAGCGGTGCGTGCGCGGCTACAGACTCCATGGCGCTGCCGACTCAATCCTGCTGGCTGCGCGCCTCTGCGCCGGTCATCCCGGCGTCGAAGTCGTCGTCGGCCGCGGTGCGTCCGACGTAGCTGCCGTCGTCCTCGCGTCCTTCGCGGGAGTTGGCGACGTGCTCGTCGCTCTCCACGTCGGACTCACTCTTTTCTTTGCCGCCGGTCATGATGATCTCCTTCGATCGTTGGGGTGCTTGGTCTATGAGGTGCGCTACGGCAGGCAGCGCGCCGCGGGCACCAGCTCGGCGCCCATGTTCCGTTCCATCATCTTCATCGCGGCCGCACCGAGTTCCTCGTCGATGTGTGCGACGGCGTCGGGCGGAACCACCACGTCGTAGTGGCGGATGTAGCCGTCGAGTGCGCTGTAGAGGATGCATTGCTCGGTGACCTGACCGGCCAGCACTATGCGTCGGGTCTTCAGGCGATCAAGCAGATAGTCGAGCGCCGTGGAGTAGAAAACGCTGTGACGCACTTTCGTGATGACGCAGGTGTCCGAATGCGGCACCAGCGGCTTGACCAACTCGGGCCGTTTGCCATCCAGCGCGCAGGAGATGATGGAGCGACGGTCGGCGGTGAAGTTGCCGTGGTTGTCGTTGACGTAGATCAGGTCGATGCCGGCGTGGTCGCGCGCATCGTTGACCAGGCCGACCAGTGGATCGATGATGCCGGCGACGTTGTCGGCCAGCACCTCTCCGTCGGGATGGTCGTAGTCGTTGAACATGTCGATGATCAGTACCGCGGTGTCGCTCACAGGTGTCTTGTACCCGGCTCACGGGCAACTCAACAGGAAGATGAGCCATCCTTGAGATCTGCATCGAAATAAGTTAGTGACGAAACTGTATCACTAGGCTATAGTAGCTGTAATCTATTGTCGTCTCGCCCGGGAGTAAGCATGGTTTACATCGGAACAGACCCACACGTTCATCGGCCGGCCATGAAGGGCGACTCCGGCGAGCGGGCCGTCAGCGTGCCCGGGTTGGTGGCCTCCGCAACGTGGGCGATCGGCCTCGTCATCGGCCTCATCGCGTTAGCGGCCGGACAGGAGCCGCTCGCAGGGGTGTCACTCGTGTTGGCGATCATCTCGCCCTGGTTCGGTCTGGCCTGGGTGGCGCGCAGCCAGCGAGCCGATTTGCGTCGTCAACGTGCACGTGCAGAAGATGCGGTCGGCTACCCGGGCGGGTGGCCGCCCGCGTTGCAAGCAACCGCGCGCTGAGGCCGCCCCACCGGTGCTCCGACCTCGCCGCGGGGCGGGCTCCTAGCACATGCGCGAAATCTTCCTGTGCGAAGGGTGTGGGCCGCTTCGGAATGGGGTACTGCCTGTGCCAACGGGCGACCATCTGGGGGGTTGCCCGGTCCTCCGCAGGAAGGTACTGCCATGACGACCGTCAACGACTACGACGCACGCCGCGTGACCGATGCCTACGCCGCCGACCGGTCCACGCTTGGTGAGTTGGGACCGGTGCCGAAGCTGGCCGCGACGGTGGTCGACGACGACCCGAACGACACCCTCTTCTTCGAGCTGCCGGGTGCGGACCTGTCCAGCGAAGAACTTTCGGTGGCCGTGATTCCACAGCGCTCCGACGAGTTCACTTGCTCGAGCTGCTTTCTGGTGCAGCACCGCAACCGGCTGCGCATGTCCAGCGGCGGACGGCAGATCTGCGCCGACTGCGTGTGAGGCTTCGTTCTCGTCGCGGCGAAGAGGACAATCGCTGCGCGTGAGCCCGCCACCTGGACTGCCCGCGCCACGCGGGTTCCGCAGCGCTTTTGCCGCGGCCTACGCGTTGGCCTACCTGGTGGGCGGCGAGCGTCGGATGCTACGACTGATCCGCCGATACGGGCCGATCATGACGATGCCGATTCTCGGTCTGGGCGATGTGGCGATCGTCTCGGACCCGGCGCTGGCCAAGGAGGTCTTCACCGCACCGACGGATGTGCTGCTCGGGGGAGAAGGTGTGGGACCCGCGGCTGCCATCTACGGGTCGCGGTCGATGTTCGTGCAGGAGGAGCCCGAGCATTTGCGGCGCCGCAAGCTCCTGACGCCTGCACTGCACGGCGCGGCGCTGAACGCTTACGTGCCGATCATCGAGTCCTCGGCGCGGGCGGCGATGCGAGGGTGGCCCGTCGACCGCCCGTTCGAGATGTTGCACGCCGCGCGGGCGCTGATGCTGGACGTGATCGTCAGGGTCATCTTCGGCGTCGAGGACCCGGACGAAGTGCGGCGACTGGGGCAGCCGTTCGAACACCTGCTGAACCTCGGGGTATCCGAGCAATTGACCGTGCGTTACGCGTTGCGTCGCTTCGGCACGCTGCGGGTGTGGCCGGCCCGGGCGCGGGCCAACCGCGAGATCGACGACGTGGTCCTGCCGCTCATTGCCGCGCGCCGCAATGACCCGCGACTGGCCGCCCAGCGCGACGTTCTGGCGTTGCTCATGTGCGCTCGAGGAGAAGACGGACAGGGCCTGTCGGACAGCGAGATTCGCGACGACCTCATCACTTTGATGTTGGCCGGCCACGAGACCACCGCGACCACGTTGGCATGGGTGTTCGACCTGCTGCTGCACCATCCCGATGCGCTGCGGCGGGTGCGGGCAGAGGCGGTCAGTGGTGATGAGGTCTATACGACGGCGGTCATCGACGAGACGCTCCGGATACGTCCACCTGCTCCGCTTACCTCGCGGGTGGCGGCGCAACCTTTCCAGTTGGGCAACTACCTGGTTGCTGCCGGGACGCGGATCGTCGTGCACATCATCGCAATCAACCGGCATCCGGCCGTCTACGACGATCCGCACCAGTTCTCACCCGAGCGATTCCTCGGCGCCCGGCCGCAGACATACGCCTGGCTTCCGTTCGGCGGCGGTGTCAAACGCTGCCTGGGCGCGGCGTTCTCGATGCGGGAGCTGATCACCGTGCTGCACGTGCTGCTGCGCGAGGGAGAGTTCAGTGCCGTCGACGCTCGGCCCGAAAAGGTCGTGCGCCGGTCCATCATGCTCGCTCCACGCCGCGGAACCAGGGTGCGTTTTCGGCCTCGTGTTGAGTGATTGGACGCACATGCCGCGGGGTACACCCACGTTGGATCTGCCAATTAGACAGCGTTCAACAGAAGGGGCGCGACGTGATCATCCTGGGAATAATCTTGCTGTTGATCGGCTATTTCGCCGGTATACCAATTCTGTACACCATCGGCGGGATTCTCGTGCTCGTCGGTGTGATTCTGTGGATTCTGGGTGCGGTGGGGCGCCCGGTGGGAGGCCGAAGAGTCTGGTTCTAGCGCGCTCGTCTGGGCGTGGGCCTAGGTTGCGTCGGACCGCAACCGCGGTGAACGCGGTTTCGGTCCGGCGCGTTTTGGTCGGGTGGCCTCTGCTTGGTCGGTGGCCTCGAATCTGCTTGGTCGGTGGCCTCGAATCTGCGCTCACGGCATCGAGTCTGCGACGAAAGTCGTTTGCCGGCCCAAAGCCTGGTCTCAGCGC
>JALHRH010000302.1 GCA_022841565.1 Mycobacterium sp. | reverse complement strand
GCGCGCCGAGGTCGGCGGCTTCGGCGATTAGCCGGTCCGCCTCGTGCTTGGTGATCCGCAGCCGATCCGCCAACGCCTGCCCCAGCGTGCCGCCCAACTCCTCGTTGGTGGCCTGCGCAACAAGCTGATTGATCAACCCCATGCCCTGGCACCCGCAACTTGCGCGCCACCTGGTGCAAGCCATCGATGATCCGCAGCAACTCCGCGGTGCTCGGGGTCTCAAAACTCAACTCACACAATTGATCCGCGTAAGCATCAAGGGCGCCGAGGATCTCGGCGATCTGCTCACCCGAACTCGTGGACATGCCCCAATTCTACGAACGGCCACTGACAAGTCGTGGCGCCGCCGACTGAACCAACACCCGCCCCGAAGATTTCGTTCACGACGGATGCAGCGGGCCTAAAGATCGGCACGATGTCCGTGCTCCCGCCCCACTGCCCGGTCGGGATCAACGCACGGGTGCCAGCCACTGCGGAGCCGCGTTGACGTGCAATATCTAAAATAGTAAAAATAGACCTAGTCGTCGAACCGCGGTGAAGCATAGGCGGCCGCACCGCCGCACGGCCGCGTGGGGAAACGGAGAACTCGTGACGGAAGCCACTTCAGACACCACCGCGGATCTCACCCGGGACCCGGATCCGTCGGAACAGGAGTTCGGGCCGTCGGGAATTGCGCTGTCCGCCTACCGCTTCCCGACGGGCTGGTTCATCGTCGGCTTCGCCTCGGATCTCGCTGCCGGCGAGGTCAAGCGGGTGCACTACTTCGGCGAAGAGCTGGTGCTGTTCCGTACCGAATCCGGCTCCGGAAAAGGCAAAGTGCATGTGCTGGACGCCTACTGTCAGCACCTCGGCGCCAACATGGGCGTCGGCGGCACGGTGGAGGGCGAACACATCGTCTGCCCATGGCACGGCTGGCAGTGGCGCGGCGACGGCACCAATGCGCTGATCCCGTACAGCAAGATCGGGTGCAAGAACAACGTCCGCATCCGCACCTACCCGGCCACCGAGTGGTACGGCTTCATCCTGGTCTGGCATGAACGGCACGGCCGCGCGCCGTACTGGCAACCGCCCCTGCTGCCCGAACTGGAGACCGACGAGTACTACCCGCTGCACCCGCACACCCGAATGGTCAACCGGGTCAAGGTGCACGCCCAGATGATCATAGAAAACGCCGCCGACCCGTATCACGTTCAGTACGTGCACAAGGCCGCCAACCCGGCCAACACCGCTTCGTTCGAGGTCTCTGGCTACCACCTGCATGCCACCGTCAACGCCCACTTCGGCGGCGGCCGGGCCACGACCTGGTTGACGCCCAACGGTCCGGTGGACGCCAAAATCATCTACGACAACTACTCGCTGGGACTGGGCGTCGTCCGCTTCCCGAGTGAGCTGGTGGCCACCTGCCAGGTCACCGGGCAGACCCCGGTCGACGAGGATTACACCGACTACTTCTACACCCAGGCCTCCATCCGCGAGCCCGGTGACAGCGGCGACGCGCCCACCGGTCGGGCAGCGAAATTCCTTGCGCTGCAGCAAGAAGTGATCAAGCAGGACTTCTTCACTTGGGAGAACATGAAGTATCTGGAGAAGCCCAACCTGGCGCCGGAAGAGGCGCACGACTATGCGGCACTGCGACGTTGGGCGCACCGCTTCTATCCCGGTAAACATCCGTTGCCCACCGACTTTGGTTACACCGCCGACGGCGAGCCGGACCCGGCTGCCGCGCAAGCCTGATGGGACCTCCAGAACCCGCCCACTTCGGTGTCGACAGCTTCACCGTGCCGGCGGTACTGGACCGACGCGCCGAGCAGTACCCGGACCGGGTGATGCTATCGGTCGCCGGCACCGACATCACCTTCGAGCGGCTGCGACAACGATCCTCCGCGGCAGCGAATCTATTGCTAGAGCGGGGCATTGGCCCAGGCGACTGCGTGGCGTTGTTCACCGCCACCTGCCCGGAATGGATCTATTTCTGGCTCGGGGCGGCCCGGATCGGCGCGCTGAGCGCCGCGGTGAACGCTGCCAACAAGGGCGACTTCCTGTTGCATAATCTGCAGCTGTCGCGGGCCAAGGTGATTCTTACCGACGCGCAGCGCCGGCACCGCGTCGAAGAGATCGCCGCCGAGCTGGGTGACGTGAGCATCATTGTGGTGCCGGATGAATCGGTCACCGCGGCGCTGCAACGTGACACAACGGTAATCGAGGGGCCCACGGTCGATACAGGGGCGCTGTTCTTCACCTCGGGCACCACCGGACCGTCGAAAGCGGTGGCCGCATCCTGGCACTACCTGTTCACCGTAGCGGCTACCGCGGTGGCGGCCTGGGAGTTCGCGGCGGGGGAGGTGTTGTGGACCGCGATGCCGTTGTTCCACCTCAGCGCGGCTCCCAGTGTGCTGGCGCCGATGCTGGTCGGTGGAACAACGGTGCTCACCGACGCTTTTCACCCCAACGAGGTATGGGACGACGTGCGGGCGCACGGTGCCGTCGGTTTCGTGGGTGCCGGTGCGATGGTGTCGATGTTGCAGAACCTGCCGGCGGATCCGCGCGATGCCCAACTGCCGTTGCGCTTCATTTCGGCGGCCCCTATCGACGCGGCGTCCTACCGGAAGATCGAAAAGCGTTACGACTGCACCGTGGTCACCATGTACGGCATGACGGAAGCCTTTCCGCTCGCGGTCAACGGCGTCGCCGACGACGGCGTTCCCGGTACCTCGGGCCGAACGAACCCGAACTTCGAGGTGCGCATTGTGGACGCCGACGGTGTGGAGTTGCCGGCCGGATCGGTCGGTGAGATCACCTGCCGTCCCAGGTTCGCCCACGTGATGAGTGGGGGGTACGTGCGTGCGGGTGACGGCCCGGAGCTGCGGGTGGACCCGCATCCGGACTGGTTCCACACCGGGGACCTGGGCAAGTTGGACGGCGACGGAAACCTGACATACACCGACCGGGTCAAAGACTCGCTTCGCCGCCGGGGCGAGAATGTCTCGTCGGTGGAAGTGGAGGCTGTCGTGATGACTCACCCGGCGGTGGCCGAAGCCGCCGCGGTTGCCGTACCCAGTGACCTTGGTGAAGACGACATCCTGTTGGTCGTGACGTTACGACCTGCAGCGGCAATGGATTGCGCGGAGTTGCTCGACTATTGCGCCGCCCGGATGCCTTACTTCTGTGTGCCCCGATACGTCGATACGGTCGACGAACTTCCTAAGAACGCTATCGGGCGGGTACGCAAAGACCTCTTGCGTGCACGGGGGTTGGCGACGGGCGCATGGGACCGTGAATGTCATGGATATGTGGTGAGTCGCTAGTGTCGGGTAACTTTCGGCTGCTGGGAGAGTAAACATGACGATGACCTATCAGGAACAGCAGATGCTGCACGCCGCGATCGGCCGAGCGGGCATCCTGGATCTGACGGCGCGACATAGCCGGGCGTATTCCGACGGTGACCGTGACGCGTGGATCGCCACCTTCCGCCATTCCGGCGCCCGATACACCCGTAGTGGCGAGTCCTTCACCGACCTGCGGTCGGCCTTCGACGGCGGCGACGGGCAGCGCCTGGTCACCGTCGACCATGAAATCCACATCGACGGCGTGCACGCAACACAGCGATGTGTCGCAGTGCTTTTCGTCGCCATGCACAACGACACCTCGGTGCAGGCCACCGGCGTCTATCGGGACGAGCTGATCTACGAACGGGGCGGTTGGTATTTCACCTCCCGTGAGCTCGTCTGGGATTTCGGTGCCGAGCCGCCACCTTGTCTGAGCGGCAAATGCACCAACTAGCCTTTGGCACCTACGAAGACGCGCTGCGGATGGTCGGCGTGACGGGCGAACCCCGCACGGCCACAGCGCCGATCAGCGCCGCTCGCATCCAGCTGTTCGCCGCGGTGGTTCATGACGGCAACCGTTCGTATTGGGACACCGAGTTCGCGCGATCGCAGTGGGGCGGCTTGCTGGCCCCGCCGGCCCTGCTGATGGGTTGGCTGGTTCCGCCGCCCTGGCGGCCCTTCCAACAAAGAGGCGACGCCCGACCGCCCGCTTCTCTCGCGCTGCGCGTTCCGTTGCCGGGCACCACATTCATCAACGCGGCCAACGACGTTGAGTTTTTCCAGCCGATCGTCGAGGGCGACCGGCTCACTGCCGTGGAGGAGCTGGTGTCGGTGTCGCCGCAGAAGCGAACCCGGCTCGGCGCGGGGCATTTCGTCGAGACGCTGGAGACCTATCGTCGCCAAGGCGGCGCCGTCGTCGCCACCTCCCGTAATACCCTGTTCCGGTTCACCCCCGAGGCTGCCCCGTGAGTGAACTGGACTGGAACGCGATCAGCATTCCCACTGAGCTGCCCGACGTCGTCGATGAGATCAGCTATCAGCGTGTAATCGAGAACGCCGGGGCCACCTGGGACTATTTCCCCGGCCATTTCGACCCGACCTACGCGCAACGCCAGGGCCACCCAACCATTTTCGTCAACACCATGCACCTGGCCGGTTTCGCCGACCGGATCGCCACCGACTGGGCCGGCCCGAGCAGCCGCGTGGTGCGACGCTCGATGCGATTGGTGGGTTCAATTTATGCCGGCGACACCATGATTGGTCGCGGGCGGGCGGTAGCAAAACGCTGCGACACCACGGTGAACCCCGCGCGCTACCTCGTCGACCTGCAGATCGAGGTGCGCAACCAGCATGATGTGCTGTGCTGCCCGGTCGAAGTCACTCTTCAGCTTCCCCAACCGCTTTGAGCGGCGGCAGTTTTCCGTTACACGTCACCGACTGTAACTCCACGTATTCAGCTAGGCCCTCCGGGCCGAACTCGCGCCCGATTCCCGAGTGCTTGAAGCCGCCGAACGGGGTACCGATGTCGAGCATGTACATGTTGATGCCGTAGGTGCCGGTCCGCACCCGTGCTGCGATGGCCAGGCCGTGGTCGGTGTCGGCGGTCCACACCGACCCGGCCAGACCGTAGTCGCTGTCGTTCGCGATCGCGATCGCGTCGTCCTCGTTGGTGTAACGCAGGACGGTCAGGACCGGGCCGAATATCTCCTCGCGAGCGATGCGCATGCGGTTGGTGGCGTCGGTGAACAGCGTGGGCCGCACATACCAACCGGGGTGTGCCGGGCTCTCGGCGCCGCCGACCACGACGCGGGCGCCTTCCTGCTGCCCGGATCTGATGTAATCCTGCACCCGCCGCTGCTGGCGTTGTGCGACCAGGGGCCCGATGTCCGTCGCGGCGTCGCTGGGATCGCCGACGGTGAGGCTCGACATCATGTCGGCCAGCGCGTCGACAAGCTCGTCATGACGTTGTCGGCTGACCAGGATCCGGGTCTGCGCGACACACGCCTGGCCGTTGTTCATCAAGCCGGCGGTTTTCAGGCCGGCCACCGTCTTGCCGAGGTCGGCGTCATCAAGGACGATGGCCGCCGACTTGCCGCCGAGTTCCAGACTCACCCGCTTCAGCTGCTCGCCGCATAGCGCCGCGATGCGCCGCCCGGTGGCGCTGGATCCGGTGAACGCAACCTTGTCCACACCGGGATGCCGGACCAGAGCTTCGCCGACATCGGGGCCGCCGGTGACGACCGACACGACGCCTTCCGGCAGCTCGAGCCGCTCGATCATCTCGGCCAACCACAAGGCGTCCAAGGGGGTTTCGGGAGCCGGCTTGATGATCACGGTGCAGCCGGCAATGAGCGCGGGGATCAGCTTCGGCATGATCAGGCATTGCGGCACGTTCCACGGCACGATCGCCGCGACCACGCCGACCGGCGCCCGGCGCAGGTGCGCCTCGCCCAGCACGCCCTGACGGCGCTCCACCCAGGGGAAGTTGCGGGCGGACGCCAGTGCCAGATGGATCATTGAGGCGGCTCCGGCCGCTTGGCCGAGGCGGCTGAAACTGCGGGGCGAGCCCATCTGGGCCGTGATCAGGTCGGCCATCGCATCGATATGCTGCCCGTAAATCCTCGCCAGCTCTTCGATTTTGCGCATCCGCTCCAGTGGTTGTAGCCGCGGCCACGAGCCGTGGTCGAATGCATGGCGGGCGGCTGTGACGGCCGCGTCGACGTCGTCGGGACACCCGGCGGGCACGTCGGCGATCGGCTCCTGGGTGTGCGGGGAGATAACAGTGAGACGTTCGGGGCGCGACGGCTTGCGCCACCGCCCGCCGATGAAGAGTTGGTCATAGGAACGGAGATTCGCCGTCATCGGGCAACCACCTCAGGGCAACGACGGTAATTTCGCTATAGATGCTAACATAGCGAAAAAAGCGGGATTCCCCTCAGGGCGAGGCGTGATGTGACGAGCGACTGGCGGAGCTACCCGTTCGAACTAGTGCCCGGTGACAGCCAACTGAATTTTCCCGCGGCCGAAGGCCAACACCCCGACCACGAGTCCGACACCTGGTTCATCGCCAGTGAACTCGCGGCCCCAGACGCCGACCGGTCCTTTGCGTTCCTGACCATCTTCAACCGGAACCGACCCGGCGGCAGCATCGTCGCCGATTTCTACACGCTGGCATTGTTCGATCTCGACACCGGTGAGTACGGTACCTACACGGACTACGACATGCCGCCGGCCAGCTCCGAACCGGGCGCAATGCCTAAATTGTCCAGCGCCGTAGGGCATCTCGGCCTGGCGTACGACACCGGTGCCGGCACCGCCCGGTGGACCGCCTTGCGCGACGCGGACGGCGCATTGCGGCCCTACACCTACGCAATCAGCTTGCTGGGCACCGACCAGGCCGGCCGGTCGATGCGTCTGGATCTGGACGTCACGGCCACCCGGGCCCCGACACCATTGGGCGCTTCAACCTATGGCGGCAAGGTCGCCTGTTTCGGCCAGGACGACACGTATTCCTACTTCCAGACCGGCATGGCTATGACCGGCAGCCTGCGCTGGGGCGAGGCGCACGAGCGGGTCAGTGGCGTGGCCGGGCACGTCGACCGTCAGTGGTTTCCGAAGTACGCGGGCGGCGGCACCGGAGAGCCGCCCCGCACCAGATCCCACGAATGGCGCACCATCAACTTCGACAACGGCGTGGACATGAGCATCTGGCGGCAATTCCTGCGCACCGAGGGCAATGCGCCACAACCTTTTACCGGTATCACGATCAGCTACCCCGACTCGCGCCCGCCGTGGTGCTGCGAGGACTTCGAGGTCACGGTCACCAGTTATGTCCGCTGGCCGGATGCGATCCAAACCCTTATCCGGCCGCCGGCGCAGGCCAGATATATGCCCGATCGCCATCGGA
>JALHRH010000301.1 GCA_022841565.1 Mycobacterium sp. | reverse complement strand
GCCTCCGTCGCTGTGGTGCGCAACGGAACCTGCGGGGGGGACGAGGGCCCGTCCTGCGCGGGACTCAGCTCCGGCTGCGTGGCCCGGGTCAGTGCGGTCGGGTGCGTCGGGTCGTGCGGTTTGCGCGTTGCAGAGCCGGCCGCGGTGCCGGCGGCAACTAGTCCGGCCGTCACCGGCGGGCGCACCTTGCTGGCGGGCCGCTTGCGCTCGTCGGGCAGCTGGATATCGCCGAGCCCAATCCGCGATTGCAGCCTCCGCATCCAGCGCGGAGCCCACCAACAGTCGTCGCCGAGCAGCTTCATCACCGACGGAACCAGGAACATTCGGACCACGGTTGCGTCCAGCAGCAGCGCCGCCATGAGGCCGAAGGCCAGGTACTTCATCATCACCAGGTCGGAGAACACGAACGAACCCGCGACCACGGCAAGGACCAGCGCGGCCGCGGTGATCAAGCGTCCGGTGGTCGCGGTACCGATTCGGATCGCTTCCTGGGTGGACATGCCGTTTTCCCGTGCCTCGACCATTCGGGACACCAAAAACACCTCGTAGTCGGTAGCTAGGCCGTAACCGACCGCGACCACCAGCGCGATGATCACCACCATCAGTGGCGTGGGCGTGAAGTTCAGCAACCCCGATCCGTGTCCATCAATGAATATCCAGGTCAGGATGCCCATGGTGGACCCCAGCGTCAGCACGCTCATCACCGCGGCCTTGATCGGCAGCACCACCGATCCGAACGCCAGGAACATCAACAGCATGGTGGTGCTGATCAGCACAAGCACCATGAGCGGTGCCTTATCCACCAAACTGTGGATCGAGTCCTGTTCGAGCGCCGGCGTGCCGCCGACGTAGATTTCGATGCCCTTGGGCGGGGTGATCGACCGCAACTCGGCCAGCTTCTTCGCGGAATCAGCCGGATTAACCAGGCCGTTCTGCAGCACCCGGACCGACGGGTCCTTCGAGCCACCCGGGGCGACGGGGCGCTCTTGCCACATGTTGTCCGGCTTGTTGTCCGGTTCGATGAATCCGTTGATCGACATGGCCTTCGCGCGGACGTCGGCGACCTGCTGATCGGTGACCGGCTGATGGTTGGTCGACTGGATCACCAGCGTCAACGGATTGGTCCGATAGCCAGGGAAGAGCTTGTCGAAGTGTTCCTGCGACTGGCGGGCGGCGTTGTTCGGCGGCAGATACTTCTCGCTCATGCCACCCAGCGACATATTGCTCAGCGGGATAATCAGCAGGATCATGCCGATAACGATCGGGATGGCGAACGCCAGCGGCCGCTTCATTACGAAGTTTGTCAGTTTGCCCCAGAAGCCGGCCTCGACCTCTTCGCGGGTCTTGGTCTTCTGCAACCGGTCGGCCAGCCAATTCAGGTAGGCCCGCGATACCTTCCAATTCCGCAGGAACGGAACCCGGAACGCGGTCCGCACACCGAGCGCGTCCACGTGCTTGCCCAGGACGCCCAGGCAAGCCGGCAGCAGCGTGATGGACAGGATCGCGGCCAGCGTCACCGCGGTGATCAGGGCGTAGGTCAGCGACTTCACGAAGCCCTGTGGCAACAGCAGCAGGCTCGCGCCCGATGCCGCGATCAGCACCGCCGAGAACACCACCGTCCGGCCGGCCGTCATCACCGTGCGGCGCACCGCAGCCTCGGTGTCGTAGCCCTCGGCGATCTCCTCACGGAACCGGCTGACCACGAACAGTCCGTAGTCCACCGCAATACCGAGACCGATCAACGAGACGACCGGCTGAGCGAAGAAGTGCACCGGCCCGAACATCGCGATCAGCCGCAGGATGCCCAGCGAACCGGCAATGCTCAGGCCGCCGACCATGACGGGTAGGCAGGCGGCGACCGCACCGCCGAACACCAGGAACAGCACCACGGCCACCATCGGCAGCGCCAGCACCTCCATGCGTCGCTGGTCGGTAGCGATGGTGCCAGTCAACGCGTTGGCGATCGGTTCGAGGCCGGCGAGTTGGACCGTGCCACCGTCGAGCTTCTGCAGCGCCGGTTCGATGTCCTTGTAGTTGGTCAAGATGGTGTCGTCGTCATCGCCCTTGAGGGGGATCGACACGAATGTGTACTTCTTGTCGTCGGTGGCCATGCCCTTGATGACCGGGCTGGTGCTGTCGGGTGCCCGCAGATAGCCGGCCCAGCCGAGCACCTGCTTGGGGTGGTCGGAGACGAATTGATTCAGCTCATCGGTGATCTTTTTCGACCACGCCGGGTCGGTGACGGTCTTGCCGTCGGGGGCTTTGAAGATTGCGACGATGTGACCGGTCCGGTCGCGGCCGTATACGTTGTCGCCCAGGACCGAGGCTTTGACCGACTCACTGCCGTCGTCATAGAAACCGCTCTGCGTGACATGCTTGCCCAGGCTGAGCCCGAAGACGCCGCCGCCCAGGCACAGAGCCACCGTGACCCCGATCACGATGTACCGCAATCGGTACACAGTTCGACCCCACCAGGCGAACACGTAAGCTCCTTACTGGATCGTTACCGACCCGCGCTTTTTCGGTTGTAGACACATCGCAACTCACACACGCGAGGTCAACAGCGAGGACAGCGGCCGGAACGGCTGCAGCCAAGCCCCCTGCTCAGGTAGCGAATCGAGGCCGATTCGCGGCAGTGGCTCCCGGAAAACGCCTGCAATGTCTTCCAGGTCGACGAACTCCAAGGTATCCGACGCTAGCGCCCAACTGGCGTGTTCACGAAATCCGAGTACTTGAACCGGGGTCCCGGCGCGGGCCACCGCTTCCAGCGGTAAACGGAACGCTTGACCGTCGGCCGAGGCCACCACCAGGCCCGCGAGACCCTCGTGGAAGCGCCGATCGATGTGTTCGAGCATGTCGCGATCGACGTCGCTGTCCTCGTCGACCTTGGGTTTGGCGAATACGGCAAACCCCACGTTGCGCAATGCGTCCACCCAGGGCCGAACCACTTCGGCGCTACCTGGCGCGATGTTGGTGAATACCGTGGCTTCCGGCTCGACCAGGAGTTCTTGGGCGCCGGCCAGTCCCGTCGCGACCTCGGCGGTTCGCGCCAGCAGCCAGCGACCCAGCGCGTCGAACCGGGGCCGTTCCACCCCCGTCGGACGGCGACCCAGGATCGAGCCCAGCCCCATGTCGAGGTTCGGCGCGTCCCAGACCAGCAAAACGCGTTTGACCGGCGTCTGGATCGGCCCGGTCAAGCCGGCCAGCCCGTCCTCCAGCATGGGCGCGCGGTCCAGCGTTTCGGAAGGTTGTGCGGCTACTTCGTCGGTAATGCTCATCTGCCCACTTGATTTCGGGTCGGTGCCATGTCAAACCCGCTTCCAGACGAACTCGAAGACGGCGCTGCCCGCTTCTTGAGCCTTCGTCTCGTACTTGGTCGTGGGACGACTGACAGAGATCGGTAATGATTCGGATTCTGGGTCGACACGGACGAGCCGTGACTCGGCTTGACTCATTTGGGAGCCCAGCGCCGCGATGTGCTCGCCGTAGCCGGGGTGGTCGGTCGCGACGTGCAGCACACCTCCGGGGAGTAGCCGATCTGCGATCAGGGAAACCGTGCCGGACTGAAGCAGCCGCCGCTTGTGGTGGCGTGCCTTCGGCCACGGGTCCGGAAAGAAGATCCGAACCCCGGTCAGCGATTGAGCAGCGATCAGGTCCTTGAGCACATCTATCCCGTTGCCGCGGATCAGCCGGATGTTGCTCACCTGCTTGGCGTCGATGGCGCACAACAATTGCGCCAGACCTCGGCGGTAAATCTCTACCGCGATCACATCGATATCGGGTTCGGCCTGCGCCATCGCCAGCGTCGACGTGCCGCTGCCACATCCGATCTCCAGCACCAGCGGCGCACAACGGCCGAACCAGGCTTCGATGTCCAGGCGGGTGTCTAGGCGGGCGTCCACGCGCTCGCCGGGTAGGGCGTCAGCCTGGCGGCCGAGCTGCGGCCACAGCCGTTCCCACGTCTGCCGCTGGGCTTCGGACAGGGCCGAACGCCGGGACCGGAAACTTGTGGCAGGCAAATAGCCCCAGGGTGCGTTGGGTCGAAACCCAACCCCTGGTTGCGCTTGCATCCGTCCATGGTGGCCCATGAACGCCGGGTGTAGCCGCGACTGGTCCAGATTGATACCCAACAGTTGCTTTTGGCTGGTATTAGGCGACACCTGGCTTTCGCGCCGGCGACGCAAATGCCACCATTCGGGCGGGTCCACATCGAAGGGACGGGGCAGCAGATTTTCGTCGACGAGCTGAGGAGATTCGCCCAGGGAGCCGCTGATCGGCGGGTTGCGGCAGTAGCCGAACGCGTTGCCGCACCGCTTCGGCTGACGGTCCGCGGGCGCCGCGGGGTAGGTAGCAGCACGGTCGCGCGCGCCTTGGGCCGGTGGTTCACGGTGGTGGACAGTGACGCGGACCTCGACGTTTACGTCATCGCCGAGGTCGTCAAGCCGGAAGATTCCTCGGACGGGTCGGTGCTGGTGGTGGCGAACAAAGCAGACCTGACGGGATTCGGCGGTGACGGCCCGATCGCCGCCGCGAGCGCCCGTTGCGCCGAGTTCTCCGAGCTCCTCGGTGTGCCGGTGCTGCCGATGAGCGGGTTGCTGGCCGTCGCCGCGTTCGACGACCTCGGTGCCACCGGTTGGGCGGCGCTGCGCGCACTGGCCGCCGAGCCCGTTGATTGCCTGGTCGGGTCCTTCGACGGCTTCCTCAGCGCGCAGCTGCCGGTGCCGGTGGCGGTGCGGCGCCAGCTTGTGGCGAGGCTGGACCTGTTCGGCATAGCGCTGGCGGTCGCGGCCCTGCGGCAGGGCAGTGGTCCCGCGCAGGTGCGGGCGCTGTGGCGCCGAATCAGCGGCGTCGACGACGTGGTCGACCGGCTCGTCGCCGCCGGCGCTCAGGTGCGCTACCAACGGGTTCTCGACGCCGTCGCTGAACTCGACGCGCTGGCGGTGTCGGATCCGGCGATAAGCGCCTTCCTGACCTGTGACGACACCGTCATCGCCCGGATGGCGGCGGCGCTGGACATCGCGCGGGCCTGCGGGCTGCACCCTGGGCCCACCGCCGCGCTGCGGCGGGCCGTGCACTGGCAGCGCTACAGCCGCTCGGCGCCGAGCGCTCTGCACCGTGCCTGCGGTGCGGACATCGCCAGGGGTGCGCTGCGGCTGTGGTCCGCCGGTCAGGAGCTGCGGTGACGGGCGGGATCCGGGACGATCCGGCCGCGCGGGTGGACGCCACGTTCGATTCCACGGGCGAGGTGATGGTGGACGCCTCGGTGGACGCCATGGTCGACGCGATGGTGGCGGCCATGGGACCGAACCCGGGTCCGCCGGTCATCAACCGGCGCGACGTCGTGCTGGTGACCGGGCCTTGGCTGGCCGGTGTCAGCAGCGTGGCCGCCGCGCTGCGGCAGCGGGTTCCGCAACGCACGTTCGTCGAGTCGGGGGAGCTGGGAGCCGGCGACGCCCCGATCGGGGTGGTGTTCGTGGTGTCGGCGTCGGCCCCGATGACCGCTTCGGATTGCCTGCTGTTGGACGCTGCGGCCGAGAACACCGACGCGGTGGTGGCGGTGGTCGCCAAGATCGACGTGCATTTCGGCTGGCGAGACGTGCGCAATGCCAACCGCGACCAGCTTGCCGGGCATGCACGGCGCTACGCGAAGGTGCCGTGGGTCGGCGTGGCCGCCGCGCCGCAGGTGGGCGCTGCACAGGTCGACGACCTGATCGTCACCGTCACGGCCCAGCTCGCCGATTCCGATCTCGCCCGCCGCAACCGGCTGCGGGCCTGGGAATCGCGGTTGCAGGCGGTGGCGCAGCGGTTCGACCGGGACGTCGACGGCGCGGGCCGCCGAGCCCGGGTCGACGCGCTGCGCGTCGAGCGCAGCGCGGCCCTGCGGCTACGGCGTCAATCGCGATCGGAGCGCACCATCACGCTGCGTCGGCAGATCCAGCAGGCGCGGGTGCAACTGTCCTATTCCGCTCGTCATCGCGCTGCGGCGCTGCGCAGCGAACTGCAAGAGGACGCCGCGGCACTGTCCCGGCGACAGGTGCGCCGGTTTGCGGCCCGCGCCCAGACCCGGCTCGATGAGGTGGCCGGCGCGATAGGCACCGGCAGCGATGCCCACCTCGCCGAGGTCGCGGCGGCCATGGGTGTGCCACTGGATCTGCCGCCCCTCGACTCACCGACCGTGCCGGTGTCACCTCCGCTACTCAAGTCACGCCGGCTGGAGATGCGGCTGATGATGGTCTTCGGCGCCGTCTTCGGCCTCGGGGTTGCGCTGACGCTGAGCCGGTTAATAACGGGTCTGATTCCCGGCGCGCACCCTGAGCTGACCGCCGTGGGCATCGCGGTGTGCGTGGCGTTGGGTCTGGCGGCGACGGCGTGGGTGGTCACCGTTCGCACTCTGCTCAGTGACCGCGCCGTGCTGGACCGCTGGGCGGGCGACGCGACTTCGTCGCTGCGTTCGGTCGCGGAGCAGCTGGTGGCCAGCCGGGTACTGGTCGTCGAATCGCTGCTGAGCGCCGCCGTCACCGCACACGAAGAAGCCGAGGATGTTCGGGTGACCGATCGGGTCGGCGTGATCGACGGCGAACTGCGCGAACATGCCCGCGCCGCGGCGCGGGCGGCGGTGGTGCGGGACCGGGAGATGCCGACGATTCAGGCCATGCTCGACGGGGTGCGGGCGGAACTCGGCCAACCGGGTGCAGCCAGAACACCGACGCGGTACGAAAACTGATCTTTCTGAATCGGTCCTGTGAGCAGGCTTATACCCTCCTGGGACTTACGCGACAAGTTATGCGCGATAATCTGAATAAGAAAGCGTTAAGTGTGCCGACGACGCAGGCCACTGGAACCGACGTTTACCGAACAGCAGAATTCAGGAGAGTTCGATGACCTCAGCGACCATCCCCGGCCTGGACACCGCACCCACCAACCATCAGGGGCTGCTGTCCTGGGTGCAGGAGGTCGCCGAGCTTACGCAGCCCGACCGGGTGGTCTTCACCGACGGCTCCGAGGAAGAGTTCCAGCGGTTGGCCGACCAGTTGGTCGAGGCCGGCACCTTCACCCGGCTCAACGAGGAGAAGCACCACAACTCCTACCTCGCGCTGTCCGACCCCTCCGATGTCGCCCGCGTGGAGTCTCGCACCTTCATCTGCTCCGAGCGCGAGATCGACGCCGGGCCGACGAACAACTGGAAAGACCCGAGCGAGATGCGGTCGCTCATGACGGACCTGTACCGGGGTTCGATGCG
>JALHRH010000300.1 GCA_022841565.1 Mycobacterium sp. | reverse complement strand
ACGGCACAAGGGCAGCGCCCTCAGCCGAGCCCCATAGCGTGTATAGGCGCACACAGCGTGAATGACGTCCGGTCCAATTACCAAGACTCCCCCGCACGAGTCCATCGAGCGCGCCGCCACCTTTGTGGTCCCCAGGGTGGTGGTCACCTCACCAAGCGCCGAGGCGGCATAGCCCCATTACCGCAGCTCAAGGTCCTGTTCTCTAGTCGGGCTGACAGGATTTGAACCTGCGACCACTTGACCCCCAGTCAAGTGCGCTACCAAACTGCGCCACAGCCCGTTGTCGCCGGCGACATCACCGGCAGCAGGTCGACAGCCTACCGCAGGAGGCTCGCGGCCCCCGCTAGGCCACCTGGGAGTCGCCAACCGCGACCCGTACCCACAAGGACGAGTGCACCGTTGGCCCGTCGAACAGGGCCCATTCTGATGACAGGGTTAGCCGATTACCGTCGTGGTTGCTGTGCCGCAGATGGGACCGGCCCAGATAATTCGGCATCCTTAGAGAACCTCGCCTGGTGCCGGCTATCGCCGGTCTCCTCGCCGGCGAAGTACGCCCGCTATAGGCCAGAATCGCAGCGCCGCGGCGGCCGCCTGCTCCCTCGTACCGCCGCTGGCTACCAGACGGTCGTAATCGGGCAGTCCTGACTGCTGGATTTGTGCGGACTTGTCTCCGTTGGGTGTGCACCTGATCCGGCCTTGGGCGTCCTCGCCGTGCGGGTATCTGGGCGGACCATCACGGCTGTCGCGCTCGATGTAGGAAACCATCCGCCAGGCGCCACTAAGCTTGTCTTGCAACGCATTTGACACTTGCGCATTACTCCGCGATGTTTGGTACAGGACCCGTTGTCGAAATCGGGAAACCCTGACCCGCAGCCGCTGGGCAATGTCGGCTTGGCGCCCGTAGCATCGCTGCGCCGGCAAGGGCACACTGCGAGCCGTCGGTGGCGCAGTTGGGGGCCTCTAGCACCACCGCGACCGCGCAGATCCCTTCGGTCTTCTGTTGGCGGGCATTGGCCACGCATTCGGCTCGGCTTCGTTCCAGCTCCACGCGCCGGGCCGGCTGGTCGGTGATGCTGCTCGGGGTTAGATGGACCAGCCGCATCGGTATGGACTGGGCCAGTTGACCGGCGGGCAGCGCCGCCAGCAGCGCATTGCCGCTGGCGCTGCACTACAGCGGGAATTATTGCCACAGGAATCGCAACCTGACCCGTCAAATACTCTTCCTGTGACGTGGCTTTTTTACGCTCGCATCGCGGGAATCAAGCCGCACTGATCAGCCGGTGTTCGGTTTCGGCCGAATGCTTCCGCCCAATCCAGTCAGCGCTTGGCCGAGCGCTTCTCGCGCATTCGCACATTGATGCGGATCGGGCTGCCTTCGAACCCGAACGTCTCGCGCAGCCGACGCTCCAGGAATCGCCGGTACCCAGCTTCGAGGAATCCAGTAGTGAATAGCACGAACGTCGGCGGCCGGGCGGTGGCTTGAGTGGCGAACAGAATGCGTGGCTGCTTGCCCCCGCGCACCGGCGGCGGCGTGGCGGCCACTACCTCCTTGATCCAGCTGTTCAGCGGCCCGGTGGCGATCCTGGTGTCCCACGACGCCAACGCGGTCTCCATCGCCGGCACCAATTTCTGCACCGCCCGGCCCGTTTTCGCGGAGATGTTGACCCGCTGCGCCCATCGCACCTGCACCAACTCGCGGTCGATCTCGCGGTCCAGCAGGTCGCGCCGGTCCTCGTCGACGAGGTCCCATTTGTTGTACGCGAGCACCAACGCGCGCCCGGCCTCGATCACCATCGACAGCACCCGCAGGTCCTGTTCAGTGAGCGGCTGCGAGGCGTCGATCAGCACGACCACCACTTCGGCGGCATCGATGGCGCCACGGGTGCGTACGGAGGCGTAGAACTCATGCCCGCTGGCCTGCCCGACCTTGCGGCGCAGACCCGCGGTGTCCACGAACCGCCACACCTTGCCGCCCAGATCGATCAGCGAGTCCACCGGATCGACCGTCGTTCCGGCCACGTCGTGGACCACCGAGCGTTGATCACCAGCCAGCTTGTTCAGCAGGGAGCTCTTGCCCACGTTCGGTTTACCGACCAGTGCGACGCGGCGCGGACCACCGCCGGTCGACGTCACTTCGGACACCTCCGGCACCGCCGCCAGCATCGCGTCGAGCAACTCGGCCACCCCACGGCCGTGCATGGCACTGATCGGGTAGGGCTCACCCAGGCCCAGCGACCACAGCTCGGCGGCGTCGGGTTCGACCCTCTCACTGTCAACCTTGTTGGCAGCCAGGAACACTGGCTTGCCAGAGCGAAGCAGGATGCGCGCGGCCGCCTCCTCAGCCGCGGTGGCACCCACCGTCGCGTCGACCACCAGGATCACCGCGTCGGCGGTCCGCATCGCCACCGAGGCCTGCTCGGCGACCAGCTGCTGCAGGCCTTTGGCATCGGGTTCCCATCCCCCGGTGTCCTGCACAACGAACCGGCGTCCGGTCCAGAGCGCGTCGTAGGACACCCTGTCCCGGGTCACCCCAGGAACGTCCTGCACCACCGCTTCACGCCGGCCGATGATGCGGTTCACCAAGGTCGACTTGCCGACATTGGGCCGCCCTACGATCGCCACGACGGGCACGGGCCCAGTCTCGGACAGGTCGTCCAATTCGGAATCGGTTAGCTCCCAGTCACTTTCGTCGGACCAGGTACCGTTCTCGCTCATCGCCCCACCCCACTTCGCTGGGTGACCAGCTCCTGCAGGTGAGCGATCACCTCGGCTTCGGTCATGTCACTGGTGTCAACGACGATCGCATCCGACGCGGCGCGCAGCGGCGACACTGCGCGGGTGGAGTCGAGGTGGTCACGGCGGCGCACGTCGGCCAACACGGCCTGATAATCATCGGCCAGTCCGGTCCGGACGTTTTGCGCGTTGCGGCGCGCGGCGCGGGTCTCAGCAGAGGCGGTAAGAAAGATCTTGACGGGCGCATCGGGGAAGACCACGGTCCCGATGTCACGTCCCTCGACGACAATGGCGCCCGGTCCCTTGGCCATCTCGCGCTGAATGTCAACCAGCCTGGTGCGCACGGATGGCACAGCCGACACCGCGGACACAGCCCTGGTGACGTCGTCACTGCGGATTGCAGCTGCAACGTCTTCTCCGGCCAGGGTGAAGCTACTCGCATCAGGGTCATAACCCACCGAAAGCTGCACGGTCGAAGCGGTCTCACCGACGGCCTCCGCATCGGCGGGGTCGACGCCGGCACGCAACACCGCCAGCGTGACGATCCGGTACATCGCTCCCGTATCGAGGAAACGCGCGCCCAGCCCACGCGCCAGTCCCCTTGACACCGAAGACTTTCCAGTTCCTGCCGGACCGTCGATCGCAACAACCACGCTCGCTGCCTGATGCCTCGCTACACTCCCGTCACTCGCTGCGCGCGTTCCGTTCGTTCCGCTCGTCACGCTCGGTGCCTGATGGCTCGCTACACTCCCACCACTCGCTGCGCTCGTTCCGCTCACAGCCCAACCGCCTTATACAGGTGCCCTATCTCGTCGTGACGCAGGGCCCGCACCGAGCCCGGGCGCTGCTTACCCAGCGTCACCGCACCAATATCAGTGCGTACCAACGCTTCGACGGGGAATCCGACCGCCGCCAGTAGTCGACGCACGATCCGATTGCGGCCCTCGTGCAACGTCACCCGCACCAACGATTTGCCGGGGATCGCGTCCACCACTGCGAAATCATCGAGCCGCACCGGCCCGTCGTCTAAGTCGATGCCAGCCCGCAGTTGCTTGCCCAGTCCGCGCGGCACCGCACCGGTCACAGTCGCGAGGTAGGTCTTGGGCACCTGGTGGGAAGGGTGCATCAGCCGGTGCGCCAGCTCGCCATCGTTGGTCAGCAAAATCAATCCTTCGGTGTCAGCGTCCAGACGCCCCACATGGAATAACTTCTTGTTGCCGCGGACTTTTCGTTCGATCAGGTCACCGATGCAGGGTCGGCCACGGTCATCGGACATGGTCGAGTGCATGCCGCGCGGCTTGTTCAGCGCCAGGTATACCATCGAGTCGTCGAGAACCACCCTGGCTCCGTCGACGCGAATCACCGACACGTCCGGGTCGACCCGGGTGCCCAGCTCGGTCACCACCTGTCCGTCCACCTCGACGCGGCCTTCGACGATCATCCGCTCGGCTGCCCGGCGCGAGGCAATTCCGGCCTGCGACAAAATTTTCTGCAGGCGGACCCCCCGCGGCTCGTCGAACTCGACCATCAGTCGTGGTCCACGTCGAACGTCGGCGACTGATCTGAGGCGCGGCCGCCGTTGAGTTTGATGAAGCGTGGCTCGCTGTCCAGGGTTTCGCTGAGGTCGTCGATCGTGTCGACATCGGGCAGCAGCGGCGCGATGTCGGGCAAATCGGACAACGACGACAATCCCAGACGCTCGAGGAAAAGCTCAGTAGTGGCGAAAGTGACTGCGCCGCTGTCCTCGTCGTTACCGACTTCGGTGATCAGCCCACGCGCCAACAGAGTTCGCATCACGGCGTCCACGTTGACGCCGCGCACCGCACTCACCCGTGCGCGCGTCACCGGCTGGCGGTAAGCGACGACTGCGAGTGTCTCCAGGGCGGCCCGGGTGAGCTTGGTCCGCGTACCGTCCAGCAACAGCTTCTCCACGTACGGCGCAAAGCGCGCCCGGGTGTACAGCCGCCAACCGTCGCCGGTGTGCCGCAGGTCGATTCCGCTGTCGCGTTCGGTGAGTTCGTCGGCCATCAACCGCAGCTTTGCCGCAACCCGGTAGACCGGCTGTTCGGTGGCCGTAGCCAGCGCCTCAGCGCTCACCGGGGTGTCCACCACCAGCAGCAGCGATTCAAGCACTCGGCCCAGTTCGTCGGGCTCCATCTCGGCGGGTTCGCCCGGGGTCTCTCGGGGGTCCGGGATGCCAGCAACCGGCTCACCGTCGGGTTCGGTCATTTACTCGTCTCGCACTTCTACCAAGGAATCGCGGGTGGGTCGTTCCCCGGTCCACGAAACCTGGAGCACACCAAGGGGCTCGGACTGGTCGAATGCTACCGCCCGGGACCGATAGAGTTCGAGCAGCGCAAGGAAGCGCCCGACGATCTCGACCGGCGCGGTGCAGTCGGCGACCAGCTCCGAGAAGGAAGCCCACTGGCCGCTGCCTCGCCCTTCCAGCATCCTCAGGATGTGCCCGGCCTGCTCGGGAACCGACACCGGCTCCACGTGCAGGTGCCCGATGCCCACCGTGGGAACCGGGCGCGGTGTGATGGCGATCGCCGCGATCTCGGCGAATCGTTGTGGGTCGACGCCGATCATCACCTCGGGGAGCAGCCCTTCGAAGCGCTCCTCCAATGCCACCGAGCGCGGGTAGCTGCGCAGTGCGCTGGCCTCCAACTCGGCGAACAACTCGGCGACATGCTTGAACGCCCGGTACTGCAACAGCCGAGCGAACAGCAGGTCGCGCACTTCGAGCAGGGCCAGGTCCTCGTCGTCGTCGACCTGGCCGGTCGGCAGCAGTCGGGCCGCTTTGAGGTCCAGCAAGGTGGCAGCAACCACCAGGAAGGCGGTGGTCTCCTCCAGGTCCTGCTGCACGCCGATGGCCTTGGTGTAGGCGATGAAGTCATCAGTGACCTGGTGTAGCGACACCTCGGTGACGTCGAGCCGGTGCGCGAAGATGAGCTGCAGCAGCAGATCGAACGGCCCCTCGAAGTTGGTCAGCCGGACCTGAAACCCGTTCTCGGATGCCGCCCGACTGTCTGGACCGCTCACACGCCGAAACGGTCGACGAACTCGCGAGCCAGCGCGCGATAGGCCAGCGCACCCGCGGACCGGGGTGCCCAGGTGGTGATGGGTTCGCCAGCGACGCTGGTCTCCGGGAAGCGGACGGTACGGGTGATCACGGTGTCGAACACCAAATCACCGAACCGTTCGACGACGCGGGCCATCACCTCACGCGAGTTCACGGTGCGCGGGTCGTAGCGGGTGATCAGGATGCCGCTGATGTCGAGTTTGGGGTTGAGCCGGTCGCGCACCTTGTCGACGGTATCGGTGAGCAGCGCCAGGCCCCGCAGCGAGAAGAACTCGCACTCGGTGGGGATAACCACGCCTTCGGCGCAGGCCAGGCCGTTGACGGTGAGCAGACCCAGGGATGGCTGGCAATCGATCAGCACGTAGTCGTAGCGGTCCAGCACCGGATACAGCGCCCGGGCCAGCGTCTGCTCGCGGCCGACTTCGTTGACCAGCTGGATCTCCGCGGCCGACAGATCGATGTTGCTGGGCACCAGATCCAGGTTCTTGACCCGGGTATGGATCAGCACGTCGTCGATCGAGACGCGCGACTCCACCAGCACGTTGTGGATGGTCTTTTCCAGCTCGTAATGCGGGACGCCCAGACCGGCGGACAGCGCGCCCTGCGGATCCATGTCCACCAGCAACACCCGTCGGCCGTATTCGGCCAGCGCTGCACCCAGGTTGATCGTCGAGGTCGTCTTGCCGACGCCGCCCTTCTGATTGCACATTGCGACGACCTTGGCCGGGCCGTGGCTGGCCAGCGGCTTAGGGTCAGGGATCGCCCGCGGTGGCCGGCCGGTCAGGCCGATCTCCGGACCGTTGCCGGGGTGATCGGTCATGCCCGGTCACGATGGGTGGTCACGGGCGTCAGCGTGGACATCGCAGGAAAGTCTAACGGCTGCGACCGCCTGCGCCGGGAGACCCGCAGGCAACCTAGGGTGGCGGTATGGACCTCAAGCGACGCATACCCTTGCTGCGGTGGTCGGTATGGCGGATGGCCACCGGTGTGCGCAACCTGGCCAAGACCGGCCAGATCGGTGATGGACGGGAGGCGGCCGCGGTCGACTACGTGCTGAACCAAGCGCGGGCCGGGGACATCGATGACGTGCTGGCGGCCATCGACCGGTTCGCCTACGAGAAGTCGATGCTGATCAACGTCGGGGACGAGAAGGGCCAACTGCTCGACGCGGCGGTGCGACGCGCCCATCCGTCGGTGGCGCTGGAGCTCGGCACGTACGTCGGCTATGGCGCGCTGCGGATCGCGCGGGCCGCCCCGGGCGCCAAGGTGGTCTCCGTCGAACTCGCCGAGGCGAACGCCACCAATGCCAGGCGCATCTGGAGCCATGCCGGCGTGGCCGACCGGGTGACCTGTGTGGTCGGCACCATCGGTGATGGCGGACGCACGCTGGATGCGCTGGCCAGCGAGCACGGGTTCGCTTCTGGCACTGTTGATTTC
>JALHRH010000299.1 GCA_022841565.1 Mycobacterium sp. | reverse complement strand
GGTCGCGCGTGGCTGGTCGGTATCGCCGCCGTCGCCCTGATTGTGGCCGCCGCCATCGCCG
Organism: Mycobacterium sp.; assembly: GCA_022841565.1. Lineage (GTDB taxonomy): Bacteria > Actinomycetota > Actinomycetes > Mycobacteriales > Mycobacteriaceae > Mycobacterium. Next base: position 7,216 of record JALHRH010000299.1, on the reverse strand, counting down.
GCGCCGGCTACTACGCGCTGCGTTCGCACCAGGACATCGCAGCCCTGCAGCGCAACGACGCAGCAGCCCTGAACGTGGCCAAGGACTGCGTCGCCGCGACACAGGCGCCGGACATCAGCAGCATGGCGGCCAGTGAGCAGAAGATCGTCGATTGTGGCACCGACCAGTACCGCACGCAGGCGCTGCTCTACAGCAGCATGTTGGTGCAGGCGTACCAGGCCGCGAATGTGCACCTCAAGGTGTCCGACATGCGTGCCGCCGTCGAGCGCAACAACCCCGACGGCTCGGTTGACGTACTGATCGCCCTACGCATCAGCGTCTCCAACGACCAGCAGCAGAACCAGGAGACGGGTTATCGCCTACGGGTACGCATGGCCCCGACCGAAGGTACCTACAAGATCTCGAAACTTGACCAGGTGACGAAGTGACGGTGGTGGTCGAAAAGACGGAGACCACCGCCCAGGACTTACCCGAGAAGGCTCTGGCGCCCTGGCATGAGCGGGTGGGGGCGTTTTCCGTTGACGTGCTCGCAGGCCTCGCCGTGGCGATCACGATGGCTCTTGTTTCCTTCACGCTCCCGCCCTACCGCGCGTGGTGGTGGGTTTGCATGGTCATCTGCGGCCTGGCGGTCCTGGCGGTCTTGGTCAATCGGCTGCTTCTGCCGACGATCACCGGTTGGAGTTTGGGCCGTGCTCGGTTCGGCATCGCCGTGGCACGGCGGGACGGGAAAGCAATCAGCCCGTGGTGGCTGCTGCTGCGCGACCTGGCACACCTGCTCGACACCGCGGCGCTGCTGGTGGGCTGGTTCTGGCCGCTCTGGGATTCCCAGCGCCGCACCTTCGCCGACATGCTGCTCGGCACCGAGGTATTGCGGGTCGTACCCCACGAGCGGGTCGACAAGGTGCGCACCTGGACGATGGTGGCGCTGGTGACGGCGGCCGTGCTGTCTCTGGGTGGTGCGGGCGTGGGCTACGGCGTTGTCTACGCCCGAGCTCAGGCCACCGACCGGACCCGCGCCGAGATTTCCACACAGGGGCCCAAGATCGTTGCTCAGATGCTGACGTACGACCCGAAATCCCTGCAGGACGATTTCGCCCGGGCCCTGAACTTGACCACCGACAGATATCGCCATGATCTGGCGGCTCAACAGGAGGTGGTCAAGAAGGGCCATCCGGTCATCAACGAGTACTGGGGCTCCACCAACTCGGTCCTGGCGGCCACCCCGAACACCGCGACAATGCTGCTGTTCCTGCAGGGACGCCGGGGCGAAGGGCCCGAGGTCCGCTACATCACCGCCAGCGTTCGCGTGAAATTCGTCAAGAGCGGCGACGGCCATTGGCTCATCGACGACCTCACCGTGCTCGCCAAGCCGAAACCCCCAAGCGGGGAAGGCAAATGAGTCCAAAGCACAAGTTCGAACCCGGCGAGGAGCCCCTCCTGGTCCCACAGTCAATCCCGCCGAGACGGTGGACCTTGCCAGTCGTTTACACGCTTGCTTCGGTGGTGATGGTGGCGTCGATCGCGTTGTCCACCTTCATGCTCGTCGACCATCAATCCCGGGACCGCGTCGCGGAGCGGGAAACTCAGGCCGTCAACTACGTCAAGTGGTTCATGACGGGTTTCACCTCCATCGATCCGTTCCACGCCAACGAATACATCGAACGGGTGCTGGCGCAGGCGACCGGCGACTTCGCCAAGCAGTACACGGACAAGGCCAACGAGATCCTGTTGCAGATCGCCCGGGCGGAGCGTGCGACGGGGACGGTCCTGGAAGCCGGCGTGGAACGGTGGAACGACGATGGCAGTGTGACCGTGCTGGTGGCCACCGACGTCACCTCCAAGTCGCCGGACGGCAAACAGGTCTTCGAAAACACCAACCGTTGGTCGGCGACCGCTACGCAGGAAGGGAATCAGTGGAAGATCAGCAACCTGCAGCAGGTGATCTGACCGACGAGGCCCAGGAGGAATCCGGGGCCACCGAATCCGACACGGCTGCATCCGACGCGGCTGCATCCGACGCGGCTGCATCCGAAGCCACGGCGGAAACCGAAGCGACAGAACCTGATTCGGAGCCGGAGGCCGACAACGCCGAATCGGCGGCACCGGACACCGAGGCCGAGCCGGCCGAACAGCGGAAGCGAAAGACCGGTCGGCTGGCCGCGGTGGTCGTGGCCCTGGTGGCCGCGCTGCTCATCGGTTCCTCGGCGTTCGCGGCGGCGATGGCGCAGCCCTACCTGGCCGAGCGGGCCACCATCGAAGTCAAGTTGAAGGTGGCGCGCGCGGCGGCGAATGCGATCACCACGCTGTGGAGCTACACGCCAGAGAACATGGACACCCTGGCCGATCGCGCGGGCCGATACCTCACCGGCGACTTCGGCGCGCAATACCGCAAGTTCGTCGAGGAGAAGGTTGTCGGACCCAACAAACAGCTGAAAATCACCAACTCCACCGAGGTCACCGGCGTCGCCGTCGAAACACTCGATGGCTCGAACGCGACCGTGATCGTCTACACCAACACCACCGCCACCACGCCACTGAAGAAGAACATTCCGTCGCTGCAGTACCTGTCGTATCGGATGTCGATGAAGCGCGACGGTGACCGCTGGTTGGTGACCAGGATGACCACCATCACGTCGCTGGATGTGACGCCGCAGCTGTAGCCGTCCTGCTGCTCTGCGACATGGCGGCGGTGCGATTACCCGGTGCCGTCCTACCTAGTTGAACGCGAGCCAGCTGGGCAGCGCCCGCTCGCGGGAGTCACACAGCACCTGTCGGGTGTCGCACGATCCCTTAGGAGCCCCGGCTCCGGCCCACATGCCCCCGGTGTCGCGGCGCAGCACGATCGCCGACGAGCCGCCACCGTCGAGCAACACCGCGGTGTCGCTGCCCAAGCCGCGGAACAGATCCTGGATATTGTCCGGGGTGTAGCTGCCACCCTCGAAGACGTACATCTCGTCCTTCTGCTTCGCGTAGGCCAGGGCGGTGCGCGCCGCACTGGGACCACCGTCGTGCAGCTGCCCGGTGTTGCCCGGCGACAACAGCCCGATGCCGGCCACCGCAACGAACTTCGCATTCTTGTTGAGCAGGTCCTCGATCACCGGCGTCGCCAGGTCGTAGTCCTCTCTGCCCTTGGGCCGCAACACATATGGCGCACCACCGACCGGCAGGATCATCGTCGTCAGCGACGTCCACGACTCGTTGCCGCCGGACAGGCCCTGCTTACCCGGGTAGGCAACGGTACCGGTGACCGCTTGATTGGCGCGGCCCTGCCCGTGGGTGTTGTCCACGAAGGCGCCCAGCGGCGAACTGCACCCGGTGTCCCGCCAGGAACCGCCCTTTTGTCCGCGCACGTCGAAGAAATTGGCATTGATCGCGATGGTCGGTTGGCCCATGCGCTGCCAGGCCCGCAGCGGTGGGTAGATCTCGGACGCCTGCCAGAGCCCTTCGCCGGTGCGGGCGCCGGGGTTGTTCTCGCAGCGCGCCTGGTCACCCTGATGGGTGTCGACCAGCAGGTGCGGCTGCAGCCGGGTCGACGCCTGCTTGATGATCATCAGATGGCCGCCGTTGTTCATCTCGTACCAGTGACCCGCGCCGTCCAGGAGCGGCATGGAGTGGCCGCCGCCGAAGTTGTACACCAGGTAGGAACCCTTAGTGGTGGCGATGGCCTGCTCCAGCAACTCGCGTGCATCTGCGGCGCGAGCGACAGGCTGCCCGGTGGTGCTTGCCAGCGTGGCGCACAACGCCAGGGTGGCGCAGCCTGCCGTGAGTCTGCGCAAGACGGCAGCTGGCGTCGGCACGGGAAGCCCTTTCGGCCAAGATCCGGGGAACAACTCTCCCAGGATTAGTCACATCCGCCACACTGTCAACTTTAGTAACGGGCGGATGTCGTTCGGGCTCCGTTCGAATTACGTTTGCCCGCTTGGACTTTCGGAGGCTAGCTCGGGCTGCGGAGCGGGGTTGGCCTCGGACGCCGATTCCGCCTCGGCCTCGGCGGTTACCACCGCGGGCTCGCCGGTGGCCTCACGGGCCTTTTCGCGCTGATGGTGCGCCTGGTGTTCGGCGGCGATGGCATGCTCGATCGCACCGGGAATCCGGTGGAAGCCTTTGCTGTCGTACAGGCGGGTGACGATGCCGCCCAGCAACACCCCGATCACCAGGCCGATGGAGGTCATCATCAGCGCCTGGCGCAATCCGGCGTCCGCGTGGCCGTTCAGATAGAGCAGCGAGCGCACGCCGAGGAACACCTGGTGCATGGGCTCGAACTCGGCTAGCCAGCGAAAGAACGGCGGTACGGCTTCTAGCGGCACCGTCGCACCTGCCGACGGCAAGCCCAGGATGACGAAGATCAGCATGCTGAACAGCAGGCCCATCGAGCCCAGCACCGCGATCAGCGAGCTCGATGTGATGCCTACCGCGCTGATCGCGAACACCCCGTAGAGCCACAGCTGCCAGCCCAAGGTGATGGGCATGCCCAGCCCGTGGGCGATCGCCAGGTAAACGCCCGACGTCGCCAACGCCAGGATCACCATCAGCCCCCACTTGACCAACAGCGTGCGGAACCGGGAGATGTTGACCTGCTCGGCGAAACGGTAGACCGGGCCAAATTCGGCTGGTACATAACCCAGCATCGAGTCGACCAGGGTGCTCACCACGATGCTGCCGGTGAAGCCGGCGAGCAACAGCAATAGCGCATAGTAGAAGGCCGACAACCCATTTCCGGTGCCATTGGGCAGCGGGTTGTACACGGTCGACTTGACGTCGATCGGACTGGTCAGGGCCAGCACCGAGGCACCCGCCAGCGGCGCACCACCGGTCTGCGCCGCCACGTCGGCCGAAAGCCGTTCACCCACTTTGCTATTCGCCACCGAGGCGGCCTGATTCAAGGTTTGGCCGGCGATGCTGGCGCCCAACGTGCCGGCCCGTGGATTGGTGGAGATGGTGATGGTCGGCCGTTCGGCGCGGTTAGCGGTCAGTGCGCTCTCTCCAAGATCGCGCAACTTCGACGAGAAGCCCGGGGGAATCACCATCTCGCCATATACCTGCGCCCGATCCAGCAGCTGCCTGGCCTCGGCGGCAGAAACCACCCGGACGTCGAATTTGTCCTTGTCCAGACCGGCCACCACGCCGTCGCTGATCTGTTTGCCGTAGGGACCGGCATCCTGGTTGACCACCGCGATCGGGAAATGGCGCAGGTTGGTGGTCGGATTCAAAATGCCGCCCAGGTACAGCGCGGAAAGCGCGGACATCAACCCCAGTGTGATCAGGATCGGCGCCGCCCAGAACCGCACCTTACGAAGTTGTTTGGTGTTCCGGTCCGGCTTCGGCGCTGCGTGCTTGGCATGTTTCTGAGACATGGGGGCTCCTGTCTGTCGAGCCCACTCTAATGTGTCGGTCAGCCGCCCAGCGTCGCGTGCATCTCCCAGACCAGCACTTCGCAAGGCTGCTGCGCGGTGAGCCATCGGCCGCCGGCGTCGGTCAGCCGGACCGCATCTCCGGTGGCGATCGCCGTGGCGCCCTCGAGAGTGAGATCGCCGTGGGCGACGAACACGTGCAGGAAGGGCGCGGCGGGTAGGTCGATGGTGTCGCCGCTGTCCAGCCGGGCGCAGTGCAGCGCCGCGCCGCGGTTGTGCAGGGTGATCGCGGCATCGCGCCCGGGAATGCCCGACGCGATGGTGATCAGCGCGCCGCAACCCAGCTGGCTTCCGAAGTCGTGCTGTTGATAGCCCGGCGTGATGCCGGCCTGGTCCGGAGCTATCCACATCTGAACGAAATGCACTGGCCGCGAGGTTGAAGGGTTCATTTCCGAATGCAGGATTCCGCTGCCGGCCGACATGCGTTGGGCCAGGCCGGGGTAGATGACACCATGATTTCCCATGGAATCCTGATGCGCCAGTTCACCTTCCAGGACCCAGGTGACGATCTCCATGTCCCGGTGCGGGTGTTTGTCGAAACCCGTTGCGGGCGAAACGATGTCGTCGTTGTTGGCTAGCAACAACCCGAAATGGGTGTTGGCTGGGTCGTAATGGTCGCCGAAGGAGAATGAATGGCGGGACTGTAGCCACGATGTCGAAGTGATGGCCCGGTCGGCTGCTCGCCGGATGTCAACGCTGGCAGGCATGGCTTCAAGACCCCGGGTAGGTAGCCCGGGCGAGTTGCAGGATCTCCTCGCGGTCGGCAGCCAGGATGAACCCCGACTCGATTGCGGCATCGAGCGCGTGGGTAAACCCGCGCAGGTATTCGTCTGCGCCGCCGGGGTAGAGACGCCGCAACGTGGCGTTGTCGAACGGCTCGCCGCAACCGAAGATCGACGACATGGGGCCCTGTTCGGTGGTGATGCCAGAGGTCCGGGCTATCGGGACAGCTACCCACGGGGTGCGCACCCCGCCCATGGCAATGCCGAGGGCATCCAGCACCGGCTCCGGGCGTCCGCCTTCGCGGACTTGCAACGCCGGACCGCTAGGCGGCGCCGTACCGGTGCGAACCCAGGCGGTCAGCGCCGCCAGCGCCGCCTGTACCACGTAGTGGTGTTGCGGCCCGAAGTTAATGTAGTGATCCAGCTGCCGACCCATCAGTGTGTCGGTGGGTGCATAGGCTGCCGCCAGGTCTTCGATTGACGCGGAACCGGAGTCGATGGGCGCCACCTGGATCGTGTAGTTGTCGGCGTGCGCGGCGCCGGCGATCTCCCATACCCGAAGCAACTCGTTGTCGGGCTGCCGAGCCGCGTAATAGCCCTGCCGCCCTGCGCCGTAGAGGTCGGTTTCGGTGATGATCGTCATGAGCGGGACACGCAGGTCTGGACGAAACTTGACCACCTGCGCACTTCCGAACTGCGAGTCATCGAAGATCGAGCCGTCGTCCAATGGTGCGGCAGGCCCGAACCGGGAATGCACCAGAAACCCGTCGTAGGTTCGCGCGAGCGGGTCGACCGCGTTGATATAGCTGGTCAGGAACATCGCGGACTGAGATTCGCCCAGGGCGACTACGTATTCCGGGGTCAGGTCACCCAGGATCCCGTCGGATTCGCGCGCCAGCCTGCCCACCTGGGTGAACATGTCATAGGCAAACGCGTCACCCGGGTGCGTGAGCGCGGCATAGCGTTTGGGATTCTGGCTTTTCAACGACATGTCGATCCCGAGCAGGTTGACCCCGCCGTCCACGCCCACCTTCTGCGCCGAGACCATGACGTAGCCGTAGCCCGCCCGGATCACCTCACGAT
>JALHRH010000298.1 GCA_022841565.1 Mycobacterium sp. | reverse complement strand
AGCGGATTGTGCAGCTGCAGGCCGCGGCCGACCAGCTAGCCGAGGGCAGCCGGCAGCTCGCGCAGGGCGTCCGTACCCTCGTCGACCAGACCAAGCAGATGGGGTCGGGCATGGACCAGGCGGCCGGTCTGCTGCTGTCGATGAAGCGGGACGCTGCACAACCCGGAATGTCGGGCATGTACATCCCGGCCAGGGTGCTCACCTCCGAGGATTTCACGAACGCCGCGAAGATGTTCATCTCGCCGGACGGGCATTCGGTGCGATTTATGGTGCAAACAACCTTGGACCCGTTCAGTTCGGCGGCGATGGATCAGGTGACCTCGATCGTCAACACCGCACACGGCGCGCAGCCGAACACCTCTCTTGCGGACGCCTCGATATCGATGGTCGGCACAACCGCGATGTACAGCGCGATGCGCGCCTACTACGACCACGACGTACGTCTGATCGTCATCGTGACCCTGCTCGTGGTGTTCGTCATCCTCGTTCTGCTGTTGCGGGCTTTCGTGGCCCCGCTGTATTTGATTGCCTCAGTGGTGATTTCGTATCTTTCGGCGGTAGGCTTGGGGGTCATCTTCTTTCAGTTCGTGCTGCATCAGGCCATCTATTGGAACGTGCAAGCGACGGCATTCATCGTGCTGGTGGCGGTGGGGGCGGACTACAACCTGCTGTTGATCACGCGAATTCGCGAAGAGTCGGCGTCCGGCGTCCGTTCGGGCATCATTCGCGCCGTTCGCTCAACGGGGGTGTCATCACCTCGGCCGGCATCATCTTCGCCGCGTCGATGTTCGGCATGATGTTTGGCAGCCTGTCGACCATGGCGCAAACGGGCTTCATCATCGGAGCGGGGCTGTTGGTCGACACGTTCGTCGTGCGCACCATCACGGTGCCGGCGATGGCGGCACTAATCGGTCGGGCGAACTGGTGGCCCGCCAAGACAACCCACGTCGCGCCGAGGACGCACATCGCCCCGATTCCCCACCCGGCACCCACGCGGTACGAAGAAGACCTCGATTATCCATTGTCGGTCGCCATGAACTGCTGTATCGGGGTTCTCGCGGTGCCGTAACACCTCGCCGGGGCGAACTCGACGCCCGCACGCTCGCGGTGCTCACCTGATTGACCAGGAAGCACTTCGACGGTCATTCTCTCTATATGACAGAAATAATCTCTGCAAAGCAGACGATTGGTAGCTGGAGGGTTAGTGATCGATTGCGATGACAGGTTGGCTGGAATCCTCGCCAATGTCCGCCGGGGCATGATCCCCGCGCACATTTACAACGACAATGACCTGTTCACCCTCGAGAGAGAACGGCTGTTCAACAGGGCGTGGATGTTCGTTGGGCACGAGTCCGAAATCCCGCAGGAAGGCGACTATGTGGTGCGCCGGGTGCTCGACGATTCGTTCATCATCACCCGCGACTCGAATGGACATGTACGCGCCTTATTCAATATGTGCCTGCACCGAGGCATGCAGGTATGTCGCGCCGAGATGGGCAACGCCTCAAATTTCCGCTGTCCCTATCATGGTTGGACCTACCGCAACGACGGCCGGCTCACCGGCCTGCCGTTTCACCGGGAGGCCTACGGCGGCGACGGCGGCTTCGACAAGGGCCAAACCCTGCTGCCTGCACCGAATCTGGCGGCCTACAACGGCATGATCTTCCTCAACCTGGACCCCCGCGCGCAGCCGCTGCGGGAATTCCTCGGCGACTTCGCGTTCTATCTGGACTACTACACCAAGCAGAGCGCCAACGGCTTGCAGGTCAAGGGTCCGCAGCGGTGGCGGATCAAGGCGAACTGGAAGATCGGCGCCGAGAACTTCTCCGGCGACATGTACCACACACCGCACACGCATGCCTCGATCGTCGAGATCGGTCTGTTCCGTGAGCCGAAGGCGCAGAAGCGGAAAGACGGGGCCACCTACTGGGCGTCCTGCGGTGGCGGAACCACCTACAAACTGCCACCGGGCGGCTTCGACGAACGCATGCGCTATGTGGGTTATCCCGATGAGATGATCACCCGGATCAAAGAGGTCTGGTCGCCGGCGCAGCAGAAGGTGGTGGCCGAGGACGGGTTCATGTTCTCGGCAGCCACCTGTTTTCCGAACTTGAGTTTCGTGCACAACTGGCCCAAGCTCGCCGGGAGTGACTCCCGGAACGAAAGAGCCGTGCTGCCGTTCATCTCGATCCGGCAGTGGCAACCGATCAGCGCGAACGAAACCGAGGTGTGTTCGTGGTTCGCCGTCGACTCGGCAGCGCCGGAACACTTCAAGAAAGCCTCTTATCAGGCGTATTTGATGTGCTTCGGGTCGACGGGCATGTTCGAGCAGGACGACGTGGAGAACTGGGTGTCGCTGACCACCACCGCGGGCGGTTCGATGGCTCGACGGTTGTTGCTGAACAGCCGGATGGGACTGTTCGCCGATGACAGCCCGGTCATCGATGCACTGGTTCCGGAGTCGTTCCACGGGCCGGGCAGGGCGCAGGTCGGCTACAACGAATACAACCAGCGTGAGTTGCTCAAACTGTGGGCGCAACAACTGGAGTCAGGATGAGAAAATCCCTGCCGTTCAACGACATTCGGCATCAGCAGGCGCACCAGTTTCTGGTCGACGAGGCGTACCTGCTGGACGCACAAAACTACGACGAATGGCTGACTACCATGACCGACGACATCCGCTACGTGATGCCGGTACGTGTCACCACCGCCCGCGGCGCCGGGTTCGACACCTCTCCGGGAATGGACCACTTCGACGAGGACAAATACTCGCTAACCCAGCGCGTTGCCCGAATGGGCACCGAACACGTGTGGGCCGAGGATCCGCCGTCGCGGCTGCGGCACTTCGTCACCAACGTACGCACCTTCGAAGGTGATCCGGCGCACCTGGTCGTCGAATCGGCCGAACTGCTGTTCCGCAGCCGAGGCGACGTCAATGAGAGCGCGTTGTTGTCCTGCGGGCGCGAAGACCTGCTGCGCTTCGACGAGCGCAAGAAGTGCTGGAAGTTGGCTCGCCGCTTCATCATCATCGACGAATCAGTGCTGCGCATGCAGAATCTGGCGGTTTTCCTGTGAACCCGGTCGGCGAGCCCATCACGGTCGCAAACGAATTCACCGAAGTTGTGGTTCAGCGAGTCGACACCCGTAATGGCTCGCGACTGATGATCAGCTCGCCTAGAAGTGGGCGCTCAATCACTCTGGACGCCCTTGAGGTGGAGGCCCTTACCTGGCAGAACCCCCGTACCCTGGCAGCCATGGTGGGCAACGCCAGCGCCCCGCTGCTGCCCGACGAGCCAGAGGGACATGATGAGCGGATGGCTTGACGGCAAGCGTGCCCTGGTGGTCGGGGCCGGTTCGGGAATCGGGCGCGCGGTCACCGAGGCTTTCATTGCTGAAGGCGCGAACGTTGCCGTCCTGGAACGTGATTCCACCAAATGCGATCGACTGCGACGGCAGCTGCCCGAAGTTCCGGTGATCGAAGGGGACGCCACGACCACCGCGGCCAACGACAGGGCAGTCGCGGTGGGTGTCGAAACGTTCGGCGGACTCGACACCCTGGTCAACTGCGTCGGAGTCTTCGACTTCTATCGGGGTATCACCGATATCGACCCGGACGCTCTGCCGGCCGCCTTCGACGAAATGTTCCGCACCAACGTGTTGAGCCAACTACTGTCGGTCAAAGCGGCACTACCGTTGCTGCAGAATGGAACCGGGTCTTCGATCGTGCTGACCGAGTCCACGTCGTCCTACTTGCCCGGGCGCGGCGGGGTGTTGTACGTATCGTCAAAGTTCGCGGTGCGCGGCCTGGTGACGGCGCTGGCACACGAGCTGGCCCCGCAGATCCGGGTCAACGGGGTAGCCCCCGGTGGGACGCTGAACACCGATCTGCGCGGGCTGGCCAGCCTGGGCCTCGACGCCGTCCGTCTCGACGACTCCCCGCACCGGGCAACAGAGTTGGCCGCGCGCACCCCGCTGCATGTCGTCCTCACCGGTGCGGACCACGCCTGGAGCTACGTGTACCTGGCCTCCGATCGGTCCCGCGGCATCACCGGCGAGACCATCCACCCCGACGGCGGATTCAGGCTCGGAGGCCCTCGTGACCGAAACGCTTGACCGGCAACGCCGTTTGGTAGCCGAAGCCTGCCGGGTCGCCGCGGCGCGCGGGTTGGTCGACGGAATGCTGGGCCATCTGAGCCTGCGGATCGACGACGACCACCTGCTGATCCGGTGCCGCAGCGACAGCGACACCGGGGTGGCGTACACCCGTCCCGGCGACATCCGGCTCATCACCTTCGCCGGAACCGATGGCGCACCAGGCGAACTCGACGGCTACCGGGTGCCCAACGAGTTGCCGATCCACCTGGAGACGATGCGGGCCGACGCGCGGCGCCGGGCCGTCGCGCATGTGCACCCACCGGATGTGGTCGCCGCGGATCTGGCCGGCATCGCGATCCGACCCATCTATGGGGCCTATGACATTCCCGGTGCATGGTTGGCACGAAGCCGCGTACCCGTGTATGAACGCGCCGTACTGATCCGAAACTCGCGGCTGGCCAAGGAAATGGTGGCGGCCATGGGTAACGCCGCAGTGGTGATCTGCCGCGGGCACGGCATCACCAGCGCCGCAGCCACCCTTGCCCAGGCCGTCTTGCAGGCCATTAGCCTCAATGAGCTGGCCCGCATGTCGTTGCGGGTGTGCGCGGCCGGCGGCACCCTGCGCGACATCGGCGACGCCGACTGGGAAGACCTGCCGGACTTGGGATCCGGCTTCAACGTCGAATCGGCCTGGCGGCACGAGGTCGCCCGGCTGGGTGACTAGCCGTCTCGACCGGGCAAACCGTTGCTGCCCGGCTCACCCGCCGGGGGCCGAACCGTTGGTCCCATTGCCCCTTCAACCTCAGAGGGTTCGCTCGTCCCGGCTCTGGGCGGGATCGCCACCACCAACCGAACGTACTGCGATGACCGCTGATCTGAGCCGGAATTGCCCAACTTGGCCGATCCGTCGGTCGCACGGCCACGTGGTCAACCCAGCAGATCGCCAATCTCTTTGGCCGCCTTGATAAGTGCCGAGGCAACAGACGGATACTGCGAGGTGGGCATCCGCATCTGCGGGGCGGCGGCATTCAACGCAAGCGCCAGCCCAGGTGCGAGGGTGGGGATCGGCACCGCAACCGAAGCGACGCCCTCCTCGCTCTCCTCGCGGTTGGTGGCGTAGCCCTGCCGGCGGATGCGGGACAGCTCCGTTTCCAGGCGGGTGCGGTTGTCGATCGAGCGGGACGTGGCACGCTCCAACGCCTCATCCGGAAAAATCTGCCGCAGTTCGGATTTCGACAGCTCAGCCAGCAAAACCTTGCCCGTCGAGGTGCAGTGCGCCGGCATCGTGCGCCCCAACCGGGACACCACCCGGACCGCCTTCGGCCCCTCGACCGCGGCGATGAAACGAACGTTCGCCCCGTCGAGCATCCCGAGGTGAATCGACTCGCCGAGGCGTTCGCCCAGACCCCGCATGACGGGAAAGGCGATGCGCGGGATATCGATGCGCCCGAATATCGCGAACGCCACGCTGGTCAGAGCCGGACCCGGAAGATAGGCCTTGGATTCCGGGTCCTGGCGGACGAAGCCGCGGTAGGTCAGCATCGCCAGCAGTCGGTGCGCGGTCGACGACGCGACACCCAGGTATCGGGTCGCCTCACTGAGCCGAATCTGTGGTTGCTCGCCCAGCAGCAACAGCAGTTTCAGCGCGTTGTCCACCGACTCGATCGGGTACTGCGGCACCTCATTCGGCACACGGTCAGGCTATCCCGCCTTCCCGTTGCTGCCGGGCGGGCCCAGCAGGCCGTCCACCCCGGTAGCACCGCCGGGTGATCCGCCCGCACCGCCAACGCCGCCCAACCCTCCGAGCGAGAGGTTACCGCCCAGGCCGCCACCCACACCGCCGTCGCCGCCACTACCGCCCTGACCGCCGAGCCCCCCGGCGCCGCCTGTGCCGCCCATGCCCGTGCCGCCAGCAGCACCAGCCCAACCGATCAGGCCGCCGGCTCCACCGCTGCCGGCGCCGATGCCGCCAGCGCCACCGACACCACCGTCACCGCCCTTGCCGCCGAGGCTGCCGTTGGCTCCGTCTCCGCCGTTCACCGCTCCGGTACCGATCGCGCCGCCCCCGGCACCACCATCGCCGCCGGCACCACCGATGCCGCCGACGCCACCGGTGCCGCCGAGGCCCCCGGCGCCGCCCGCGCCGCCGATACCGACGAACGGACTGGCCGCACCGCCGTTGCCACCGATACCGCCGCTACCGCCCGCCCCACCGGATCCGGCGTTGCCGCCGGCACCGCCGAGAGCGCCGCTGCCCCCAGTGGCCGAACCGTTGCTGACGGCTTTACCGCCCGCCCCGCCGTCGCCGCCCGCGTAGCCGCTGGCGCCGGAACCGCCGGCGCCACCGGTGCCGCCGGAACCACCCGCGCCGCCGTTGCCGAGTAACATCCCGCCACGGCCTCCGTCGCCGCCGGTACCGCCGGTGCCACCGTTTCCGGCGACACCCACCGCGTTGGTGCCGACCCCGCCCGTGCCGCCGGTGCCCCCGACGGCGACTCCACTTCCTGAGTCTTGAGCAAGACCCCCGGCGCCGCCATTTCCGCCCGCGCCCCCGCCGAGCCCACCGTTGGTCCCGTTACCGCCATTACCGCCGGTAAAGGCGGTTGTCCCCGTTATCGTTCCGGTATTGGCGAGCACGACGTCCCCACCGGCCCCACCCGTGCCACCGCTTCCGCCGGCACCACCGGCAGCTCCCCCATCGCCGCCGTTACCGGCGTTGACAGTGACATTGCCGGTGATCGAACCGGAATTCGTGACCGTCGCGCTTTCACCGGAGCCGCCAAGACCACCAGTCTGGCCGGCGGCGCCGGCGCCGCCGGTGCCGCCATTCGTGCCGGTGACATCGACGTCACCGACGATCACGCCGACATTGTTGACGACGATAGTTCCGCCGTCTGGGATACCGGTCGAGGCTGTGCCGGTCGGCGTGGGGTTGACACCGGCCTTACCGGTCAGACCATTGCCGCCTTGTCCCCCTGCGCCGCCCGACCCGAACCAGATCGCGTTGCCACCGTGACCGCCACCACCGGGCATGCCACCCAGTACTCCGGCGATCGCGGGCCCGCCCTGACCACCGTCGCCGCCGTCGCCGAACAACCCGCCGCCAACCCCGCCGTTACCGCCGGCCGCGCCGGCTCCGCCCAGCCCGCCGTTGCCGCCGTTGCCGATCAGCAGTGGACCGGCACCGCCAG
>JALHRH010000297.1 GCA_022841565.1 Mycobacterium sp. | reverse complement strand
ATATGTCGGTGCTCTCGGGAAGATGAGGTGATGGTGGTTATCGTTCCGAGAACCGCTTATCCAGCTGCCCCGGAGGGATCGTGAGATGACGCGCAGCGCCGCTACCACGGGCCCGCAGCTAGACAACATCGATCTGGCTAACGCCGAGCTGACCAGTTCTGCCGCCGTCGCACGACACGTCGCCGATGGCTGCCTGGTCGACGGACCAGTGGGACGCGTCGGTCTGGAGATAGAAGCACACTGCTTCGACCCAGCCGACCCGCTTCGCCGGCCCGACTGGGACGAGATCTGTGATGTGCTGAAGTGGCTGAGCCCGCTCCCCGGCCGCAGCGCCATAACCGTGGAACCCGGTGGCGCCATCGAACTCTCTGGTCCGCCAGCCGACGACGTGCTGGCCGCTGTCGACGCCATGGTCCGCGATCAGGCGGCGTTGCGAGCGGCGCTGGCCGAAGCCGGTTTGGGTTTACTGTTTCTGGGGGCTGATCCGCTGCGCCCGCCGGAGCGGATCAACCCGGGTGCCCGCTATCGCGCCATGGAACAGTTCTTCGCTGCCAGCCAGAGCGGAGCGGCGGGCGCGGCCATGATGACCTCGACGGCTTCGATTCAGGTCAACTTGGACGCCGGCCCGCGGGCCGGGTGGGCGTCGCGGGTGCGGCTGGCACACGCACTGGGCCCGACGATGATCGCGATCGCGGCCAACTCCCCGATGCTGGCCGGCGAGTTCACCGGTTGGCAGTCCACTCGGCAGTGGGTTTGGGGACAGATGGACTCCGCGCGGTGTGGGCCGTTGCTGGGAGTCAGTGCAGACGATCCTGGCACCGATTGGGCCCGGTATGCGCTCAAGGCGCCCGTGATGATGGTGCATGCCCCCGACGCCGTACCGGTCACAGACCATGTACCGTTCACCGACTGGGTGGACGGCCGGGTGCTCCTCGGGGATCGCCGACCCACCATCGCCGACCTGGAATACCACCTGACCACGCTGTTCCCACCGGTGCGGCCACGGCAGTGGCTGGAGATCCGTTACCTCGACACGGTCCCCGACCCGCTCTGGCCCGCCCTGGTCCTCACGCTGACAACCCTGCTCGACGATCCGGCTGCCGCCGAGCAGGCCGCAGCGGCGGTCGAACCGGTGGCCACCGCCTGGGACGCCGCCGCCCGGTTGGGCTTGCGGGATCGGCGGCTGTACGCGGCGGCAAACCGGTGTCTGTCCATCGCCGCTGAGCGAGCGCCGGCCGAACTTGCTCCGGAACTGGCCACCGCAATGCAGCAGTTGATGCTCAACGTCGAAACCGGGCGATGCCCGGCCGACGACTTCTCCGAACGTGTCATCGAGCATGGAATCGCCGCCACGGTTGCGCAGGCGGCGCGTTCGGCACAAGGGGAGCAGTGACAGCACGGGAGCAGTTGGCCGGTGATCTGGAGCGGGCGCGCACGCGGACGTTGCGACTGGTCGATTTCGAAGACGACGAACTTCGCCGGCAGTACGACCCGCTGATGAGTCCTTTGGTGTGGGACCTCGCACATATCGGCCAGCAGGAAGAGCTGTGGTTGCTGCGCGACGGTAACCCGGATCAACCGGGCATGCTGGACCCCGAAATCGAAGGGCTCTACGACGCGTTCGTGCACTCCCGGGCCAGCCGGGTGGACCTGCCGCTGCTGTCCCCGGCACAGGCTCGGTCGTTCTGCCGAACAGTCCGCGACGCCGCGCTGGACGCGCTCGACGCGCTGGCGGAGGACGCCTCAGATTTCCAGTTCGGGCTGGTCATCAGCCACGAAAATCAGCATGGCGAAACCATGCTGCAGGCTTTGAACCTGCGCACCGGAGCGCCGCTGTTGCGGGAGACGTGCCCGCTGCCGGCCGGCCGGCCCGGAGTGGCCGGGACGTCGGTGCTGGTCCCAGGCGGGCCGTTTGTGCTGGGCGTGGATGCCACGACCGAGCCCTATTCCCTGGACAACGAACGGCCAGCCCACACGGCGCAGGTACCGAGCTTTCGGATCGGCCGGGTTCCGGTCACCAACTCTCAATGGCGCGACTTCATCGACGACGGCGGCTACGCGGAGCCACGGTGGTGGTCGGATCGCGGATGGCGGCATCGACAGCAAGCGGGCTTGATCGCGCCCCAATTCTGGAGCGCCGGCACTCGCACCCGCTTCGGCTACATCGAGGACATTCCCGCCGACGAGCCGGTGCAGCATGTTTCCTACTTCGAGGCCGAGGCCTACGCTGCGTGGGCCGGCGCCCGGCTGCCCACCGAGGTCGAGTGGGAAAAGGCTTGCGCCTGGGATCCGGCGACCATGTCCCGGCGGCGCTATCCCTGGGGCGACCAACAGCCGTCGCCTGACCGCGCCAACCTTGGCGGCACGGCGCTACGACCCGCGCCCGTGGGCGCGTACCCGGCGGGCGCATCGGCGTACGGCGCCGAGCAGATGTTGGGCGACGTGTGGGAGTGGACCAGTTCGCCGCTGCGTCCCTGGCCCGGGTTCGTCCCGATGATCTACGAGCGCTACTCCCAGCCCTTCTTCGACGGCGACTACCGGGTGTTGCGCGGCGGATCTTGGGCGGTCGAACAGTCCATCTTGCGCCCCAGCTTCCGCAATTGGGACCATCCCTACCGCCGTCAGATATTCTCAGGTGTCCGGCTGGCCTGGGACGCCTGATGTGTCGTCATCTCGGATGGCTCGGTGCGCCCGTGAGCGTGTCATCGTTGGTCCTCGACCCACCGCATGGCCTGCGGGTGCAGTCGTACGCGCCGCGCCGGCAAAAATACGGGCTGATGAACGCCGACGGGTGGGGCGTGGGCTTCTTCTCGGACTTTCCGGACGCCACGCCGCGACGGTGGCGCAGTCCGGCGCCGCTGTGGGGTGACGCCTCGTTCGACTCGGTAGCGCCGGCGCTACGGAGTTCTTGCGTGGTGGCGGCGGTGCGCTCGGCGACCGTCGGCATGCCGATCGAAGCCAGCGCCACCGCCCCGTTCACCGATGGGCAGTGGTTGTTGTCTCATAACGGTGTGGTGGACCGCGCGGTGTTGCCGCTGCCATCAGCTGCCGAATCATTCTGTGACAGCGCGCTTCTCGCTGCCACCATCTTCACTCGGGGGCTGGACGCGTTGGAAAACACCATCATCGAAGTAGGCACAGCGGACCCGCTGGCACGGCTGAATATCTTGGCCGCCAACGGTTCTCGGCTGATCGCCACCGCGTGGGGAGACACCCTGTCGATCTTGCGCCGTGCTGACGGAGTGGTGCTGGCCAGCGAACCCTATGATGACGACCCGGACTGGGAAGACATACCCGACCGGCATCTGGTGGAGGTTACCGGCGACCGCGTCGTGTTGACTGCGTTGAACCATTCGAAAGGATTCTGATGACGCCCACGCTGTCCAACCATCTGGCTGAGGATTCAGCGTTGCGAGCGCTGCGGCGTGACGTGTTCGTCGGCCTACAGCAGAGGCCGAAGTCGTTGCCGCCCAAGTGGTTCTACGACGCAGTGGGCAGTGAACTGTTCGATCAGATCACCAAGCTGCCCGAGTATTACCCGACGCGCGCCGAGGCCGAGATCCTGCGTGCCCGGTCCGCCGAGATCGCCGCGGCGAGCCAGGCCGACACCCTGGTAGAACTCGGCAGCGGAACGTCGGAGAAAACCCGGCTGCTGCTCAATGCGCTGCGCGACCGTGCGTCGCTGCGCAGCTTCGTGCCGTTCGACGTCGACGCCAGCGTGTTGTCGGCGGCCGCCAGCGCCATCCAGGACGAGTACCCGGGCATCGAGATCAAGGCTGTCTGTGGAGATTTCGAGGAGCACCTAGCCGAGATCCCCAGTGGCGGGCGGCGGCTTTTCGTGTTCCTGGGCTCCACGATCGGCAACCTGACGCCGGAGCCTCGCGCCGACTTTCTCACGGCACTGTCCGCGGTGATGCGGCCAGGGGACAGCTTGCTGTTGGGCACCGACCTGGTCAAGGACACCGGTCGGTTGGTGCGAGCCTACGACGATGCGGCAGGTGTGACGGCGCGGTTCAATCTCAATGTGCTGGCGGTGATCAACCGGCAACTCGATGCGAATTTCGACGTGGCCGCCTACGAACATGTCGCGCGGTGGAACCGTGAGCAGGAGCGAATCGAGATGTGGTTACGCTCCACCCGGCGCCAGTGGGTACGGGTCGGTGCGCTGGACCTGACCGTCGATTTTGACGAGGGCGAGGAGATGATCACCGAGGTCTCCTGCAAGTTCCACCCTGAGGCGGTGGGCCGCGAGCTGGCCGCGGCGGGTCTGCGTCGGATCCGGTGGTGGACCGACGATGCGGGTGACTTCGGCTTGTCGCTGGCCGCTAAGTGAGCGATAGCGACGCGCTGTCTCGGCAGTGGCGCGCGGCCCGGCCGCCCGTCGCGGGACTGCACCTGGATAGCGCGGCCTGCTCACGACAGAGCTTCGCGGCTCTCGACGCGGCGGCCCAGCATGCGCTGCACGAGTCCGAGGTCGGTGGGTACGTGGCGGCCGAGGCGGCGGCCACGGTGCTCGACGCCGGCCGCGCCGCTGTCGCGACGCTTTGCGGCTTGATTGATGCCGAGGTGGTGTACACCACGGGTTCCCTGAACGCGCTGGATCTGCTGTTGAGCAGTTGGCCGGGCGGCAGCCGCAGGCTGGCCTGTCTGCCCGGTGAGTACGGACCCAACTTGGCGGTGATGAACGCGCACGGATTCGAGGTGCGGCGGCTGCCCGCCCTTGACGACGGCCGGCTGGCTATTGACGACGCGGCGTTCACGCTGCAGGACGACCTACCCGACCTGGTGCACCTGACGCCGTTGGCGAGCCACCGCGGCATCGTGCAGCCATTGGCGATGATGGCCACACTGTGCCGCGAACTGGGGGTGCCGCTGGTGGTGGACGCCGCGCAGGCATTAGGGCAGATCGATTGCGCGGTCGGAGCCGACGTCACGTATTCGTCGTCGCGCAAGTGGATCGCCGGGCCGCGCGGGGTCGGGGTGCTGGCGATTCGGTCTGAGCTGATGGAGCGGCTGGTACCGCGGCTGCCGGCGCCGCTCGGCTTTGGTGAGGCCAATGTCGCCGCGCGCGTGGGGTTTTCGGTGGCGTTGGGGGAGCACCTGGCGGGTGGCCCGGAGCAGATACGGGCCCGGCTGGCCGAACTGGGCGGCATCGCCCGCACCCTGGTGGCCGACATCGACGGTTGGGTCGCGGTTGAAGAGACCGAAGAGCCAAGCGCCATAACTACATTGGCGCCGACCGATGGTGCTGACCCCGAGGAAGTGCGGGCATGGCTGCTTGCGGAGCGCCGGATCCTGACCACGTGCGCCGGAGTGCAACGCGCGCCGAGGGAGCTGACGGCGCCGGTGCTGCGCATCTCCCCGCATATCGACACGTCGGCGCAAGACCTGGAAGCATTCGCCGAAGCCCTCATCGAGGCGACGGCGGCCACCGTCGCGACCTAGGTTGTGTGTGGAGTCAATGCTCCACGCACAGAACGCAATAATCCGGTCGGTTCTCGTGCATATTGCGTTTGTGTGGAGTAGCTTCTGCCTTCGAGAACGCACCGAGTTGTTGAGGGTGGCTGCCTGACCGCACGCCAGCCGCTCACTCGGTGATCGATCCGCTCAGAGGTTTGGCGTCTGGTCCAGTGTGAAAGGTTTCTGACGATGAATTTCGCTGTGTTGCCACCTGAGATCAACTCGCTTCGGCTCTTTACCGGTGCCGGGCCCGGCCCGCTGCTGGAAGCGGCCTCGGCCTGGGACGGTCTGGCCGCCGAATTGAGTTCGGCCGCAGAGTCGTTTGGTTCCCTAACCGCTGGTTTGGCTGGCCAGGCATGGCAGGGGCCGGCAGCTGCCGCGATGGCGACGGCTGCGCTGCCGTATGCGGGGTGGTTACGCGAGGCGGCGCTACGGGCCTCCGGCGCGGCGACGCAGGCCAAAGCGGCGGTCAGCGTCTTCGAGTCGGCCATCGCCGCGACGGTCCATCCATTAGCCGTGTCGGCCAACCGTTCGGGTTTCGTCAAGCTGGTGCTGTCCAACATCTTCGGGCAGAATGCACCGGCTATCGCGGCGGCTGAGGCCGTCTACGAGGAGATGTGGGCCCAGGACGTGGCCGCGATGTTCGGCTATTACACCGGAGCGTCGGCTGCGGTCTCCGCGCTGGCCCCGTTCGCGGCGCCGCTGAAAGGCCTGAGCGGCCTGATGCCTCAACTGGCCACGGGGTCTGCGGCGGCCGCCGCGGTGTCGCCCGCCGCCACGGAGACGCTGCAGCTTACGCTCGGTTGGGCAAATGTCGGTGCGAGTAATTTCGGCTTCGGCAACATCGGCAACGGCAACATCGGCAGCGGCAACCTTGGCTTGTCCAACCTGGGCGATGCCAACCTCGGTAATTTCAACATCGGCTCGGGTAACCTGGGCACGTCCAATATTGGCCTCGGGAACTTCGGCCTCATCAACAAAGGCTTCGGCAACACCGGCAACAACAATATCGGCTTCGGCAATACCGGCAACAACAACTTCGGCATCGGCCTCACTGGCGATAATCAGGTCGGCATTAACCTGAACTCGGGCGCCAACAACTTCGGACTTTTCAACTCCGGCAGCAACAACATCGGTTTCTTCAATTCGGGCAACGGAAATTTCGGCCTCTTCAACTCCGGAAGCCTCAACACAGGTATTGCCAACTCGGGCATCGCCAACACCGGATTCTTCAACCCGGGCATTCTCAACACCGGTTCACTGAACGCCGGTATTTCCAACACCGGTACGTATAACGCCGGCAACTACAACACAGGCGATGTCAACCCGGGTTCGTACAACACCGGCGGCTTCAACATCGGCAACACGAACACCGGCTACTCCAACTGGGGTAATTTCAACACCGGTGCCTTCAATGCGGGCAACATGAACAACGGATTCGGTTGGACCGGAGACCAACAGGGTGGGGTGGTCGTGGCGATCACCACGCCCGATATCCAGCTTCCTCCGGTGGACATTTCCGCTATCCTCGTCGGCGCTTTCAACACCCCGCAGATCACCATCCCGCCGATCACCATTCCGGCATACACCACGCCGGCAGACATCCGCATCCTTCCGTTCGACCTGCCGAGGATCGAAATCCCGCAAATCAACATCGGGCCCTTCACATCGCCGGAGGTCCTGGTGGGTGCGTTCAACCTGCCCCAGATCACGATTCCGCCGATCGACGTCGGCGCTTTCTTATCGCCCACTGGCCTCTTGGGTGCGTTTGAGACGCCGGCGATCACGTTGCCGTCGGTGAGTGTTCCGTCTGGGGCGACGTTGGCGAATTTGCTGGTGGGCTCGTTTGAGACGCCGGCGATCA
>JALHRH010000296.1 GCA_022841565.1 Mycobacterium sp. | reverse complement strand
CGCAGTTGGCACAGAAGTGCGGTTCATCCAGGGGAACAACCAGGCCCAACGATCGCACGGGGCCGGCCGAGTCATCGGCATCCGACGACGCCACCGGCTCGTCGACGTCGACGTCGACGTCGACATCCGCGCGACGTTGCCGCCGGCTCCGGACGACCAGCAGCGCCACCCAGCCGCCGACAACGAGCACCAGCAAGACGGCACTGGCGAGGTACCACAACAGGTTTGACTTCTCGAATATCGAGACGTCGCCGTACTGCTGGCGCAGATTGGCCGCACTGGTCTTGAGATCGGCCGCACCGGGGTAGTCCGGGGAAAGCGTCAGGGCCTCGTCGAAGTCCTTGATCGCGTCACTGTAGCGGCCCTCGTAGTAGTGACTGAGTCCCTGGCGGTAGTACCGATCCGCCGGCCCTAGCGCGGCCTTGACGGCCTTGGCCGCCAACATCGTGGCGAGCGTGTCTGCCGGCGTGACGAAGTTGAACGGCTGGGATTGACCGGCGGGGCCGAAGCTGTTGACGCCGATCACCTTGCCGTTGAGTCCGACGGTCGGACCACCGCTCATACCCTCGGCGAGCGCGGCGTCGATCTCATAAGCGGGGCTGGACTTCACGGCCGACTTCTTGCTCACCTTGCCGCTCTTGTTGGTCGGGTCCAGCGACCGGCCGGTGAGCCGCGCGGTGGGTTCCGGGTAGCCCACCGCCAGCACCGGGGTACCGACACTGACCTCGCCATCGGCGGCGAGTTCGGAGGACGGCAGATTGCGTTTTTCGACCTTCAGCAGCGCTACGTCACCCTTGCCTAGTGGTCGAAGGTCCACGACGCTGGCGGGCATCTTCTCGGCGATTTTCGTCCCGGTGCCATATATCAGCGTGAGGTTGATCTCCGGCGGCCGGCCGGCCAGAGTGCCTTCGACCTTCGCGTTCTTTGCCAAGAACTCCAGCGTGGTGAGCGGGTCCTGGCTTACCGGAGAGTCCGGATACTGGGCCTGGTATTCGCTGACGGCCCGTTTGAGAATCAGCTCCTTCGCAGTGTCCGGATCGGCGCAGTGGCCCGCGGTGGCAACCCAACCGTCTGGGTTGACGACGAATCCGGTGCAGGTCCACGTGACGATGAAGGGGGCGTTGGACCCCTCGCCGAAGAACGACAACGTCTTGCCGTCGGGCAGCCGGACCGTGCCGTAAGCTTCGGCGCCGAGGAACATGACGGCAGGCCGTATCCGTGCCGCCGCCATTTGCTCGGCGTTGGCTTGCGGTCGGCCGCCATCGGCGACCGCGTGCGCAGGCCAGCACATCGACATGACGAGGGCGACCGCGGCCAGCAAAGCTCGGCATAAGGTCACTCCTTCACCATTCCGGCGTCGCCGCCTCGCCGGGAAGAGCACGAAGTCCTCTGCCGAGAGGTCGTTGGTATTCGGGAGCCACCGCAATAGGCTGACGTTCATGGCGGCGGAGAAGCGCGAACCCAAAGTCGTTGTCCTCGGTGGCGGTTCCTGGGGCACCACGGTGGCCTCGATCTGCGCGCGCCGCGGGCCGACGCTGCAGTGGGTGCGATCTGAGGAAACCGCCAAAGACATCAACGATAACCACCGCAATAGCCGCTACCTCGGCAACGAGGTAGCGCTGAGCAGCTCACTGCGCGCCACCACCGACTTTGCCGAAGCCGCCAATTGCGCCGACGTCCTTGTCATGGGTGTCCCGTCGCACGGCTTCCGCGGGGTCTTGACCGAGCTGGCCAAGGAGTTGCGGCCCTGGGTGCCGGTAGTTTCCCTGGTCAAGGGACTCGAGCAGGGCACCAACATGCGGATGTCGCAGATCGTCGAGGAGATCCTGCCTGGACATCCGGGGGGCATCCTGGCCGGACCGAACATCGCTCGGGAGGTAGCCGAGGGCTACGCCGCCGCTGCGGTGCTGGCCATGCCGGACCAGCACCTGGCCACCCGGCTGTCAACGCTGTTCCGCACCCGACGTTTCCGCGTTTACACCACCGATGACGTCGTCGGCGTCGAGATGGCGGGCGCCCTCAAGAATGTGTTCGCGATCGCGGTCGGAATGGGCTATTCGCTGGGCATCGGCGAAAACACCCGCGCTCTGGTGATCGCCCGCGCGCTACGCGAGATGACCAAGCTCGGGGTGGCGATGGGCGGCAACGCCGAAACCTTCCCCGGCCTGGCCGGTCTCGGCGACCTGATCGTCACCTGCACCAGCCAGCGCAGCCGCAACCGCCACGTCGGTGAACAACTGGGTGCTGGCAAACCCATCGACGAAATCATCGCTTCGATGAACCAGGTCGCCGAGGGCGTCAAGGCGGCCAGCGTGATCATGCAGTTCGCCGACGAGTTCGGGCTGAACATGCCGATCGCCCGCGAGGTCGACGCCGTGATTAACCACGGCTCCTCCGTCGAGCAGGCCTACAGCGGCCTGGCCGCCGAGGTCCCTGGACACGAGGTGCATGGCTCCGGGTTCTAGTGCGGCAAATCTGCGTTCGGTATGCGCCCTGCTCGTTGGGTTGCCCCAATTTCGCCGCGCGAATACTGTCGAGGCAGCAGCATTGGCTGCCGCTGAGGCTCAAAGGACTGTATTTGCCAGTGCGCCAACACCATACGAGTAGGTCATGACAGTAAAGCGACGGGTTGCCGACGGTACCACGCAAGGATCAGACCAGGGAATGACTCAACCCAACGAACGACACGGCAGCCAGGCCCGAAGTCAGGAACCGCCAGTGTCGCGAGCTGATCGCATACGAGCGGTCCTCCGCCACGACCTCCCCTCGTCACTTGTCGTGTTCTTGATCGCGCTCCCGCTCTCGGTAGGAATCGCGATTGCGTCGGACGCACCGGTGCTATCCGGCCTGATCTCGGCCGTCGTCGGCGGACTCATCCTCGGATCCATCGGCGGCTCGCCGTTGTCGGTCAGCGGTCCCGCGAACGGGTTGATGGTCGTTACCGCCGGGCTCGTCGCCCAGTTCGGCTGGCGGGTGACGTGTCTGATCACCGTGGTCGCGGGTGTTCTGCAGCTCATATTGGGGCTCAGCCGGGTGGCGCGAGCGGTGCTGGCGATCTCACCGGTCGTCGTGCACGCAATGCTGGCCGGCATTGGAATCACGATCGCCCTGCAACAAACGCACGTCCTGTTGGGTGGGGCGTCGCACAGCACTGCGTGGGAAGACGTCATTGAGCTGCCGGAACAAATCATTGGCGCGCACAAGCCGGGGATGTTCCTGGGCGTATTGGTGATCGCAATCCTGGTCGCCTGGCGCTGGGCTCCAGCCAAGTTGCGGGCCATTCCGGGCCCGCTAGTCGCCATTGTGACGGTGACCATCATCTCGGTGGTGTTCCCGTTCGAATTATCCCGGATCACCCTCTCCGGATCGCCGCTGGATGCCTTCCAGCTGCCGGCCCTTCCCGACGGCAAATGGGGCGCCTTCGCGACCAGCGTGCTGACCGTGGCCTTCATTGCCACCGTCGAAAGCCTGCTGGCATCGGTGTCGATCGACAGGATGCACCCCGGGGCGGCCACCAACTTCAACCGCGAGTTGGCCGGACAGGGCGTGGCAAATATGACGTCGGGGATGATCGGCGGCCTTCCGATCGCCGCCGCCATCGTTCGCAGCTCCGCGAATGTGCAAGCGGGCGCCCGAACCCGCGCCTCGACGATCATGCACAGCATCTGGATCCTGGTCTTCACGCTCTTTTTCGCGGCGTTGATCCAACAGATTCCTACCGCTGCGCTCGCCGGGTTGCTTGTATTCGTCGGCATCAGGCTGCTGCAGCCCGCTCATATCGAAACCGCCACACGGAACGGGGACCTGGCCGTTTATGTGGTGACCGTCGTCGGAGTGGTGTTCCTCAATCTCATGCAGGGCGTGCTCATCGGACTCGTCCTGGCTATCGCGCTCACCGCGTGGCGGGTGATGTGGTTCCGGATCCACGCTCAGCCCGCCGGTGACGAATGGAACGTGGTCATCGAGGGGACGTGCACGTTCCTGTCCCTGCCCCGGCTGACCCAGGTGCTGGGATCCATCCCGAAGGGCACGACGGTCAATGTCACCATGTCGGTCATCTACCTCGACCACGGCGCACATCAGGCGATCGCCGACTGGCAGCAACGGCATCAGGCGGCTGGAGGGATGGTTCACATCCATGGCGGAGTCCATACCGGCCACCGTGCTCGCCGAGCGATGGACGACCTGATCGAACCCGAGGGACCTCAAACGCCCTCCTAGCGACCGAAGGCTGCATTGCGCTTGCCGCCGCACCGATCATGTGCGTTCGCTATGCAGCACGCCCGTCCGGTTGACCCGTGCATGGTCCGCACCTACCGTAAGACTCCGTAGCCAGCCCGCGTGCCGGCTTCGAACGTTGATGTTCGGGGGAACGTAATCGACTGTGCACCAGAGTTTTACGACTCGTTCGTGCTATTTGGGGGCGGCATAGCGGAACGTCCCCACCGAAACCAGGGAACGGTTGATGCAGCACGCAAAACAGCGAGGCAAGGCGGAACTCGACCGCGGCGATCGGCCCGAAGCTGACCCGAATACGGATCCTCGTCCAGCGGTGCCGCCGACCCGAAAAGACCGCTTCCGATCGGTAATCCGCCACGACTTGCCGTCTTCGCTTGTTGTTTTTCTGGTCGCGCTGCCGTTGTCACTGGGCATCGCCATCGCATCGGACGCACCGGTTCTCGCAGGGTTGATTGCAGCGATCGTCGGCGGAATCGTCGGTGGAACCATGGCCGGATCACCGCTGCAGGTCAGTGGGCCCGCTGCCGGTCTGACCGTCGTGGTTGCCGATCTGATCGCCCAATTCGGTTGGGGCTTGACATGCTTCATTACCGCCGTGGCCGGAGTCCTGCAAATCCTGTTGGGGCTCAGTCGGGTTGCGCGGGCCGCCCTCGCTATCTCCCCCGTAGTCGTACACGCGATGCTGGCCGGCATCGGAATCACCATTGCACTTCAGCAAACGCATGTGCTGCTGGGCGGGGAGTCCCATAGTTCGGCTTGGGCCAATGTTGTTGAGCTGCCTGCACAGATCGTCGGCGCACACCGGCCCGGGGTGATCCTGGGTTTGCTGGTGATCGTTATCATGGTCGCCTGGCGCTGGGTCCCGGCCAAAGTGGCCGCCGTTCCCGGTCCGTTGGTCGCGATCGCGGTGGTCACCGTTGTCTCGGTGGTGTTTCCGTTTCAAGTGTCGCGTATCGCGCTTGAGGGTTCACTGCTCGATGCCCTGCAGCTTCCGGAAATCCCCCACGGGAATTGGGCCGCCGTCGCGATCGGCGTCATCACGGTCACACTGATCACCAGCGTCCAGAGTCTGCTGACGGCGGTCGCGACGGACCGGATGCACAATGGACCCCGTTCGGAACTGGACCGCGAGTTGATCGGGCAGGGCGCGTCGAACATGGTGTCGGGAGTGATCGGCGGCCTTCCCATCGCCGGCGTCATCGTCCGCACCTCGGCAAACATCAAGGCCGGCGCCAAGACTCGCGCATCGACGATCTTGCACGGATTTTGGGTGATGTTGTTTGCCCTTCCGTTCGCAGGTCTCATCGAGCTGATTCCCAGTGCCGCGCTCGCCGGCCTGCTTATCGTCATCGGAATTCAGCTCCTGCAACCGGCCCACATTGAAACCGCGGTCAAAACCGGCGATTTCGCCATCTACCTGGTAACCATCGTCGCCGTCGTATTCCTCAACCTGCTGCATGGAGTGATGATCGGGCTTGCTCTGGCCATCGCGATGACCGGATGGCGAGTGATACGGGCCAAGGTCGATGCCCACCCGATCGGCGACGAATGGCGGGTGGTGATCGAGGGGACGTGCACTTTCTTGGCGCTGCCCCGGCTGACGCGGGTACTGGCTTCCATCCCGGAACGCACCACGGTCACCTTGTACGTCGCGGTCAACTACCTCGACCACGCGGCCCACCAAACGATCACGGACTGGCAGCGCCAGCACCACGCCACCGGCGGGAAGGTGCACGTCCATGGCGCCCTCAAGAGAGGCCACTCGTCGCGACAAACACACCTGATCGAAGGGCGACCGTCCGAAGCTGCCGCCTAATCGGCGGGCCCTCGATCCCCGATGGATTGCGCGCTCGTTGTTGGCTCCGTCACGTGCAAACGCTTAGCCGCGCGCCATCTGCTCCAGGCGGCGGATGCGATCTTCCATCGGCGGGTGGGTGGAGAACAGCGACCCGATCCGCTCGCCGGCCCGGAACGGGCTGGCGATCATCAGGTGCGCCTGGTTGGCCAGTTGCGGCTCCGGCGGCAACGGCGCCAGCTGCACGCCCCCGGCGATCTTGCGCAAGGCAGACGCCAGGGCGAGCGGGTCCCCGGTCAGCATCGCGCCTGACTCATCGGCCTGATATTCCCGGGAACGCGATACCGCCAGCCGCACGACCGTCGCGGCGATCGGTCCGAGCAAGGAAACCAGCAGTAGCGCAAAGGGATTGGCACCCCCTTCGCGATTGCCGCCGAACGCGCCGAACCACATCGCCATGTTGGCCAGGGCGGTGACCACCGACGCGAGCGCACCGGCCACGCAGGAGATCAGGATGTCGCGGTTGTAGACATGTGACAGCTCATGCCCCAAGACGGCGCGCAACTCGCGCTCGTTGAGGATCTGCAGGATGCCGGTGGTGCAACACACCGCGGCATTGCGCGGATTGCGACCGGTGGCGAATGCGTTGGGCGCGTTGGTGTCGCTGATGTACAGCCGCGGCATGGGCTGGTGGGCGGCGGTAGCCAGTTCGCGCACGATCCGGTACATCGCCGGATACTGCAACTCCGACACCGGCACCGCGTGCATGGCCCGCAGAGCCAGCTTGTCGCTGTTGTAGTACGTATAGACGTTGATCCCGACCGCGAAAAGGGTCGCGATAATCAGGGCCGTTCTGCCGAACAGGGCGCCGACAAACACGATCATCGCGGACATACCGACCAACAGCAGGAATGTCTTGAGCCTGTTGGCATGCGGATGCCAGGTCATCGATGTGTCCTCCTACGAGGTGATTACAGTGGATCAACGCCGGGAGGACGGCTCAGGTTCCGATCCGTGCGGACCCGTTAGCCGTGGCGGCTGACGGTGTATTCGACCAGCGCCTGCAACGCGGTCCGGCCCGGGGATTGCGGCAACAGCTTGAGCTCTTGGTGCGCTCGCGCCGCATACCCCGCCAGCGTCTCCCTGGCTTTGGTCATGCCCGGCGACCCTCGTAACAGGGCGAGCGCCTCCAGCACCTCGTTGTCGTCGTGGATCGGTCCGGCCAGTAACTGGCGCAGCCGGGCGCCTTCCGGTTCGGTCTGCTGCAGCGCGTAGAGCATCGGCAGGGTA
>JALHRH010000295.1 GCA_022841565.1 Mycobacterium sp. | reverse complement strand
GGGGAGGCGGGGCGGTCGTGAGTGCCTGGTGAGCGCCGCGTAAGCACCTTCACCGACGACGAAAGGGCTACAGCGTCGGTAGCGTCGGGATCCTCAAACGTGGTCTGAAGTACCGCGACGACATCGCGCCTGCGGTGGTCGGAGAGCACGGCTCGCCCTGAGCGCATTTTCAGGCTCCGCGCAGGCAACGAGCCGAGATGCTCAGACCAGCTCCGGCACCCGCAAGTGGGCCAGTGCCAGCTCGAATTCACCGACGTCCTCCTGGTCGAGGCCGAGGTCGCGGAGCAACGCCGTCCGCAATGAGCGGGCCGACTCAGTGGAGCGCTCCATCGCGTCGAAGCTGTCGTAGGTCACCGAGACCACCGCCCGCGCCGAGGTGGGGTCGACCAGCAGGCTGGAGCTGCAGAAGCCGTCAAACTCCTCAATTGCCGGCAGCACGGCCCACCGGTAGTAGTCGATGCCGCGCTCGAACAGCTCCGGCCGGGCCCGCAGCCAGGTGGCTCGCACGTAGGCGCCGGGGCCGGAGCGGTGGTCGCGGTGCAGCACCGCAATCCGCCACTGGTCGACGACGGCGCTGCCCCCGAAGACCTCGACGGCGCAGTAACGCACCGGCCAGACCCGCTCGGCGCTGCGCTGCATCGCGAATTCGGTTTCCCAGGAGCTGGTGGCGATGCATCGGCCCGACTCGCGGTCCACCAGCAGCGAAACGCCCAGACATCCCTCCATCTCATCGAGGGCTGGCATGACGACGTCGCGAACGTGGGCGATACCCATGTTGATCGACGCGGGCTGCGCCTGGATGGTCGTAGAGCGTGCAAACACGATCGACCCCTCCTGTCAGTCGGGGCAGCGCCCCGGGCGGCGCCACCGGTCTACCAACCACCTTCCTCTGGCATCGGCGGCTGAGCAAGACCCGTAGGCTGACTACCAATGGATACCGATGTGCTGGATGTGGACACCGCGCGTCGCCGCATCGTCGACCTCACCGACGCGGTGCGTGCGTTCTGCGGCAACCATGCGGACGGCCTGTGCAATGTGTTCGTTCCGCACGCGACCGCCGGGGTGGCCATCATCGAGACCGGCGCCGGCTCCGACGACGACCTGCTGGACACGCTGGAGCGGCTGCTGCCCCGCGACGACCGCTATCGGCACTCGCACGGCTCACCGGGCCACGGGGCCGACCACGTCCTGCCGGCGATCATCTCGCCTTCGGTGACGGTGCCGGTCAGCGCCGGGGAGCCGCTGTTGGGCACCTGGCAAAGCGTCGTCCTGGTCGACCTGAACCGCGACAATCCGCGGCGATCGGTCCGGTTGAGCTTCATCGAAGGCTAGCTGGAAGGTCAAGGCGGAAATGCGGCCGGACAGTTCGGCTGGCGGGCGATGCCGGCGAATAGGCTGATACTCGACTCCCACCCGCGCGTGCACGCGAGCACAGGAAACTAAGGAAGAAGCACAGTGCAAACACACGAGATCAGGAAGCGGTTCCTTGATCATTTCGTGAAGGCGGGCCACACCGAGGTGCCCAGCGCCTCGGTGATCCTCGACGACCCCAACCTGTTGTTCGTCAATGCCGGCATGGTCCAGTTCGTGCCGTTCTTTCTCGGCCAACGCACGCCGCCGTACGCCACCGCCACCAGCATCCAGAAGTGCATCCGTACCCCGGACATCGACGAGGTGGGCATCACCACCCGGCACAACACGTTCTTTCAGATGGCGGGCAACTTCTCCTTCGGCGACTACTTCAAGCGTGGTGCCATCGAGTTGGCATGGGCGCTGCTGACCAACTCCGTTGCCGATGGGGGATACGGGCTGAACCCGGAAAAGCTCTGGGCGACGGTATATCTCGACGATGACGAAGCCGCGGACCTGTGGCGGGAGGTCGCGGGCCTGCCGGCCGAGCGAATCCAGCGCCGGGGGATGGCCGACAACTACTGGTCGATGGGAATTCCCGGCCCGTGCGGCCCGTCCTCGGAGATCTACTACGACCGTGGTCCGGAATTTGGCGTCGACGGCGGTCCCATCGCCAACGAGGACCGCTACCTCGAGGTGTGGAACCTCGTGTTCATGCAGAACGAGCGCGGCGAGGGCACCTCCAAGGAGGACTACGAGATCCTCGGGCCGCTGCCTCGCAAGAACATCGACACCGGCATGGGCGTCGAGCGCATCGCGCTGGTCCTACAGAACGTGCACAACGTCTACGAAACCGACCTGCTGCGTCCGGTCATCGATCTGGTCGCCGGCCGGGCACCGCGCGGGTATGACGTCGGCAACCATGCTGACGATGTGCGCTACCGCATCATCGCCGACCACAGCCGCACCGCCGCCATCCTGATTGGCGACGGCGTCAGCCCCGGCAACGACGGCCGCGGCTACGTGTTGCGCCGGCTGTTGCGGCGGGTCATCCGGTCGGCCAAGCTGCTGGGCCTGGATGATCCAGCCGCCCCGATCGTCGGCGACCTGATGGCGACCGTGCGCGACGCGATGGGTCCGTCGTATCCCGAGTTGGTGAACGACTTCGACCGGATCAACCGCATTGCCGTCGCCGAGGAAACCGCGTTCAACCGCACGCTGGCCTCCGGCTCGAAGCTGTTCGACGACGTGGCCGGCGCCACCAAATCCGCGGGCGCCACCATCGTCTCCGGCTCGGATGCCTTCACCTTGCACGACACCTACGGTTTCCCGATCGAGCTCACGCTGGAGATGGCCGCCGAATCCGGCCTGACGGTCGACGAGGCGGGGTTCCGCGAGCTGATGGCTGAACAGCGCCGGCGCGCGAAAGCCGACGCCGCGGCGCGCAAGCACGCGCACACCGACCTGACCGCCTACCGGGAACTGGTCGACGCCGGACCTACCGAATTCACCGGCTTCGACGAATTGACCTCCGAGGCAAAGATCTTGGGCATATTCGTGGATGGCAAGCGGGTCCCCGTGGTGTCACACTCGGAGGCCGTCGAGGCCGACAGAGTCGAACTCATACTGGACCGCACACCGTTGTACGCCGAATCGGGCGGGCAGATCGCCGACGCCGGCAGCATCAGCGGCACCGGATCGGGCGGCAGCGCCCGCGCCGCGGTGACCGACGTGCAGAAGATCGCCAAAACCCTGCATACGCACCGGGTCAACGTCGAGTCCGGAGAATTCGTCGAGGGCGACACCGTCATCGCAGCGGTGGACCCGGGCTGGCGCAAGGGCGCCACGCAGGGTCACTCCGGCACCCACATGGTGCACGCCGCACTGCGACACGTGTTGGGGCCCAACGCCGTTCAGGCCGGATCGTTGAACCGACCGGGCTACCTGCGCTTCGATTTCAACTGGCAGGGACCCTTAACGGACACCCAGAGCTCACAAATTCAAGAGGTGACCAACGAGGCCGTGCAGGCCGACTTCGAGGTACACACCTTCCACGAGCGGCTTGATAAGGCCAAGGCGATGGGCGCGATGGCGTTGTTCGGTGAGGCCTACCCCGAAAAAGTGCGGGTGGTCGAGATGGGCGGGCCGTTCTCCCTAGAGCTGTGCGGCGGCACGCACGTACACAACACCGCGCAAATCGGCCCGGTGACCATCCTCGGCGAATCCTCGATCGGGTCGGGGGTACGCCGGGTGGAGGCCTACGTCGGGCTGGAATCGTTTCGGCACCTGGCTAAGGAACGCGCGCTGATGGCGGGTCTGGCGTCCTCGCTGAAGGTGCCGTCCGAGGAGGTGCCGGCCCGAGTGGCCGGCCTGGTGGAACGGCTCAAGGCCGCCGAAAAGGAACTCGAACGGGCCCGGCTGGCCAGCGCCCGCGCCGCTGCTACGAATGCCGCCGCCGGGGCCGAGCGCGTCGGCAACGTCCGGGTGGTCGCGCAGCGCATGTCGGCCGGCATGACGGCGGCCGACCTGCGGTCCCTGGTCGGCGACATCCGCGCCAAGCTGGGCAACGAGGCCGCGGTGGTGGCATTGATCGCCGAAGGTGAGGGCTCGACCGTCCCGTACGCGGTGGCGACCAATCCGGCCGCTCAGGACCTTGGCTTGAACGCCAACGAACTGGTCAAACAGCTGGCAGTGGCGGTTGATGGCCGCGGTGGCGGCAAGGCCGACCTGGCTCAGGGCTCAGGGAAGAAGCCCACCGGCATCGACGCCGCACTGGACGCGCTGCGCGCACAGATAGCGCGGGTCGGTTGAGTGGTCGATTCACCGCAGCGCCAGCCTGACCGGCCGGGCGATCCTCGGGCCGGTGGCCCCGCAGCAGGAAGAGGCCGGCGCCTCGGTGTCGACGTGGGCACGGTGCGCATCGGTGTGGCCGTCAGCGATCCGGACGGAATCCTGGCTACCCCGGTGGAGACCGTGCGCCGCGACCGGTCCGGCAAACATCTGCGCCGGCTGGCGACGCTGGCCGCCGATTTGGAGGCCGTCGAGGTGGTCGTGGGACTGCCGCGCACCCTGGCCGACCGCATCGGCCAGTCTGCCCAGGACGCCATCGACGTCGCCGACGCGCTTGCCGAACGCATCGCGCCCACCCCAGTCCGACTCGCCGACGAGCGGTTGACCACGGTCACCGCGCAGCGGTCGCTACGGGATGCGGGCATCAAGGCCAGGCAGCAGCGGTCGGTCATCGACCAGGCCGCGGCGGTGGCGATTCTGCAGGGCTGGCTGGACCAGCGCCGCTCGTTGACCGCCGGGCCGGCCGGCGATCGAGAAGCCTCCGATGTCTGAGCGGGAAAGGGCCAAGCCGGTGGCGGTCGGGCCGAGCCGGCACCGCCGCACCCGCGCCGACCGCAAGAAGGAGCTGCGCAGCCGCCGTCGTCGACGGATGGCCGGCGGTTTCGCGGCCGGGCTGCTCGTGGTGGTGGTGGTGGCTGCGGTGTTCGTCGGCTCCAAGCTGTGGCACGTCGTTTCCGGGAACGAAGACGACTACACCGGAAGCGGCGAGCACGACGTCGTGATCCAGATCCAAGCCGGTGACTCCACCACGGCGGTGGGGGAAACGCTGCTCAAGCGGGGCGTGGTGCGCACCGTGCGGGCGTTCGTCGACGCCGCCCACGGCAACGCCGCGATTTCGGCGATTCAGCCCGGCTACTACCGGATGCGCACCGAGATTCCCGCGGCCAACGCCGTGTCACGCCTGGCCGACCCGAACAGCAGGGTGGGCAAGCTGGTCATTCCGGAAGGGCGCCAGCTCGACGACACCACCGACATGAAGACCAACAAGACCACCCCCGGGATCCTCAGCTTGATTTCGCGAGCCACCTGCGTGGACCTGGATGGCGACCAACGCTGCGTGTCGGTGGCCGACCTGCGCACCTCGGCGAGTAAGAGCACTCCGGCCGCGCTACTGGTGCCGAAATGGGCCCTTGAGCCGGTCAGGGAGCTCGGCGACGATCATCGCCGGCTCGAGGGTCTGATTTCGCCCGGAACCTTCAACATCGACCCGGCGGCTTCAGCGGAAACCATCCTGTCAAACCTGATCAGCGCCGGGACCGTGGAATACCTGACCTCCGGGCTGGAAGATACCGCCAAATCGATTGGCCTGTCGCCGTACGACATCCTGGTGGTGGCCTCGCTGGTGCAGCAGGAAGCCAACGTGCCGGACTTCGCCAAAGTGGCGCGGGTGATCTACAACCGGCTTCATGAACACCGGAAGCTGGAATTCGACTCGACGGTGAACTATCCGCTGGACCGCCGGGAAGTCGCGACCAGCGATGCTGACCGCGCGCAGCGAACCCCGTGGAACACCTACATGGCCGAAGGCCTGCCGGCCACCGCGATTTGTTCGCCCGGAGTGGACGCGCTGCGCGCTGCCGAGCATCCGGCGCCGGGGGATTGGCTGTATTTCGTCACCATCGACGCCCAGGGGACGACATTGTTCACCCGCGACTATCAGCAGCATCTGGCGAACATCGAGCTGGCCAAGCGCAACGGTGTCCTCGACTCCGCGCGGTAGACCGCGTAAAGCGGCTGTGCTCGGTTCACCGATCGCGCATTCCAAGTCGCCGCAACTGCACCTGGCCGCCTACCGCGCGCTGGGGCTGCGCGATTGGACCTATGACCGTATCGAGTGCAGCGCCGAGCAACTGCCGGAGCTGGTGAGCGGATTCGGCCCGGAGTGGGTGGGCGTGTCGGTGACCATGCCGGGCAAGTTCGCCGCGCTGCGGTTCGCCGACGAACGCACCGCACGCGCCGAGCAGGTCGGGTCCGCCAACACTCTCGTGCGCACATCCACCGGGTGGCGCGCCGATAACACCGACATCGACGGGGTTGTGGGTGCGCTCGGGCGGGCGTCGGGACAAGCCTTGGTGGCTGGGTCGGGCGGCACCGCCCCGGCGGCGGTGGTGGGGCTGGCCACGCTCGGCGTCACCGGCATCACGGTGGTTGCCCGCGATCGCGACAAGGCCGCCCGGCTTGTGGAGCTGGGCAGCCGGGTCGGGGTGTCGACGCGCTACTGCGGCCTTTATGACGACGGCGGCCTGGCCAACGCGGTGGCGGTCGCGCAGGTGCTGGTCAGCACCCTGCCGGTCGATGTTGCCGCGCGCCATGCGGACACTTTTGCCGCTATCCCGGTGCTGCTGGACGCCATCTACGACCCGTGGCCCACTCCGCTGGCCGCCGCGGTGCACGCAGCCGGAGGCCAGGTGATCAGCGGCCTGCAGATGCTGTTGCACCAGGCGTTTGCGCAGGTTGAGCAGTTCACCGGGATGCCAGCGCCGCGCGAGGCCATGACTTGTGCGTTGGCGGAATTGGATTAGCCTGCCGCGCATGCGGATTGGGATCGTCACGGTGTGGCTGGTCGTTTTGAGTTGCTACGACATTCGGCAGCGACGGCTACCCAACCGGTTAACGCTGCCCGGCGGGGCGGCAATTCTGATCGGCGCGGCGCTGACCGGTTCGGGTATCCAGGCGCTGGCGGGTGCGGCGGCGCTGGCTGCGGTGTACCTCGCCGTGCATCTGGCGGCACCGACCGCGATGGGTGCCGGGGACGTCAAGCTGGCGATCGGCCTGGGGGGGTTGACCGGCTGCTTCGGTGTCGGGGTGTGGTTGGTGGCGGCGCTGGGCGCACCGCTGCTGACCGCTGCCGTCGGACTGGTGTGCCGGATGCGCGCCGTGCCGCACGGGCCGTCGATGTGTGTGGCCAGCGCCGCGGCGGCGGGGCTGGCGGTGTTGGGGCCTTAGCCGGGCAGGCCATCGGCGCCCGGGATGCCGACGGTGCCGGAATTGCCGGCTTTGCCGGCGCTTCCACCGAACGGACCGCCGGCACCACCTGCGCCACCGGTCGTGCCAGTGATCGCTCCTCCGATGCCACCGGTCCCGCCGGCTCCGCCGAAGCCCGTCGCGGAGTGACCGCCGTCGCC
>JALHRH010000294.1 GCA_022841565.1 Mycobacterium sp. | reverse complement strand
GATCCCGCCGAACTGGGCGACCACCCTGAGCAGCGCCTGGACACCCCGACATACGACGGGTTCGTCATCCGTCCGCTCTACACCGCTTTCGAGGAGTTGCCGGAGCCACCGCTGCCCGGACAGTGGCCCTTCGTGCGTGGCGGCGACGCATCGCGCGACGTCAAGTCCGGCTGGAAGGTCGTCGAGGCGTTTCCCTCACCCGGTGCGTCCGCAGGTGAGGCGAACGGCGCGCTGCTGACCGCGCTCGGCGAGGGGGTCAGCGGGCTGCTGCTGCGGGTGGGGGAGTCCGGTGTGGCGCCCGACGAGATCGCGGTGCTGCTCGAGGGCGTCCACCTGAGCATGGCCCCGGTCATTGTCGATGCGGGAGCCGATTATGTGGCGGCCGCTGACGCCATGTTGGCGCTGGTTGAGCAGGTGGCGGACGACCATCGCGCGACCGTGTCGGTCGATCTGGGCGCCGACCCGCTGTCGGCGGCGCTGAGCGAGCGCAACGCCCCGATGCTCGACGACGTCGTAGTGGTGGCGAAACGAGCGGCCGACCGGCTGGGCGTGCGCGCGATCACTGTCGACGGACCTGCCTTCCACAACCTGGGGGCCACCGCCGCGTGGGAGCTGGGGGCCACGATCGCCGCGGCGGTCGCCTACCTGCGGGCGCTCACCGAAGCCGGGCTGCCGGTGGGTCAGGCGTTGCGGCAGGTCAGCTTCCGGCTCGCTGCCGACGACGACCAGTTCATGACGTTGGCCAAGATGCGCGCCGTGCGCCAATTGTGGGCTCGGGTCGCCGAGGTGGCCGGCGATCCCGACGGCGGCGCGGCCGTCGTGCACGCGGAGACGTCGCTGCCGATGATGACCCAGCGTGACCCTTGGGTGAACATGCTGCGTTGCACGCTGGCGGCCTTCGGCGCCGGGGTGGGCGGCGCCGATACCGTCTTGGTCTATGCGTTCGACGTGTCCATCCCCGGCGGGTGGCCGGGCACGGCCACGAGCTTCGCGCGCCGGATCGCCCGCAACACCCAGCTGCTGTTGCTGGAAGAGTCACACGTCGGACGGGTCCTCGACCCGGCCGGTGGGTCGTGGTTCGTGGAGGACCTCACCAAACGGCTGGCCGAGCGGGCCTGGCAGCACTTCCAGTCCATCGAGTCGCGCGGCGGGTTCGTCGACGCACGTGACTACCTCGTCGGCCAGATCGGCGAGTTGGCCGCCCGGCGTGCCGACGACATCGCGCACCGCCGGATCGCGATCACCGGTGTCAACGAATTTCCCAACCTCGGCGAAGCCCCACTGCCGCAAGGCGATTCGCTGGGCAGGGCCGGTCACGTGCTGCGCTATGCCGCCGACTTCGAGGCGTTGCGGGATCGCTCGGACGTCTACCTCGACCGGCGGGGAAGCCGGCCGCAGGTGTTGCTTCTGCCGTTGGGCCCGCTGGCCGAACACAACATCCGCACCACGTTCGCCGCAAACTTGTTGGCATCCGGTGGCATTGAGGCGATCAACCCCGGCACCGTCGACGCCGCGGGCGTCGCGCGGGCCGTCGCCGGGATCGGCTCGGAACCACTCAAGGTGGCGGTGATCTGCGGCACCGACAAGCGCTACCCGGACGAGGTGCCCGGCGTGGTGCAAGCCGCGCGGGACGCGGGCATCGAGCGGGTGTACCTGGCCGGACCCGAAAGGGCGGTGGGGGAGGCCGAACACCGGCCCGACGAATATTTGACCGCGAAAATCAATGCAGTCGAAGCGCTTTCGAATCTGCTCACCAGGTTGGGGGCTTGATATGACAGCCACGGTTCCCTCCATTGGCAGCTTCGCTGAGGTCCCGTTTGGCAGCGACAGGACCGTGCCCAAGCCGACCGCGGCCGCGGTCGACGAGCACGTCGCCGCCGCGGCGAAGGCGCACTGGTACACCCCGGAGCAGCTGCGGTGGCATACACCGGAAGGTATCGACGTCAAGCCGGTGTACATCGGTCAAGACCGGGCCGCGGCCGCCGAGGATGGCTACCCGCTGAACAGTTTTCCGGGTGAGCCCCCGTTCCTGCGCGGACCCTACCCGACGATGTACGTCAACCAGCCGTGGACCATTCGCCAGTACGCCGGGTTTTCCACCGCCGCCGAATCCAACGCCTTCTACCGCCGCAACCTGGCCGCCGGCCAGAAGGGTCTGTCGGTCGCCTTCGACCTGGCCACCCACCGTGGCTATGACTCGGACCATCCGCGCGTGCAGGGCGATGTCGGAATGGCCGGGGTGGCAATCGATTCCATCCTCGACATGCGTCAGCTGTTCGACGGCATCGACCTGTCGACGGTGTCGGTGTCGATGACGATGAATGGAGCGGTGCTGCCGATCCTGGCGCTGTACGTGGTGGCCGCCGAGGAGCAGGGGGTGCCGCCGGAGAAGCTGGCCGGCACCATCCAGAACGACATCCTCAAAGAGTTCATGGTCCGCAACACCTACATCTACCCGCCCAAGCCGTCGATGCGGATCATCTCCGACATCTTTGCCTACACCAGCGCCAGGATGCCGAAATTCAACTCCATCTCGATCTCCGGCTACCACATCCAAGAGGCCGGTGCCACAGCCGATTTGGAGCTGGCCTACACCCTGGCCGACGGTGTCGAGTACATCAAGGCGGGCCTGGACGCGGGCCTGCACATCGACAAGTTCGCACCGCGACTGTCGTTCTTCTGGGGCATCGGGATGAACTTCTTCATGGAGGTCGCCAAGCTGCGGGCCGGCCGGCTGTTGTGGAGCGAGCTGGTAGCCGATTTCGAGCCGAAGAGCGCCAAATCCCTTTCGCTGCGCACGCATTCACAGACGTCGGGCTGGTCGCTGACCGCCCAGGACGTCTTCAACAACGTCGCCCGCACCTGCATCGAGGCGATGGCCGCCACCCAGGGCCACACACAATCGCTGCACACCAACGCGTTGGACGAGGCGCTGGCGCTGCCCACCGACTTCTCCGCCCGCATCGCGCGCAACACCCAGCTGGTGCTGCAGCAGGAGTCCGGCACCACCCGGCCCATCGACCCCTGGGGCGGCTCGTACTACGTGGAGTGGCTGACGCATCAGCTCGCGCAGCAGGCCCGCGCCCACATAGAGGAGGTTGCCGAGCACGGCGGTATGGCCCAGGCGATCAGTGAAGGTATCCCGAAGCTGCGTATCGAGGAAGCCGCCGCGCGTACCCAGGCCCGCATCGACTCCGGTCAGCAGCCGGTGATCGGAGTGAACAAGTACCAGGTGGTGGAAGACCAGGAGATTGAGGTGCTCAAGGTCGAGAACAGCCGGGTGCGCGCCGAGCAGTTGGCAAAACTTCAGCAGTTGCGGGCCGACCGGGACGCTTCCGCCGTCGAGGCCGCGCTGGCGGAACTGAGCCGTGCGGCTACTGCGAGCGGTCCGGCAGGTGAAGACGGGTTGGGCAACAACCTGATGGCGCTGGCCATCAACGCGGCCCGCGCCAAGGCAACCGTGGGGGAGATCTCGGACGCGCTGGAAAAGGTCTACGGACGTCACCAGGCTGAGATCCGCACCATCGCCGGCGTCTACCGTGACGAGGTGGGAACAGCCCCCAATGTCGACAAGGCCACCGAACTCGTCGAGAAATTCGCCGAGGCCGACGGGCGCCGGCCCCGGATCCTGATCGCCAAGATGGGCCAGGACGGCCACGACCGCGGCCAGAAGGTGATTGCGACGGCGTTCGCCGACATCGGGTTCGACGTCGATGTCGGATCGCTGTTCTCCACCCCCGAGGAGGTGGCTCGGCAGGCCGCCGACAACGACGTGCACGTGGTCGGAGTGTCCTCGCTGGCAGCCGGCCACCTGACGCTGGTGCCCGCGTTACGTGACGCGTTGGCTGAGGTGGGGCGGCCGGACATCATGATCGTGGTCGGCGGGGTGATCCCGCCCGGCGACTTTGACGAGCTGTACCAGGCCGGGGCCGCCGCGATCTACCCGCCCGGGACCGTGATCGCCGACTCCGCGATCGGCCTGCTGCACAAGCTGGCCGACCGGCTTGGGTATGACCTGGACTAGTGTGCGCCATGCCACAACTTTCACGCCGGCCCCATGGGTCACGCTGTA
Source organism: Mycobacterium sp. (assembly GCA_022841565.1). Lineage (GTDB taxonomy): Bacteria > Actinomycetota > Actinomycetes > Mycobacteriales > Mycobacteriaceae > Mycobacterium. The sequence goes on along the minus strand of JALHRH010000294.1, from coordinate 3,257 downwards.
CCTGCGCGCGCGAGGTTGACTCTGCGCTGAGGGTGCAGGCCACTCGGACACCTGTGCCAAGAGCGCAGAGTCAAAGCTTCAGGTCCTGGGCATGAACGTCGAGGAGCTTGCGAAGGCGATCCGCTCGGGCGACCGCGCCGCGCTGCCGCGCGCCATCACCATGCTTGAATCCACCCGCGCCGACCATCGCGAGCAAGCCCAGCAGCTGCTGCTGGCGCTGTTGCCGGACGCCGGCAACGCCCACCGGGTCGGGATCACCGGGGTGCCGGGAGTGGGCAAGTCCACCACTATCGAGGCTCTCGGCATGCACCTGATCGACCGCGGCCACAAGGTGGCGGTGCTGGCCGTCGACCCGTCGTCGACGCGTACCGGAGGGTCGATCCTGGGCGACAAGACCCGGATGGCGCGCCTGGCGACGCACCCAGACGCCTACATCCGGCCGTCCCCGACGTCGGGAACCCTGGGCGGGGTAGCAAAGGCCACGAGGGAATCCGTTGTCCTGTTGGAGGCGGCGGGGTTCGACGTCATCGTGATCGAAACCGTGGGTGTCGGCCAGTCCGAGGTGGCGGTGGCCAATATGGTCGACACCTTTGTTCTTCTGACGCTGGCGCGCGCCGGGGATCAGTTGCAGGGCATCAAGAAAGGCGTGCTGGAACTCGCCGACATCGTGGTGGTGAACAAGGCCGACGGTGAGCACCTCAAGGAAGCGCGGATGGCCGCCCGCGAGCTCGCCGGGGCGATCAGGTTGATCCATCCTCGCGAATCGCTCTGGCGGCCACCGGTTCTCACGATGAGCGCGATGGAGGGCACCGGGTTGGCCGAGTTGTGGGAAACCATCGAGAAGCATCGTGCGGTGCTGGCGGAAGCCGGTCGGTTCGAGGCGCGCCGGCGGGATCAGCAGGTGGACTGGACCTGGCAACTGGTCCGCGACGCGGTGCTGGACCGGGTGCTGTCCAATCCCGAGGTCCGCAAGATGCGCCGCGACGTGGAACGTCGGGTTCGCGACGGCGAGCTGACCCCGGCCCTGGCGGCCCAGCAAATACTCGAGATCGCCGCGTCCTAACGGAAAGGTAAATTAATCGGTGTTTGCCGGTGCCCTCTGTAAAATCGACGTAAATTTGAAGTTGTGACGGTAGACATCGGAGTCGATCGAAGCGCTGTTCGTTCCCACGATGCCCCTGACGCAGGGCATGGTGTGTTCGGCGCCGCGGACTCCCACTTTGGTTGCGTCGTTCGCGCGTTCTCCACGATGTTCCCTGGTCACCGCTTCGGCGGCGGCGCGCTGGCGGTCTATCTGGACGGGCAACCCGTCGTCGACGTCTGGAAGGGTTGGGCTGACCGCGACGGCGAGGTGCCGTGGTCGGCGGACTCCGCACCGATGGTGTTTTCCGCGACCAAAGGCATGGCCGCCACGGTGATTCACCGGCTGGCCGACCGCGGGCTGATCGACTACGACGCACCGGTCGCCGAGTACTGGCACTCCTTCGGGGCCAACGGCAAGGCGAACATCACGGTTCGCGAGATCATGCGGCACACCGCCGGTCTGTCGGGTCTGCGCGGGGCCACGCAGGAAGAGTTGCTGGACCACGTCCTGATGGAGGAGCGGCTGGCCGCGGCCTCGCCCGGTCGGCTGCTGGGCAAACAGGCCTATCACGCGCTGACCTTCGGCTGGCTGATGTCCGGACTGGCCCGGGGGGTCACCGGCAAGGACATGCGTGTGCTGTTCCGGGAGGAACTGGCCGAGCCGTTGGGCTCCGACGGCTTTCACCTGGGCCGCCCGCCCGCCGGCTCGCCCACGCGGGCAGCCGAAATCATCATGCCGCAGGACATCGCTGCCAATCGGATCCTGACCTGCGCGGTGCAGAGGGTAGCCAACCAGTTCTCCGGCGGGTACCGCTCCATGTACTTCCCGGGCGTCATCGCGGCCGTACAGGGCAACATGTCGATGCTGGACGCGGAGATGCCTGCGGCGAACGGAGTGGTGACGGCACGCGCGCTGGCGCGGATGTACGGTGCGATCGCCAACGGCGGGGAGGTCGACGGCACCCGGTTCCTGTCGCGGCGGCTGGTCGCCGGCCTGACCGGCGAGAAGATCATTCAGCGCGACCGCAACCTCTTCGTGCCGATGGCCTTCCACCTGGGCTATCACAGCCTGCCGATCGGCAACGTGATGCCCGGATTCGGTCATGTGGGCCTGGGCGGCTCGGTCGGGTGGAACGACCCGGAGACCGGGGTGGCGTTCGCGGTCGTGCACAACCGGTTGCTGACACCGCTGGTGGCCACCGACCACGCCGCGTTTGTCGGGCTTTATGCGATGATCCGACAGGCCGCCGGCAAGGCCCGCAAGCGTGGGTACCGTCCGGTGCACGGGCTGGGCGCTCCGTACTCGGAGCCGGAACAGGTCGCCGGCTGAGCTGTCCGCGGTCGTCTACGTCAACCGTCGAACGTCCTGCGGTGAGACAATCGGACGGTGGATCAGGTTGACAGCCGGATTACAGACGCAACCGAGGCGCTGCGCCAGCATGGCGCGGTGTTTGCCTACCTGCACGGCAGTCGAGCCTCGGGTTCTGCCCGCCCGGATTCCGATGTCGATATTGCGGCCTACTTCGATGGCCCACATCCAGAGGCCTTCGAGGTTCTGCTGCCCGCCGGTGTTGACTTGGTGATACTCAATCGCGCTCCACTCGAGCTCGCGGGACGCATCGCGCTGCACGGGAAGCTCCTTTTCGAGCGGGACCTTCTGCTCGCGTGGTGTGGGAGGCGACGACGCGCAAGATCTATCTCGATGAGCTGCCGCGGCTGAATAGCGCCCACCGGGACTTCGCTGAAGCGGTGCTGCGCCGTGGTGGATGATGTCCGCGTTTTCAGGTTGCTGCGCGCGATCACCGATGATCTTGGTGTCTTGCGTGAGGAAACCAACGCTGGCGAACAACGTCGCGCGGACCCGATGTGGCTACGCGGTGTCAAGTACGCCTTCGTCACGTCCATCGAGGCGTGCATAGATATCGCCCAGCACATCTGCTCGGGCGGAGGGTTGGGGTCCGCCGGCTGACCACGGTGACGCCATGAAGGTACTTGGGCGCCACGGACTCACCGCTGACGTGTCTGATGCCATGCGCAGGGCCGTCGGGTTCCGCATGTTCGGGGGCATTCAGGATGAGCACTGGGGGGTAGCGATCCGGCGTTGACGATGAGCAGCTCGTTCGACGGGTCGTGCCTGGGTTGTGCTTGTGGTGCCGGGGCGGCACGGTGATCAC
>JALHRH010000293.1 GCA_022841565.1 Mycobacterium sp. | reverse complement strand
GACCGCCGGCCGCGCCGTACCCGCCGCCGCCTGGCCCGCCGTTGCCGATCAGGCCGCCGCTTCCGCCGCTACCGCCGGTCAAGCCGGAGGGCCCCGCCTGGGTGTAGCCGGCGCCGCCGTTGCCCCACAACAGGCCGCCATTGCCGCCGGTTGGATTCGCCGCGGTCCCGTTTGCGCCGTTGCCGAGGATCAGTAGGCCGAACAGTTCGAGGCGGGGCGCGGCGGAGGGGATGCTTGCGAGGTTGGTCGCCTCGGCGCCGGCGTAGGAGGCCACACTTCCGGCAAGAGTGCGGACGAAGTCGCTGTGGAAGGCCGACGCCCTGCGCGTTCAGCACCTGAAACGTTTGCGCATGCGCGCTGAACAGCGCCGCGATGGCCGCCGAGATCTCATCGGCGCCGGCCGCCAGGATGCCGGTGGTGGAGCCGGCTGCGGCAGCCTCGGCCGCATTGATCGACGAGGCGATAGCGCTCAGATCGCTGACCGCAGTGCCGACCATGTCCGGCGTAATGAAGAGATACGACGTCACCAACGATTCTTTTTGTCCGGGTGGCCGAATTTAACACCGGGACCCGCTGGGAGCCTGAGGTTAACGAACAAGTCCACCAATCGCGTTGTACCGGACGGGCCCGCGGGCCCACTGCCGGGCTATTCTGCGCCGGGGCGAGAACCCGGGTGAATCGTATGACGGCGAGTAGCCTCACGCTCTGTGGAGGACGCTGGGAACCGAGTCGTGTCGCAGGGTGACATCTCGGCGGAGATCGCCGCTATCGCCGCCGACCGCGCCCGGTCCCCTGAATCGCTGCCGCGCCTCGACTACCCGCCGTATCGCAGCAGCATCCTGCGTCATCCGAACAACCCGCTAGTGGCCGTCGACCCCGACGAGATCGAACGCTGGGCACCGTGTTTCGGCCACCAGGACGTCGACCCGCTCGATGCTGACCTGACGGCCGGTCACCAGGGCGAACCGATCGGGGAGCGCATCATCGTCACCGGGCGGGTGCTCGACGGATCCGGTCGGCCACTGGCCGGGCAATTGCTGGAGATCTGGCAAGCCAACGCCAGCGGCCGGTACCGGCATCAAGGCGACCAGCACCCCGCGCCGCTGGACCCCAACTTCACCGGCGCCGGGCGCTGTCTGACCGGACCTGACGGCTCTTACCGCTTCAAGACCATCAAGCCCGGCCCCTACCCCTGGCGCAACCACCTCAATGCGTGGCGGCCTGCGCACATCCACTTCTCGGTATTCGGAACCGCTTTCGCCCAACGTCTGGTTACCCAGATGTACTTCCCCGGTGATCCGCTGTTCGGGCTGGATCCGATCTTTCAGTCGGTGCTCGATCCCGTTGCGCGACAGCGGCTGATAGCTGATTACGACCACGATGTCACCGAACCGGAGTACGCGACCGGCTACCGGTGGGACATCGTGTTGAGCCGCGGGTGTTGCGATGAATGAATCGCCCTGCACCCCAGGACAAACGGTTGGACCGTTCTTCGGCATCGGCCTGCCGTTTGCCCGCGACCACGAATTGGTCTGCGATGCGTTCCCCGGCGCCGTCGAACTGCACGGCGCGATCTACGACGGCGCCGGCGCCGGGGTGCCCGACGCGCTGGTAGAGCTCTGGCAGCCCGACAGCGCCGGTCGAATCCCGCGGGCATCCGGGTCATTGCGGCGCGACGGTTGGACCTTCACCGGCTGGGGCAGGGCAGCGACCGACGGCACGGGGCACTACTCCTTCACCACGGTGGCTCCGGGGCCGACGAGCGCTGGGCGACCGCCGTTCTTTGCCGTCACCGTCTTTGCGCGAGGTTTACTGGACCGGCTCTTCACCCGCGCCTATCTGCCCGACACCGACGTGGACGCCGATCCGGCGTTATTCGCCGTTGATCCGCAGCGCCGCGCGACGCTGCGCTGCGTCGTTGAGAACGTTGTGGGCCGAACACGATATCGTTTCGATGTGCACCTGCAGGGGCCCAATGAGACCGTGTTTCTCGTGTACCCGTACCGCCGTCGATGACGAATTCGTTGTAGGCCGGTGACGAACGCGCCGCGCAGCGATCGACGGTTAGCCCGGCTTCTGCGCGACGATGGCCACCGCGGCCAACCGCTCGCGGTGCTTGCGGAAGGTGCCTCGCATCGCCAGCACCCGCTTTCGCGCGTCGGGCTGCGTGAGCACGTTCTTGGCGAATCTCACTGCCCCCCAAAATCCTTCGTCGGCGATCACCCGCCGCGGCGCCAACAGCGCCATCGGCGCCGTCGCGACGTGCTGCACCACCAGGCCGTGACCGGCCAGCAGTTTTGACCACTCCGCGACTGTCAGCGGACGAGCATTGACCCTGATCGCGCGGGCCAGCGACTGCCGGACGTCAGTGGTGACCTCGTCGGGAAGATCGTCGGGAGTCAGGGCAAGCTCGTGGATCGCGTAGCGCCCCCGCGGCCGCAGGACCCGAGCGGCCTCGGCGACGATGGCGTGCTTGGCGGCATCGCCCTGCATGGTCAGCATCGCCTCGCCGATCACGACGTCGGCGCTGGCGTCGGGCAACCCCGTCTGCGCTGCATCGGCGACCTTCACCTCGCCCTGGCCCCCCACGACTCCGCGCACCCGGTTGGCCGCGTCCGGATCGGCTTCCGCGCCGACGTAGGAGCGGGGGTGCCGGGCAATGATCTCCGCCGCGGTCCGGCCCAGCCCCGGGGCCAGCTCGAGCACATCGGCGTTGGCTACCTCGGCGCGGACCAGCAGGGTGCGGGTGAGCTCGACGCCGCCGGGGCGCAGCACCCGCTTGCCCAGACGGGCCAGCAGCCAATGCCCCGGGACGTGGTTGTCGTCCCGGTCAGATAGGGGAAGGGGGTCCTGTTCGGCGGCCATAGTGGTATCTGTTGCTGCACTGTACGGCAGCGCAGTCCGGTCGGGGTTGGCGCGGTGGACCGCCTAGCGCCTCCCATGGGTTTGTACAAATTTGCTTGGGTAAACTCGCTGTTCCACGCCGCACGCGCTCGGAAAGGGTGACTGATTCGCCATGGCAGATCCTGATTCAGGACCAGAGGCGACCGGTCGCCGTCGCGCGGTGTTGCGAATCTTGCGGGCTTCCTCCGCGCCGCTGAGCATCGTCGCGATTGCCGCAAAGCTGGACGTGCACCCCAACACCGTCCGCTTTCACTTGGACAGCTTGACCGCCGACGGCCGGGTGCAGCACGTAGAGCCGGCCCGGCGCGGTCCGGGACGCCCTCCGCGGATGTTCCAGGCGGTGCCCCAGATGGATCGCGCGGGGACGCGACACTACCGGCTGTTGGCCGAGATCCTCGCCGTCAGCCTCGCGAGCGAGCCGGATTCAGCCTCCAGGGCAGTTGCCGCGGGCCGGGCGTGGGGCGAGCGGCTCGGCTCTCCCGGGGCTGACCCGGGCGCCGAAGAGTCCATTGCGCACCTGATGGGCGTATTGGACGACCTGGGTTTCGAGCCCGAACTGCAAGCCTCGGACGGCCGCCAGCAGCTCGGACTGCGGCACTGCCCGTTCCTCGAACTCGCTGAAAGGCAGTCCAGCGTGGTGTGCCCCGTCCACCTCGGGCTGATGCGCGGAGCCCTAGAGACCTGGGCGGCGCCGGTGACCGTCGAGCGTCTCGAAGCGTTCGCCGAACCTGGTCTATGCCTGGCCCATCTCGCCCCGGTGGGATCGGCGCGGTGAACGCCCGAACCGCCATTGAGGTCGCGGTCACCTTCGTCTGGCTCGGCATGGTGCTGGCCATCTCGTTCCTGGAAGCGCCGCTGAAGTTCCGGGCGCCTAACGTCACGCTGCAGATCGGGCTGAGCATCGGCCGCGTGGTCTTCCGTGCGCTGAACACCGTGGAAGTCGCGTTCGCCCTCGTTGTCGGAGCGCTCGTACTGGCCGGTCCGACCCCGTTGCGGGTCATTGTGGCGTTCTCGGTCGTCGCCGCCGCCCTGGCCGGGCAGCTGATCGCGGTGCGTCCCCGCCTGACCCGACGTTCCGACCAGGTGCTTGCCGGGCTGGATGCACCACGCTCCCGCGCCCACCACGTCTACATCGGTTTGGAGGTGGTCAAGGTGGTGGCGTTGCTGGTGGTGGGGATACTTCTATTGAACAGCTGAAAGGTGAGAGCCATGGAATCCGTTTCGCTGAACGATCTGGCGGCCGAGAAATTGGCCGAGGCGCGCACGTCGCACAGCGGCCGCGCCGCCCACACCATCCACGGTGGCCACACCCACGAACTGCGCCAAACCGTGTTGGCCCTGCTCGCCGAACACGATCTGTCCGAACACGACAGCCCCGGTGAGGCGACCTTGCAGGTGCTGCAGGGGCATGTACGACTCACCGCCGGCGAAGACACGTGGGACGGGAAGACCGGCGATTACCTGGTGATCCCGCCGGTACGGCACGCCCTGCGCGCGGTGCAGGACTCCGTGGTGATGCTGACCGTGCTCAAATCCCAACCCGGCGCATCGCACTGACCGTGCTCGCCACGCCGTGGTCGCGTGACTTCGGGTTGCGGGTACCGATCGTCAACGCCCCGATGGGCGGAGTCGCCGGCGGTCGGCTGGCCGCAGCGGTGACCGCGGCCGGCGGACTGGGGATGGTCGGTATGGGCAGCGCTGCCACCCGCGCCGCACTGGTGGCCGAACTGCAGCATGTGCGCGGGCGGTTCGGCATTGGGCTAGTGGATTGGGTGATGCGAAGCCAGAGCGGGTTGCTCGATGACGCGCTCGCCGCCCAGCCGGCGCTGCTGTCGGTCAGCTTCGGCACCGACTGGTCGTGGGTCGCCGCCGCGCATGATGCCGGAATCGCCGCTGTGACACAGGTTTACGATGCGGAAGGGGCCCGCCGGGCGGCCGACGCCGGCGTCGACGTCCTGGTGGCACGCGGGGCCGAAGGGGGCGGCCACGGGGAGGTGCGACTGGCGACGCTGCCGTTGCTCGACGCGGTGCTCGACGTTGTGGCTGTTCCGGTGCTGGCCGGCGGCGGGATCGCCTCGCCGCGAAGTCTGGCCGCGGTACTGGCCGCCGGTGCCAGCGGGGCCTGGGTGGGCACCCGGTTTGCCGCTTGTCCGGAGGCACTGACGGGGGAGTCCGGTCGTCGGGCCCTGATCGGCGCGGCCGCGACCGACACCCGGGTCACCCGGGTCTTCGACGTCGCTGCGGGCCTGCCGTGGCCGAAGAGGTTCCCGTCGCGGGTGCTCGCCGACGACTTCGTCACGCGCTGGACGGGCCGCGAGGAGGCACTGGCCGCCGACCCGGTGGCATGCGCCGAGTCGTTGGCGCCGGTCGATGCGGGCGAGGGGGTCGGGATGATTCGTGACGACGCCCCGGTAGGCGACGTCATCGACGTGATGTGCACGGGCGCGCAGAAGTTACTGTCGCGCTGGTAATTAGCGTTGAACGTCACACCAGAGTGGCGCTGGGTGTCGAGTGCGACGCTGACGTGACGCTCAGCGGGGGACCAGGGCGTCAAACGCCACGCAGATAGCGCTTGGCGATCACCCGCTGGGCCGCCGCAACGAAGGGGCCCCCCAGTTTGCTCCACCAGGTCGCGGGCCGCGAGAATGCCGACACCTCGGCATAGACGGCCGAGGTGCTCGGGTCGTAGCGGACGGCGAAGCGTTCTTCGCCGGACGCCGGGTGGCCCGGCAGCGTCCCGTAGGCGAAACCGCGTTCGTTGGGCTCGTCGATCACGTACACCACCCGACAGGGGGCACGCAGCACGCCCATCATCGTGACGACTACGACCGTGGAGACCGCGACGGTGTCGGAGCTGGCGGTCACGCGCAGCCCGGCGCCGCGTTGCATACCCCAATGCATGACGGCGTCGGCCGCACTTTCGAACCGTTCCCGTCCGGTGCCGATCTGCGTCGATGCGCTCAAGTGGCCATAGCCCGGGGGTAGCTGGTCGGCGGCGGTCGCGCCCACTTCCGGATAGGTCAGCTGTTGCTGGGCAAGCGTGTCCAGGTCCACCAGTCCAGCTTGCCACGCTGTCGTCGGACAAGGGTGCCGGATCCGCCGGGTGCCGCCCCGCGGCCGTTTACCTCACGCGTACGGTCGAGACATGGTTGCACAAGCATCGGGAACCTTCACCCTCGGAAGCGATTTGACGGTTAATCGACTCGGCTTCGGCGCGATGCGCTTGACCGGCGACGGCGTCTGGGGCCCGCCCGCTGACCACGACGAATGCGTGCGGGTGCTACGTCGCGCCGTCGATTTGGGCGTGAACTTTATCGACACGGCGGACTCCTATGGGCCGTATGTCTCCGAGGAGATCATCCGCGAGGCGCTGCATCCCTACCCAGGTTTGGTGATCGCCACCAAAGCGGGACTGCTGCGTACCGGACCGAATGTCTGGATCCCCCTCGGGAATCCTGGCTACCTGCGCCAGGAATGCGAGATGAGCCTGCGGCGGCTCGGCGTCGACACCATCGACCTGTATCAGTTGCACCGCATCGACCCGAACTTCCCGCTGGTCGACCAGCTGGGCGAGTTGGTCGCGTTGCAGGACGCGGGCAAGATCCGCCACATCGGGCTGTCCGAGATCGACGTCGACCAACTCAACGCGGCCCGCCAGATCGCCCCGATCGTGTCGGTGCAGAACATGTACAACGTGACCTCCCGCGCCGCCGAGCCGCTGCTGGATGTCGCGACCACCGAGGGCATCGGTTTCATCCCGTGGTTTCCGCTGGCGTCGGGTCCGCTGGCCGCGCCGGACGGGCCGCTGCAGAAGATCGCCGCTGCACACGATGCGACGCCGTCGCAACTGGCGCTGGCCTGGCTGCTCAAGCGGTCGCCGGTGATGTTGCCGATTCCAGGCACCTCGCGGGTTGCCCACCTGGAAGAAAACGTCGCTGCGGCCGAAATCAGCCTTACCGATGAGGAATTCGAGGCGCTGTCGGTTGCCGGGGCTGCGCAGCGGTCCGACTAGAAAATCGGCGTAGCGCCACATTCGACTCAAGCTTCAGTACTTCGAATCGCGCAGTTCTGCTCTGCCAACGCGCTCCAAGTGGCTGTCCTGGAGCGCACCATACTTCTGCCCGAACTCGGAATGAGGCGCAACCCGGAGGTCACAATGTCGACGAGATTTTGGCTGCCCTCGCAGCGCTTTCGGCGCACACGCCCAGGCCTGTCAGCGGTCAGCGTAGGTACCGGAGCGCGCGGTGGCAGGCCACGGGCCGTCGTCGAGAGGCGGGGGCTCAGGGTTGGCGAGTGGTGTTCAAGAGCTTCCTGGAAGTGTGCGGGCCCGGTGTCGCTAGCTCCTTCAGTGCCCAAACCGTTGTTGACGGTGCTCTACATATGTATCCTGGTCGTCGGCATCTTTAATGAATCGCTAGTTGACCGTCAGTTTGGGATGGGCATTACTAGTTGC
>JALHRH010000292.1:955-7408 GCA_022841565.1 Mycobacterium sp. | reverse complement strand
GCCGCCAATGCCGCCGGCGCCGCCCTGGGCGTAGCCGAGGATGGCGCCACTCACACCGCCGGCACCGCCGGCGCCACCGACGCTGCCCCCGGCGCTGGCGGTCCCACCGGAGCCCCCGTCACCGGCCAGGCTGAACAGCAAACTGCTTGGAGCAGCGCCGCCGGCGCCACCGGCGCCACCGCTGTTGGCGCCGGCGCCGCCGACGCCGCCGTCACCGGCCAGGCTGAACAGCAGACCTTGTCCTGCGCCGCCGGCGCCACCGGCGCCACCGGCAAGCGCGCCAAATCCGCCGTGCCCGCCGTCAGCCCCTAGGCCAAAGAGGCGACCTCCGGCGCCTCCGGCACCTCCGGTTCCGCCAGTTCCGCCTAGAGAGACACCGCCGGCCCCGCCCTTGCCGCCGTGGCCGAACAATAGGGCGTTCCCGCCCGACCCACCAGCGGAGCCGACGGCACCGAGGGTTGTACCCCCGACGCCCCCCGCGCCACCGTTGCCGATGAGCCATCCACCCGTGCCCCCGGCACCACCGGCGGCACCGGGCCCACCGGTGGCACCAGCCCCGCCGGCACCACCATTGCCGATCAGGCCCGCATCACCACCCGCACCGCCGGCCACCCCGGCAACCGTGGGGGAAAAACCGTTTCCGCCGTTGCCGTACAAGATCCCACCGGCACCGCCGTTCGGGTTCGCCGCCGTTCCATTGGCGCCGTTGCCGATTAGCGGACGGCCCAACAACGTCTGGGTGGGTGCATTGATCAGGCCCAGCAGGTTCTGCTCCAACGCCTGCAACGGTGCAGCACTGGCAGCCTCCGCGCCCGCATACGCCCCGCCGGCTGCATTCAACGTTTGCACGAAACTGTGATGAAGCTGCGTAGCCTGCGCGCTCAACGATTGATACTGCTGGCCATAACCGCTGAACAGCGACGCGATAGCGGCCGACACCTCATCGGCCCCAGCCACCAGCACTCCGGTTGTGGACGTCGCGGCCGCGGTGTTCGCCGCACTCAGCGACGTGCCGACGCTCGCCAGGTCTTGCGCTGCCGTCGCCAGGAACTCCGGGGCTGCAATCACAAAAGACATGCGGACCTTCCTTCCAAGACGGTCATCTCGCACCGGAGTCTTTCATGTGCCGGCAATTTTTGGAGCAATGTTCCACGTCAACAATGAATTTACTTCAGGTTGGGGCAACGGTTACGTAAGCGTAGGTAAACATTCCTGTGACGACACCCTGACTTAAGGCTGACGGTTACCTGGACTAATGCGGCTCGCGACTGCGGGTAGTCCGATGTCGACCTGGCCGAAGTGGCTGATGGATGGCTACCTGGGCGTTGGCTGAACAGCATCGGGCGGATGCTGATGCTGTACCCCTTGACGCTCCCCAACCAGGGTTGAGTTCGGGTATTCGCTATGCGCCGATCGTCATGTATGTCCTCAGACTAGCTATCCGTTGCTAAATCCCGACCCCGGGCAGTGTGTCTGCCCGGGGTGGGACTCGGAGCGCCTATGGCGCCCCCTTCGTTCCGCTGAGACCAATAACAATGCCGCCGGTTCCGCCGGTGCCGCCGGTTCCTCCGTTGACGCCGTTGCCGCCGTTCCCCCCGAAGCCGACCAACGCCGGGGCGAAGGAGCCATTCACAATCAGCCCGGCGTTGCCGCCGTTACCGCCGCTGGCCGCAAAGGCCCCGCCGCCGGCGTTGCCGCCGTCGCCGCCCCGGGCGATGCTGAGCAGCCCGCCACCGTCACCGCCGGCACCGCCATTGCCGCCAGTCCCGTTGCCAACAAAGCGAGCTAAGCCCCCGTCACCGCCAGTGCTGCCGAGGCCCAGGCCTATCAGCACGGATCCCTGGCCGCCTTGACCACCCGCGCCGCCGTTGACGTCGGCTTCGCCTCCGATGCCACCGACACCGCCGCCGCCGACACCTAGGATCGCTGAGCCCTGGCCGCCCTGGCCGCCCGCACCAGCGGTGCCAGCAGCGAGGCCACCGGTGTTGCCGGCACCGCCGACGCCGATGCCCAGGACCGTGGCACCCGTACCGCCCTGGCCGCCCACGCCGCCGGTGAGAAGACCCACTCCACCAACGCCGCCAATACCGCCTCGGGCGTAGCCGATAAGGGACCCGCTAGTACCGCCGGTGCCCCCGGCGCCGCCGTTGAGAAGGCTGGCGCCGCCGGCGCCGCCGGCACCGCCTACGGTGTAGCCGATCGTGGCGCCGCTGTTTCCGCCGGCACCACCGGCGCCGCCAGTGTTGCCGGCGCCTTCTCCGCCGGCGCCGCCGGCGCCGCCCAGGCCATAGAGTAAAGCGTTTGCACTGCCGCCGGAGCCGCCGGCGCCACCGAAGGTGTCGGAACTTCCACCGGCGCCACCGGTACCGCCGACGGCGACGAGCCGGCCGCCGGCGCCGCCGGCGCCGCCGGCACCGCCGATGCCGTTCTCCGATGTACCGCCAGCCCCGCCGTTGCCACCCATGCCCCATAGCGGGGCGTTGCCGCCCGCTCCACCAGCACCACCCACCGCGCTGCCGGTCACCGCGCCCCCGGCCCCGCCGGCCCCGCCGTTGCCGAACAGCCAGCCACCGGTCCCGCCGGCGCCTCCGGTCCCACCCAAGAAGCCGCTTCCCCCGGTCCCACCGTTGCCGATCAGCCCGGCAGAGCCACCACTACCGCCATTCTGACTGACACCGCTGGTGAAGTTGAAGCCGTTACCGCCGTTGCCGTACAAGAGCCCGCCGGCACCGCCGTTGGGGTTCGTCTCCGTTCCGTTGGCGCCGTTCCCGATCAACGGCCGCCCCAGCAATGCCTGGGTAGGTGCATTGATCACGCCCAGCAGGTTCTGCTCCAACGCCTGCAACGGCGAAGCATTAGCCGCCTCCGCGCCCGCGTACGCGCCGCCGGTTGCATTCAACGTTTGCACGAAACTCTGATGAAGCTGCGCAGCCTGCGCGCTGAGCGCCTGATACTGCTTGCCGTAGCTACCGAACAGCGCCGCGATGGCCTCCGACACCTCATCGGCGCCGGCCACCAGCACCTCGGTGGTGGACGCCGCCGCCGCGGCGTTCGCCTCGCTCAGCGACGTACCGATGCCTGCCATGTTCTGCGCTGCCGTCGCCAGGAGCTCCGGAGCTGCGATCACGAACGTCATCAAAACCTGCCTTCTCAATGGGGTTCTATTGGCACGCAGTTTGTCATATGCCGACTAGTTGTGGGCGATTTTCACGCCTTTTTCCAGCCATTTTACTTTCGCCTCACGACAACGGTTACGTAAGCGTAGGTAACTGTATGTGTGAAGGCGACGGTTACGTAGGAGAAACCGACGATTACGTAGCCGAAGCCAACGGTCACGCAGGCAAAAGTAACGAATTTCGAGGTGCTGGTGCTATGGGCACGCGCCGGCTTCACGCTCGCTAAATGCCCTGTTCAGAGGTCCAATCCCGCGGTTGTCCGCCCGTCTATGGGCCGGCGAGAGCGCCTTTCGGGCGCTGTTTTAGAAGGATTTGGCCGTGCATTCTAGTATTCGATTACGAATTGAGCGGCGTATAGTTCGTCGTCGCGCGTCAATTTTGTTGGATGGCAACTCGATTCCGCATGCTCTAACGTGTCAAAACGGTTCGGCACAATATGAGCCGACGAAGTTACCGGCAGCACCGCGTAAGTTAGATCGAGGCGGTCGCCGTTCTCCCTACAAACGGCTCCCTACAAACGGCTGCTGTTGCTCACCGTGCCGGCGAACCGCTGGGTGACCTGTCAGTCGCTGAACAAAGTCGAAGCGCCGGGCGAACGGTCGAGCTAGACCCCGGGCGTAGGCGCTCATAGCTGCTACCTAACTGGCACATAGCGGCCACTACTGTCTGCCCGTGCATCATTCGACGTATGAGCGAAATTTCTGACACGCCAACCGCACCCACCTCGACCGCGGTAGCACCACCGCCTACCAGCGGCCCCGTTGAACATCACACACCCAAGGTCTTCAAGGCCGCGGCCTGGGTAGTCATCGTCGCCGGAATCGTGTTCATCGTCGCGGTCATCTTTTTCACTGGCTTCCGGCTAGGCCTGGCCGCCGGGCATGGTGGCGGCCCCCGACACCACAAGCATCACCCGGCGATGATGCAGCGCTCAGGATTCCCGAACAACGGCCGGGCTCCGGCGGTGAGCCCGGGCACCGGACCCGGCGGACCCAGCCAGGTGCCGTCCTCGGTCATGCCCTCCGTCGCGCCTTCGCCCGCACCCGGTCGCTAAATTCCTTTGCCGAAAGCCCGGCGCTCAACGCGAGTGCCGGGCTTCATCAATTTCATGGCAACTTTGTGACCGCGCCCCTTTACGCTGGTGCGGGGCTGGACCATATTCAGAGGTATGAGTGATATACCCGAACCCACAGGCCCACCGGCTTCGGTTGCTGCCGCGGCGCCGCCCGAGTACCGGGAAAAGCCGCCGCGCCTGTATCTGGTGGCGGCGTGGGTGGTGATCGTCGCCGGGATCGTGTTCATCGCCTCGACCTTGTTGTTCACCGGTGCCGTGATCTTCGGCGGTGGAAAGTGCTATCACCAGCGCTATCAACACGGCATGTTTAGGCCCGACGGTCCCGGGAGTCGCGACGGTCCCGAGGGCCCCGGCGGTCCCGGCTGGCAGTTCCGCCTCCCGGGAGGACCGCCACCTCCGGGCATGGGTCCTGGTTTCCCCGGTGGTCCTGGCGGTCCTGGTGCCCCCGTCGGGCCGGGTGCCGTTCCGCCCGGTGTCGGCCCCGGTCAGACGCCGACTTCCGGTCCGACGGCCCCTAGCGCTCCACCCACCCGCCCGTAGTGGGGTGGCCGCGATGGCGCGTGGCAGCAGTCGCATCGTTTCGGGGCGACGGCTCGCGGGGTACCAGCGAATAGGGACCCGAATTCTGTGCACACTCTTGGTATTTCGAAAGTTCAGGTAGAGGAGATAGTGAAATGACGGAACCCTACACCACCACTGACGGCGGCAGCCCGGCCCCGAGCGACGAGCAGTCGTTGACCCTCGGTCCCGACGGTCCGATCCTGCTGCAGGACCACTACCTGATCGAGCAGATGGCGCAGTTCAACCGGGAGCGCATTCCCGAGCGCCAACCGCATGCCAAGGGCGGGGGCGCCTTCGGCCACTTCGAGGTGACCCACGACGTCAGCCGATACACCAGGGCGGCGGTGTTCCAGCCCGGGACCAAGACCGACACCCTGATCAGGTTCTCCACCGTGGCCGGCGAGCGCGGCAGCCCAGACACCTGGCGAGACCCGCGGGGTTTTGCGCTGAAGTTCTATACGTCGGAGGGCAACTTCGACATGGTGGGCAACAACACGCCGATCTTCTTCCTCCGCGACCCGATGAAGTTCCAGCACTTCATCCGGTCGCAGAAGCGGATGCAGGCAACCAATCTGCGCGACCACACCATGCAGTGGGACTTCTGGACCCTGGTGCCGGAGTCTGCACACCAGGTGACGTGGCTGATGGGGGACCGCGGCATCCCCAAGACCTGGCGCCATATGAACGGCTACGGCAGTCACACCTACAGCTGGATTAATGCGAACGGCGAGATCTTCTGGGTGAAGTACCACTTCAAGAGCGACCAGGGCGTCGACTACCTCACTCAGGAGGACGCCGATCGGCTGGCCGGCGAGGACGGCGACTACCACCAGCGCGATCTGTACGAAACCATCGAAAGCGGCGACTTCCCGAGTTGGACGCTCAAGATGCAGATCATGCCGTTCGAGGAGGCAAAGACCTACCGGTACAACCCCTTCGACCTGACCAAAGTGTGGCCGCACGGCGACTACCCGCTGATCGACGTCGGCAAGCTGAGGCTGACCCGCAACGTCACCGACTACCACACCGAGATCGAGCAGGCCGCATTCGAGCCGAACAACATCGTCCCGGGCACCGGGCTGAGCCCGGACAAGATGCTGCTCGCGCGCGGCTTCTCCTACTCGGATGCGCACCGCGCCCGACTCGGGACCAATTACAAACAGATTCCGGTCAATACGCCGAAGGTTGAGGTCAACAGCTACTCCAAGGACGGCGCCATGCGGATCAAGAACGCGACGGATCCGGTGTACGCGCCCAACTCGTTCGGTGGCCCGCAAGCCGACCCGGCGCGCGCCGCCGAAGTGCGCTGGCAGGCCGACGGCGAGATGATTCGCGCCGCCTACACACTGCGCCCCGAGGATGACGATTGGAGTCAGGCCGGCACCTTGGTTCGCGAGGTGCTCGATGACGACGCGCGAGACCGATTGGCCAAGAACATCATCGGGCATGTCTCCAAAGGGGTGAAGGAGCCGGTCCTTACCCGGGTGTTTGAGTATTGGCGGAACGTCGATCCTGATCTCGGGAAGAAGGTCGAGGAGGGGGTCCGGGCGAACCTCGGCTGACAGCCTCGGGGCTGGCATGATCGAGCCCATGAGCATCGAAGTCGTTTACGCCGGAGCTCGAGCAGGCCGCCGCCGATGA
>JALHRH010000292.1:0-945 GCA_022841565.1 Mycobacterium sp. | reverse complement strand
GGATCGAGGCCTTGCGGAACCGATCGCCGGTGCCTGGTTCAAACCCGGCTGCGCGAAAACGTGTTGCTTGCGGCCCAGGTCTGCCAATCTGGCCCGGATGGTCGTTGGCCGGCCCCGCCCGATCCCGCGGTGAACGTGCATGCCGGAGCATTGCAGAACGCGCTGGGCCAGTAGCCGGGGTGGAAAGTGGGTATCCATCTCCCTCGTGCCACCGAGAATGGTCGGGAATATGTCGGTGCTCTCGGGAAGATGAGGTGATGGTGGTTATCGTTCCGAGAACCGCTTATCCAGCTGCCCCGGAGGAATCGTGAGATGACGCGCAGCGCCGCTACCACGGGCCCGCAGCTAGACAACATCGATCTGGCTAACGCCGAGCTGACCAGTTCTGCCGCCGTCGCACGATACGTCGCCGATGGCTGCCTGGTCGACGGACCAGTGGGACGCGTCGGTCTAGAGATAGAAGCACACTGCTTCGACCCAGCCGACCCGCTTCGCCGGCCCGACTGGGACGAGATCAGTGATGTGCTGAAATGGCTGCGCCCGCTCCCCGGCCGCAGCGCCATTACCGTGGAGCCCGGCGGCGCCATTGAACTCTCTGGTCCACCAGCCGACGATGTGCTGGCCGCGGTCGATGCCATGGTCCGTGATCAGGCGGCGTTACGAACGGCGCTGGCCGAAGCCGGCTTGGGTTTGCTGTTTCTGGGGGCTGATCCGCTGCGCCCACCGGAGCGGATCAACCCGGGTGCCCGTTACCGCGCCATGGAACAGTTCTTCGCTGCCAGCCAGAGCGGAACGGCAGGCGCGGCCATGATGACCTCGACGGCTTCGATTCAAGTCAACTTGGACGCCGGCCCGCGGGCCGGGTGGGCGTCGCGGGTGCGGCTGGCACACGCACTGGGCCCGACGATGATCGCGATCGCGGCCAACTCCCCGATGCTGGCCGGC
>JALHRH010000291.1 GCA_022841565.1 Mycobacterium sp. | reverse complement strand
ATAGGCAAACGCGTCACCCGGGTGGGTGAGCGCGGCATAGCGCTTGGGATTCTGGCTTTTCAACGACATGTCGATCCCGAGCAGGTTGACCCCGCCGTCCACGCCCACCTTCTGCGCCGAGACCATGACGTAGCCGTAGCCCGCCCGGATCACCTCACGATGCGCCATTAGCCACACCGCCGGGGCGTCGACGCCGCCGCTGACATTGAGCCACTCGACCAGCACCGTGCCGTTGAAACGCGCCGAATCGCCGGGGATGAGCGCAACCACCCGCGTGGTGTATTCGGCGGTGCCGGTGGCGGTCACGCTCCATCGGCCATCCGGGCCCAACGGCAGCTCCGGGGCGTAGGAGCAGGCGGTGCCCGCGATGAAGAACTCCTGCGCGACATAACCCACGCTGCCGATATCGAAGGCGCCCAACAGAATCGAGGCTCGGCCGGCCACCGGCGTGACGGCGGGCGAGGCGGTCACAGCGATTCCGGCAGGCCGAATCTGGCGAATAGCGAGCCGTCGAGGAACGCGACCACATGGGACACCCCGTCTGGCCGGATGTCCAGCACGTGCAGTTGGAACGGCACATGCCGATCGCCGGCGCGCATGTACATGGCCGCGCCGAGTTGGCCGTTGGCAACAATCGGGATCATCTGCATGTCGCCGGGCAGCTCGGCCGGGCACTGCGTGTGGATGAGCGTGATGATGTCCGGCGCGCCCTGGTACCAGCCGGTATAGGGTGGCATCTCCCAGATGGCCTCAGCAGTGAACAGATCGACCAACCCGTCGATGTCGTAGGTCTCGAAGGCGGCGATGTAGCGGGCCAGCAGGTCCTGCGCCTCCGCCGAATCCGGTTCGGCCAGCCGATCATCGGCGCTGGGCGCGACGGCCACCAGCTGGGCACGGGCGCGCTGCAGCAGGCTGTTGACGGCGACGGTGGTGGTGCCGATCGCCTCGGCGACCTCGGCCGCCTTCCACTGCATTACGTCGCGCATCAACAACACCGCCCGTTGCCGCGGCGACAGATGCTGCAGCGCCGCGACGAACGCCAACCGCACGGACTCTCGCGACTCCGCGATCACCGACGGGTCAGCGGGATCCTGCGCCGTCGGTAGTGGCTCCAACCAGGGCACTTCGGCTCTCTCGACCAGCTCGGCCGTCGGGTCCGAGCGAGCGTTGCCCAGCCCGGTCGGCAACGGCCGGCGTCCCCGGCCTTCCAGCGCGGTGAGGCAGGTGTTGGTGGCAATCCGGTGCAACCAGGTGCGGACCGAGGACTTGCCCTCGAACCTGTCGTAGGACTTCCAGGCCCGCAGCAGGGTCTCCTGCACCAGATCCTCGGCGTCGTGCAACGACCCGGTCATCCGGTAACAGTGCGCGAGCAGTTCGCGCCGATACGGTTCGGCGTGGGCGGAGAAATCTCCCCCAGGGCGGGAGGCGGAATTTTCGGTGAGCACACTCACCCGTTCGAGATTACGCAGGGCGTGCGACAACACACCGCGAGGAGTGGCTGGGTAGGACGTAAGCTGCCGGTGATGATTACCACCCGCACTGAACGGAATTTCGATGGCGTCGGTGGCGTACCCATCGTCTATGACGTATGGACACCGGACGTCCCGCCGCGTGCGGTGGTCATTCTCGCCCACGGTTTCGGGGAGTACGCCCGCCGCTATGACCACGTGGCGCAGCGGTTGGGTCAGGCGGGACTCATCACCTATGCACTCGATCACCGCGGACACGGCCGCTCGGGCGGCAAGCGGGTGCTGGTGCGCGACATTTCGGAATTCACCGGCGACTTCGACACTCTGGTGGGGATCGCGACGCGGGAAAACCCCGGCCTGACCCGCATTGTTCTCGGGCACAGCATGGGCGGTGCCATCGTCTTTGCCTACGGGGTGGAGCGCCCGGACAACTACGATCTGATGGTGTTGTCCGCGCCGGCCGTCGCCGCGCAGGACATGGTGCCGCGGGTGGTGGCGCTGGCCGCCAAGGTGTTGGGCGTCGTGGCGCCCGGCCTCCCGGTGGAGGCGCTTGACTTCAATGCGATATCGCGTGACCCGGAGGTGGTGAGCGCCCACAACGCGGACCCGTTGGTGTACCACGGGAAGGTGCCGGCCGGAGTGGGTCGGGCGTTGCTGCAGGTGGGCGAGACGATGCCGCAGCGGGCCCCGGCATTGGCGGCCCCGTTGCTGGTGATGCACGGCACCGGTGACGCGCTGGTCCCGATCGAGGGCAGCCGCCGCCTGGTGGACTGTGTGGGTTCCGCCGACGTCGAACTGAAGGAATATGCCGGGTTTTACCACGAGGTTTTCAATGAGCCCGAGCAGGCTCAGGTGCTCGACGACGTGGTGGCTTGGCTCAACCTGCGCCTGTGAGTCGTCGCCGGGGAACGTCGTGTCGCTGCGCTAGTTTGGCGCAATGACCGACGACAAAATGCTGTCTCGTATTGCGGCACTGCTGCGTCAGGCCGAAGGCACCGACAACCCGCACGAGGCCGAGGCGTTCATGACGGCCGCACAGCGGATGGCGACGGCCTCCTCCATCGACCTCGCGGTGGCCCGCTCCCATTCGGCAAACCGCTCGGCGGCACAGGCGCCCACACAGCGCACCATCACGATCGGCGCGGCGGGCACCCGCGGGTTGCGCACCTACGTGCAGCTCTTCGTGCTGATAGCGGCGGCCAACGACGTGCGCTGTGACATCGCGTCGAATTCGACGTTCTTGTATTCCTACGGGTTCGCCGAAGACATCGACGCGACGCACGCCCTGTACGCCAGCTTGGTTGTGCAGATGGTCCGGGCCTCCGATGCCTACCTCGCCACGGGCGAACACCGGCCCACGCCCACCATCACCGCGCGCCTCAATTTTCAGCTGGCGTTCGGAGCCCGCGTCGGTCAGCGGCTGGCGGAGGCTCGCGACCAGGCCCGCCAGGAGGTGACCAAGGACTGTCGGCGCGCGCCCGGTACCGCGGTGGCGTTGCGGGACAAGGAAGTCGAACTGCGCGATTACTATCGCGAAGCTTCTAAGGCACGCGGCACCTGGCAGGCCAACCGCGCCTCCGCCGGGTACTCGTCGGCGGCGCGGCGCGCGGGCGACCGCGCGGGGCGGCACGCACGGCTGGGTAGCAGTCCCGAGTTGCCCGGGGCGCGGACTGCGCTGGGCCGTTGACCCGCGATTCCCAGCGCGCCAAGGTTTATGCGGCTGAGGAATTCGTTCGGGTCATGTTCGACCGTGCCGCCGAGCATGGATCACCCAGCGTCGAGTTCTTCGGCACCGAGTTGACGCTGCCCCCGGAGGGAAGGTTCGCGTCGACGGCGTCGGTGCAACGCTACGTCGACGATGTGCTGGCACTGGCGGCGGTGCGCCGGGAGTGGCCGGACGTAGCTAGGCTGCGAGTGCGCGCGCGGCGCGCGGCCACCGCCGCGCACTACGAGAACAGGGACGGGGCAGGCACTATCGCCGTTCCCGACCGCGACAATGCGAATTGGGCGATGCGTGAGCTCGTCATACTGCATGAGGTGGCGCATCACCTGTGCCGGGTACCGCCGCCACACGGGCCGGACTTCGTGGCCACGATGTGCACGCTGACGGAGCTGGTGATGGGTCCCGAGCTCGGTCATGTGCTGCGTGTCGTGTACGCGAAGGAAGGTGTGCGATGAGTCGCGCCGACGATGCGGAACGGAGCGATGAGGAGGCGCCAATGAGCCCAGATCCCGACGCTCGGGCGCGTGAGGTCGAGGCTGCGATGACCGACGACGAGCGATTCTCGCTGCTGGTCGGCGTGATGGGCGCCGGGGATATGTGGCCGCTGCGCGACGAGCGGATTCCGCCGGACGTCCCGATGAGCGCAGGGTATGTGCCGGGGATCGCCCGACTCGGGATTCCCGCGCTGCGAATGAGCGACGCCGGCCTCGGGGTGACCAATCCCGGTTTCCGCCCGGGCGATACCGCGACGGCGCTGCCGGCCGGGCTGGCGTTGGCGGCCAGTTTCAATCCGGCGCTGGCGCGGGCCGCGGGTTCGGTGATCGGCGTGGAGGCGCGCAGCCGCGGGTTCAACGTGCAATTGGCGGGCGCAATGAACCTGGCCCGCGATCCGCGCAACGGCCGCAATTTCGAATACCTTTCCGAGGACCCGCTGTTGAGCGCCACCATGGCCGCCGAGCAGATCGCCGGGATCCAGCAACACGGTGTCATCTGCACCGCCAAGCACTTTTCGCTGAACTGCAATGAAACCAACCGGCATTGGCTGGACGCCGTCATCGATCCGGACGCGCACCGCGAATCTGACCTGCTGGCCTTCGAGATCGCCATCGAGCGGGGTCGACCCGGCGCAGTGATGGCGGCGTACAACAAAGTCAACGGCGACTATGCGGCCGCCAATCCCGTCTTGCTCAATGAGGTGCTGAAAGGTGCTTGGGGATACCCGGGTTGGGTGATGTCGGACTGGGGTGGCACACCGAGCTGGGAGTGCGCGCTGGCCGGTCTCGACCAGGAATGTGGGGCCCAGATCGATGCCCTGCTGTGGCAGTCGGAGACGTTCGGCGCCCCGCTGCGCGCCGCTTACGCCGACGGTCGGCTACCCAGGCAGCGGGTGTCGGACATGGTCCGGCGGATCCTGCGGTCGATGTTTGCCGTGGGGATCGACCAGTGGGGGCCGGCACCGGACCCGGACTTGAACGCGCACAACGACATTGCGCTGGAGATCGCACGACAGGGAATCGTGCTGCTGCAGAACCGGGGCGTGCTGCCGTTGCTGGCGGGGTCCGGGCGCATCGCCGTCATCGGCGGGTACGCCCACCGAGGGGTTCCGGCCGGATTTGGGTCCAGCACGGTGGTTCCGCCGGGTGGCTACGCCGACGTGATCCCGATCGGCGGCTCGGGTCTGGAGGCAGGCATGCGCAATCTGTACCTGGTGCCGTCGAGCCCGCTCGACGAACTGAGGAACCTGCTTCCGCACGCGCACATCGACTTCGATCCCGGGATCAGCCCGGCCGAGGCGGTGCCGGTGGCGCGCCGGGCCGACGTCGCGATCGTGTACGCGGCCCGGGCCGAAGGCGAGGGATTCGACGGTGCCGATCTGTCGCTGCCATGGGGCCAGGACGGAATGATCTCCGCCGTCGCCGCGGCCAACCCCAACACTGTGGTGGTGTTGCAGACCGGCAACCCGGTGGTGATGCCTTGGCGTGACTCGGTGAGCGCGATCCTGCAAGCCTGGTACCCGGGACAACAGGGCGGTCGGGCCATCGCGGAAATCCTGACCGGACAAGTGAATCCGTCGGGTCGGCTGCCGATCAGCTTTCCAGCCGATCTTGATCAGACGCCGCGCCCGCAGCTGGGCTCACCCACGAATATCGACTATTCCGAGGGCGCCGACGTCGGTTACCGCTGGTTCGCCCGTACCGGGCAGGGCCCGCTGTTCGCGTTCGGACACGGCTTGTCCTACACCAACTTCGAGTACCGCGACCTGGAGGTCACCGGCGGGCAGACAGTGCGGGTCGCCGTCACCGTCGTCAATACCGGGAACCGCGGCGGGGCCGATGTCCCGCAGCTGTATCTGGCCGGGGCGCCGGGCGAGGGGCGATTGCGGCTACTGGGATTCCAGAGAGTAGAACTCGAACCCGGTGAATCTCGCCGCGTAAGTATCGACGCGGATCCGCGCCTATTGGCGCGCCACGAACGCGGGAGTTGGCGGATTACGCCGGGGCCGCACACCGTGGCCGTCGGCGCTTCGGCGCTGGCCCTGAATCTGGTGGCTGAGGTCGAGCTGGCCGGTCGTACGTTCGGGCGCTGAGCGGCGAGCCCGGACGCACGACCGGCCGCGGCATCTACTGGACGGGTTCGAGAGCGTCGCCGCAGGTGCAGCGATACGGGTCGGCGCCGGGGCAGTGGCAAGGGACCTCGATGCGCACGCGACAGCCGCAGTCTTCGTGGCCGCAGGTCAGCAGGGTTCCAGCTTCGTGAGTTGCCATTCGATATCACCTTCATCTGTGTGGACGGTTTATCCGACACCCAGCATATACCCCTTGGGGGTACGGGTAAACACCGACACTAGGCGATTTGGGCCGCACCGCACTCACTCCAGCATCCTGATCAGGACCGGTTAGCGTTGGCTATGTTTGCAGAAGCGAACCCGCAAGCCGTCGATGCCTTCTTGGACAGCACGCTGATCGGCCCTGATCCGGCTTTGGCTGCGGCGGTCGCGGCCAGCGACGCGGCCGGCTTGCCGCGGATCGCGGTGTCAGCGCAGCAGGGCAAGTTCCTGTGCCTACTGGCCTCGGCCATGCAGGCGCGTCGGATCCTGGAACTGGGCACGTTGGGTGGCTACAGCACGATCTGGCTGGCGCGCGGTGCCGGCCCGCACGGACGGGTGGTGACGCTGGAGTTCGATCCGCGGCGCGCCGAGATCGCCCGGGTCAACCTGGAACGGGCCGGACTGGCCGACCGGGTCGAGGTGGTGGTCGGTACCGCCCTGGACACCTTGCCGACGGTGACCGGCGGTCCGTTCGACCTGGTATTCATCGACGCCGACAAGGAAAACAACGCCGCCTACCTGGACTGGGCGATCAGGCTGGGCCGTCCCGGCACGGTGATCGTGGTGGACAACGTCATTCGCGGCGGCAAGGTATTGACCGAGTCCGACGACGTCAGAGTCGCCGCCACCCGCGGGACGTTGCAACTGATGGGTGAGCACTCGCGCCTGGACACCGCCGTGCTGCAGACCGTCGGCGACAAGGGATGGGACGGGTTGGCGATGGCGGTTGTTCGGTAGGGCTCCGCTGACCGGCTCATAGGTTCGACGAGCTCGGCGCCCGTCAAAGATCGGGATGTGCCCGAGGTTGTTGACGGCCGACCTTGACCTGGACGTTACCGGTGCTTGGCGGTTGGGTCTTGTTCTCACCGTGGATTCTGCAGGGCGTCACTATGACCGCCGGCATGATGTGGTCGCATGTCATCGCGGGTGGGGTGGTGGCCGCATTGGGCTTCACTGCGACCTACTTCGGGATGCGCACGCGCGCCGCGGTTCGGCGGTCATAAAGTCGAATTCCGCTCGGCCACAAGGGATCGCAAGTCCTGGCCGGTTCGCTCGGCCAGGACGAGGTTATCCGCAGACCGCGCCGTGGGCGGCGGAGCCGACCAGCTTGACGTACTTGGCTAGTACGCCGGTCTTGTAGCGCGGCGGCGGAGGGGTGAAATCCTGCTGTCGAGCTGAAAATTCGGCTGGATCGACCAGCACGTCAAGAGTGTGGCTGGCGACGTCGAGACGGATCCGGTCGCCGTCGCGGAGGAACGCAATGGGCCCCGCATCGACGGCCTCCGGTGCGATGTGCCCCACGCACAGGCCCGTCGTCCCGCCAGAGAACCGGCCGTCGGTGAGCAACAGCACGTCCTTGCCGAGCCCAGCGCCCTTAATGGCACCGGTGATCGCGAGCATCTCGCGCATGCCGGGACCGCCCTTGGGCCC
>JALHRH010000290.1 GCA_022841565.1 Mycobacterium sp. | reverse complement strand
AGTGTTGGCCACACCATCAGCCGCCATCAGCAGCGCCTTGGCCCGCACCACCTCTCGATGCGCACCCGACTGCGACCGAGCCAACGACTCAAGCACCTCACGTTGTCCCGCCGACATCTGCAACGCAGGCACGGGTTGTCTCATGCCCGAAATCATAACCAACCAATAGCCAATTTATTGCAGGACACACCACTAGCTACTTCGACTCACCGTTAAATCCAGCAAGTTATTACGCCTTTGATACCCCTCGAACGCGGAGTGCGGTGGGTCGGTGAACCTGCCTTAGGTTTCAGGCTTAGCCGTGGATCCGACCGGGAGCTACAGCGTCTCGTCCAATTCCCCTAGCCGGTCGGTGAGCCGCAGGTTCTCGGAGTAGTCGACCGGGCACGCGATAAGTGACACCCCGTCGTCGTCCAGGGCCGCCCGCAACGTCGGCAACAATTCTTCGGCACTGTTGATCCGATATCCCTTGGCGCCAAAGCTTTCCGCGTACTTCACCACGTCGGGATTGCCGAACGTCACGTAGTGGTGCTCACCGAGTTCGAGGTCCATCTTCCACTGGATAAGGCCGTATCCACCATCCTCCCAGATCAACACCACCAGCGGGATTTTCTCCCGCATCGCGGTCTCGATCTCCTGGGAGTTCATCAGGAAGGCACCGTCGCCCACCACCGACAGCACCTTCGACCCCGGCTGAGCCAACTTCACCCCCAATGCGCCGGGCAGTGCAAAACCCATGGTGGACAGTCCGTTTGAGATCAAGCAGGTGTTGCGCCGATAAGTCGGATAGAGCCTGGCCATCCACATCTTGGTGGCACCGGTGTCGACCAGCACCACGTCGTTGCGCCCCAGTGCCTCCCGGATATCGGCGACCACCCGCTGCGGCGCCAGTGGATATCGCGAATCTTGCTGTCCCCGAGCAAATTCCTGATCCAGAAGACCCGACCCGGGCACTTCGAAGTCATCGAAGCGGCGACCGTCCAGCGCGTCGGTCAGCTGATTAAGCGAGTCGCTGATGTCCCCGATGATGCCGACGTCCACCGAGTAGTGGGCGTCAACCTCGGCCGGGAAGCGGTGAATATGAAGGATCTTCTTGTCGGCCTGAGGGTTGATGCGTACCGGATCGAATTCCTGCAACTCGTAACCGACCGCGATGACGACATCGGCGGTGTCAAACCCGAAGTTCACGTAGTCGTGCCGCATGAATCCCAGCGTCCCGATGCTGTTCGGATGATCGTCCGGCATGACACCTTTGCCGTGAAAGCTGTTGGCGACTTTGATGCCGAGTTTCTCGGCGAACTGGATCAGCGCATCGGTCGCGTTGCTGCGGGCGGCGCCGTGCCCGGCGAGCACCACCGGCCGCTGCGCCGTGCGCAGGATGTCGACCGCGCGCGCCACCTGGCGGGCTGCCGGCGCGTCCGCCCGGACCACGTTTCGTGGTAACGGTGCCAGCTCGGGGTAGTCGGCGGTATCTGCATCCAGGTGTTCGGGCACCGCGAGATACACCGCCGCCGGCCGTTCGGTCTCGGCGACCTTGAATGCCTTGCGGACCATCTCCGGTATGGCATGTGCGGTGGGGATACCGGCGGACCATTGGGTGATGGGGGCAAACATCGACACCAGGTCGACGTACTGGTGGGACTCTTTGTACTCGCGGTCCTGGCCGACTTGCGCTGAGATGGCAACCATCGGGGTGCTGTTGGTGGTCGCGTCGGCGACGCCGAGCTGCAGGTTGATGGCACCCGGGCCCAGCGTCGCCGAGACCACGGCAGCGCGTCCGGTGACCCGGCCGTACATCTCGGCCATGAAGGCCGCGCCCTGTTCGTGCCGGGTCAGGACGTAGCGGATGTCCGAGGCCGCCAGCGCCTTGATGAACCGGATGTTCTCCTCCCCCGGTATACCGAATACGACGGATACGCCCTCGTTCTCCAGGCACTTGACGATCAGCTCAGCCGCTGTGGACATCCGCCACCCCTCTGTTTCTCTGATAGTGGCAGGCTAGCTGTCGGACGGTTCACGACAACCCCGACAGGAGGGCCGACGTGCCCATCGCCACCATCAACCCGGCCACCGGCGAGACAGTCAAAACCTTCACCCCCGCAACCGACGACGAAGTCGAGGCGGCGATAGCGAGCGCGTACGCACGGTTCCAGGACTACCGCCGCAACACCACCTATGCCCAACGTGCCGAGTGGGCAAACGCCACCGCCGACCTGCTCGAGGCCGAGGCAGACGACACCGCGGCCATTATGACGCTGGAGATGGGCAAGACGCTGGCCAGCGCAAAGGCCGAAGTGCTCAAGTGCGCCAAAGGCTTTCGCTACTACGCCGACAACGCCGAAGCGTTGCTTGCCGACGAGCCGGCTGACTCCGGCAAGGTGAACGCGTCCCGTGCGTTCACGCGCTACCAGCCGCTGGGCGTGGTGCTTGCGGTAATGCCGTGGAACTTCCCGCTGTGGCAGGCCGTGCGTTTCGCGGCGCCGGCGCTGATGGCCGGCAACGTCGGCCTACTCAAGCACGCCTCGAATGTGCCGCAATGCGCGCTATACCTCGCCGATGTGATTGCCCGCGGCGGGTTCCCGGACGGGTGCTTCCAAACACTGCTCGTTTCCTCCGGCGCCGTCGAGCGAATCCTGCGCGATCCCCGCGTTGCCGCGGCCACGCTCACCGGCAGCGAACCGGCCGGGCAGTCGGTGGGTGCGATTGCCGGAGATGAGATCAAGCCGACCGTGTTGGAACTCGGTGGCAGCGACCCGTTCATCGTGATGCCGTCTGCGGATCTGGACGGTGCGGTAAAGACCGCGGTCACCGGCCGGGTGCAGAATAACGGGCAGTCCTGCATCGCGGCCAAGCGTTTCATCGTCCACACCGACATCTATGACGACTTTCTCGACAAGTTCGTCGCGCGGATGGAAGCGCTGAAGGTCGGCGACCCAACCGACCCTGATACCGACGTTGGACCCCTGGCCACCGAATCGGGTCGCGACGAGATCGCCCAGCAGGTTGAGGACGCGGCCACGGCGGGAGCGGTGATCCGTTGCGGCGGTGAGCGTCTCGACCGGCCAGGCTGGTTCTACCCGCCGACGGTAATCAGCGACATCAGCAAAGACATGGCGCTGTACACCGAGGAGGTCTTCGGCCCCGTCGCGTCGGTCTATCGTGCCGCCGATATCGACGAGGCGATCGAGATCGCCAACGCCACCACCTTTGGCCTGGGATCGAATGCCTGGACCCAGGAGGAGGCCGAGCAGCAGCGCTTCATCGACGACATCGAGGCGGGCGCCGTCTTCATCAACGGGATGACGGTGTCCTACCCGGAGTTGCCATTCGGCGGCGTCAAGCGTTCGGGCTACGGCCGTGAGTTGGCCGGCCTAGGGATCCGCGAGTTCTGCAACGCCAAGACGGTCTGGGTGGGCGCAACCGACAGGGCAGACGAGGCCGGTAACAAGAAGGTCGAGTAGCCGCGGCAGTTGAGCCGTCGAGCGTGGGACCTATCAACGGTCCAAGGCGGTGCACCTACGCCGACCTGGCGCAGGCCGACACGCTTCAGGTTCAGGACTCGGGCGTCATCGCGCCGATTCCGTCTGCTCGGCACGGTCGCGATGTGCCGCCGGCGCCGGGGTTGCCTGAGGTCGGTTCCACCGTTACCACCGTTCGCGGTGAGCAGCGCGAGACGGCTAATGAACGCCGGCGAGCGCCTTCTGGTCCTCGTCGGCGAAGTCGTCCTCCAGCTGCACCGGCGAGTAGTCCAGGTCGATCTCGCCGACGGGGCGGCCGCGGGCGCTGCTGATCGTGCCGAAGCGGCGCATGCCCTTGTCGGTGGAGTACTGCAACATCTCTTCGGCCTGCAAACCGAACGGGGGGTGCTCGCCGTAAAGATCGAAGCCTTCTTCGGTGAGGCGCAGCGCCAGCGGGATGAGCTCGTTCATGCGGTTCTCGAAGACCGTCCAGTTGGCATCGTCGGCAGCCACGTGGCGCCGGCAGGTGAAAGTGCCCCACGCCATGTGGCGTCGTTCGTCATCGCCGATGCGCCGCACCAGCTCCTGCATGCCCGGCAGGATGCCACGTTCCACGCAGATCTTGTTCCAGGCGTAGTAACCGGTGAGCGCCAGCATGCCTTCAACAATGTGGTTGTAGGTGACCGACGCCCGCACCTGCGCCGCCGGTGACGGGTCCTCGGTCAGTACGTTGAGGCAGGCCGGCAACTCCTCGTAGAAGATCGTCCGGTAGGTAGGCAGCGGATCGAGGTAACCGTGCAGGTCACCCGTGACGCCCACGGCGTCGAGCCACAGCCGAAACACCTGGACGTGCTTGGCTTCCTCGAACGCGAATTGCGTCAGGTACATCTCGTCACCCAGACGTCCCTCCGCGCGCATCGCCGCCATGAACGGCTGTATGTCCTCGGTCACCGCCTCCTCGCCCGCGATGAACTGGGCGCACAGCCTAATGACGTAGTCGCGCTCGGCCTCCGACAGCTTCTCCCAATCCTCCCGGTCCCGGGAGAAGTCGATATCGGCCGGGTTCCAGAACTTGGCGTTGCCGCCGGCGAACAGCTTCAATGGCAGGCTCTCCCAGTTGAGACCGCCGGCAACCATGGAGCCGGTATGGGTGCGTGTCATGTGATCTCCTTTGATCGGGCCGGGCTGATGGCTGGGTGCGGCGCGGAAAACGCATCCGAAAGCACCGCAACGAGCCTGCGCACAGCCAGTGCCGGCTGTTCCGGCGTCGGCTCGTCGAGGCCGAGGATCGGGTCCAAACCGCGCATATACGGCGCCAGGGCCAGGTGCGGGAAGATCATCAACAGCAATGACAACAGCGCGTCGGTGTCCGACTCGGCGCGAAGATCACCCCGCCGGTGCGCCTCTCTCACCAGTGGGCGCAGGACCTCCAGATAGTGCCGGTGGATGACGTTGCGCACGCTGACGCGGGCGTCGGTGTCCACTTCCAATGTGGCCGCGGCGTGCAGCGCACGTTCCCGGGGATGCTCGGCGTAGTAGGCAACCCAGGCGTCGAGCAACTCGGTGAGGAACTCGAAAAACGGCCGGCTCGGATCGATCTCGCGGATGATGTCTTCGACGTAGGCCCGCACCCGTTGGCTGGCGACGTCAGCGATGTAGGCGTAGAGGTCGCGCTTGTCGGCAAAGTACTGGAACAGGCTGCCCTTGGCGACGCCGGCCCGCCGGGCGATGACGT
This sequence comes from Mycobacterium sp., assembly GCA_022841565.1. Lineage (GTDB taxonomy): Bacteria > Actinomycetota > Actinomycetes > Mycobacteriales > Mycobacteriaceae > Mycobacterium. The sequence continues at coordinate 2,259 of JALHRH010000290.1, read as the reverse complement.
TGAGGCTGCCGTTGGAGAACCCGTGTGCGCCGAACTCGGCCTCGGCGGCTTCGATGATTGCAGCGCGGCGAGCTGGGTCGACGCGAGCCCAGGTAACCGTCGGCATGGGGCTCCTTCACAAACGGTGTGACCACTGGTCATTCTAAGGTGAGGCACCTCACAGTCAAGGTTCAGAAACCACATTATGACCGCTTGCTGGCAATGTGCGGGCTTGCAGCCTCGGCTTCTTCAACTCCGCCAGCGGCGGAAGTGCCCTAGCCGGCCGAAGTTCGGGCATCGGCAACATCGGAGTTTCGAGCAACCCCAGCTTCACCAACTCCAGCGGCTTCAACTCGGGCTTCTTCAATGTGGGCACCGCGGTGTCCGGCTTATTCAGCCTCCGCAGTCTGTTGCCCTATCGCTTGAGTCAGGGCTGAGATTCAGGCCGGGGTCGCTGGCACCAGTACCCGGGTGGCTTGGGAGCGGCCACGCAAAACGGTGGAGAAGCATTTTTTCCATCGCTCACGTTCTGCCGCATCGGCGCCATCAACGGCCGCCGCCGAACAAAGGATGCGGTGATCGGAGGTCTTGGCAAGGTCGGCCAGCCGTGCCGCCTCGTTGACCGCGTCGCCGATCACGGTGTACTCGTACCGGTTCTCGGCGCCAACGTTACCGGCGAAGACTTGACCCGCCGAGACTCCGATGCCGAAGTCGATAGCGGGCAAGTCGCGTAATTGAGCACGCAACGCGCGCGCGGTTGCCAGCGCCGCCGACGACGGTTGGTTGGTCGGTAGCGGTGCCCCGAAGATGGCCAACGCCGCGTCGCCTGCGAACTTGTTGACCAGCCCATAATGTTCGTCGACCGCGTTGACAACGATGCGGAAGAAGTCGTTAAGCAGCTCGGCGACCTCCTGTGGGTGGCGACTGGCCCCCAGGCGGGTGGAGCCGACAATGTCGATGAAGAGAACCGCAACCTCCACGACGTCTCCTGACAGCGAGACGCCCTTGTCGATGGCGTTGCTGGCCACGTGCGCCCCAACATGGCGCCCGAACAGGTCACGTACCCGTTCGCGATCCATGAGTCCGGCGACCATCCGGTTGAATCCGCGTTGCAGCCGGCCGATTTGGGAGCGCTCGTAGATCGCGACGAAGGCTTCGATTCGTCCACGTTCGACCTGCGCCATAGCTTCGACAACCTCGCCGACCGGATCGGCAATGGATCGCGCCGTCATGATCATCGCCGGCAGCCCTAAAGCCACCGTGATGAAAGCCACCGTCAGTACGGGAAGGGCCACCGATCCAGTCTGGTGAATGATCCAGCCGTAAGACCGCATACAAACCAGAACGGCAATCACACTGATTGGAAGAACGCTGCTCAGAAACCACACGAGCAGGAGGCGCGCAAACACGCCCGGCGTGGCGACATCGCCGTCCATACCTCGGGTCGCGGCGGCCAGGATGGGCCGCAAGAAGCGTTGCGCCAGCAGTAGACCAGTACTCACCGAAGCCGCCGCTCCGCCGAGTGCGACAGCTGACATCACAGGTACCAGAACCGCGAGATGGCTATCGAGATTCAGCAGAATAAAGACTGCGGCGCCGACCAGCCAGGTAGCCACGAGGATTCCCGACTGGCGGCTGGTGAGCTGGAACGCGGCTCGACGTTGATCCGCATCCGGTGTGTCCCCGGCGACGAACCACCGCAGCGTCGGCGCAAGAATCACGACGCCGCCGACAGCGAGGGCAGCCGTTCCCACCAGCGCCAACAACACCATCGTGATGAGGTTCTTTTCGGTGTAGATGCCCTCCGCGAGGATTTGCGTTTGGGGACGAAGCGGCAGCAAGATGGCGGCGGCATCGGCGACGGCCACAAGATGGGTCACTGCGAGCCCGGCCGCGTACCTGGCCGACCACCGACGCGCGGCCTTCCGACGGTTGGCCTGCACTGACAACCACGAATCACCCGATCGCGCATGGACCGGTTCGTCCAGCCGGTAGTGGCGGCCATCCTTCACGTCGCAAACGGCCAGCTCGGATCCCAGGCGGGGCACGTCCGCAACAACATTCTGTTGCATATAGAAACGGTATTATATACATATAGAACTGTAAAATCGAGCGCCGTCCGTAGAAATCGATCGAGGTCTGGTATGAGCACGTACTCTTTTCGCCGCGGCTGCGGCGCTATCCGGATAGTGCACCTTTGAGCACCGCCCGGCCGCGAACCAAACGGCATCAGTCCAAGGAACGAGCCGCCCTGCGCAGTGTGCCGTTACTGGCCGAAGT
>JALHRH010000289.1 GCA_022841565.1 Mycobacterium sp. | reverse complement strand
TTGATTCGAAACTGTCCGCGCGGGAGGAATGCGGCGGAGACGAATGCGGCGGGTTACCTGGTAAACGACGCTGCATGCTCTATCCTGTTGCAGCACAACGTAATTCATAGCCGTCACCCTGGCCGCTAGTTCGCTGAGGCCGTCGGCCTCGCGCAACCTTTTACACTGATTATCTGGGGTCTGAAACAGGTGTTCACTCTTGTTCCCACTGAGGCGGTGGCCGAGACGTAGCCTAGTCGGAAACAGCTCGGATCGATATGTCTCCCTACCTCCCGCGCGCCTTGATAATTGACGAATATGTAAATGGCCAAAGGTGGTCCTCGGCTGAGCGGCCTTCGATTCTGCGTGGCACTGCTGGCCAGCCATCGCAGACATGCGTGCGGAAGGGCCCTCATGGCCGATCGTTCCATGTATGCAGCAAACGAACGCAGGGCAATCTTCGAGTGCTGCCGTACCCGAGCCGTCCTGCCTTGAGCAGGACGGCTCCCAGGGTCTCGCCCCGGGCAGTGACCTTGCCATACCTTGTTTCGTTCGGGTGACTGGTGTGTACCTGCTCTAGGTACATCGTGCGGTCTCGACTGTCCTGTCTCGGCATAGGTGCTGCCCCTTCGGTACGCTCCGGCGGTGGACACCGAGACCCCGCCCACCAGCCCTTCGGGCCTGGTGCGCACGCACGAGCCGCCACCTGCCCAGCTGGTGCTCGACGGTCGCTACCGGTTCGGCACCTACAACGGCCCGATCGCGCGCATCAACCCACTTGACGTTGTCACCGCCAACGGAGCGCGTGGTCGCCTGCAGCGCGCCGCGCGCAACGCCCGGCTCAAGGAGTGGGAGGCGTTCCAGCTCGGTGACGACGAAGTGTTCGTGCTCGGCGCTGTCTACGACACGAAGTCGATTTCGCTGCTGCAAGTTCTGGTCGTTGACAAGCAAGCGGCCACGATCCGTCGGTGGGAGCAGAAGGTACCAACCTCGATGGTGCACGTCGCTCGCGGCCTGGACCACACCCGATCCCACGGTCACGTTGGACGCTTCTCGCTGCAGCTGACCAACGAGATGAACTCGGGCCTGGTCGCGGTGGACGCCAGCCACCCTGGGCGCGGCGCGCTACCGCCGCTGGAGTTGCACGGCGCCGGGCGCTGCGGCCCCGGAGAGGCGGGTCACCTGGTGATCTGCCACCCCTTCGCCGATGATCGTGCGCTGTACTCGCACAAGACGATGATGCCGTTCGCCGGCACGCTCCGCGCCGGCGCCGAGCTCACCGTGTTCGACCCCGACTGTTCGTTCATGATCCTCGACGACCACCACGGGGACTACCCCTCGCCGATGCGGTACGACTGGGTGACCGCAGTGCGCCGCAGCGATGGGGGCCGGGTCGAGGGCTTCAACCTGACCGACAACCAGGTGCGCGACCCGCAGCGCTACAACGAGAACGCCGTCTGGCTCGGCGACCGGGTCCACCGCCTGCCCGCCGTCCACGTGGAACGGCCCGACGGGCCCTGGGGTTCCTGGATCGTGCGCGATGCCGACGGGTCGGGCCGGGTCGAGGTGGGATTCACGCCGACCGTCCGCTCCGAGATGCACGTCGGCCCGCGCCGATCGCTCGCCGAGTATTACGCCCCCTTCGGCTGGTACGAAGGCCGGATCCACACCGACGACGTCGACCTTTCGGTTGATGGCATGTTCGGCATGGGCGAACAGAAGTTCATCCGCGTCTGAACCAGCGGACCGCGGAAGCGGGGCGGGATTGTTCATCGCGTGGGGTGAGCTGAGCCGGTCCTAATGGTTCAAATGATCGGTCGGGCCCGTCCTTCGTGCCGGAACGCCGACGTGGTGCTGCTCACCGCGCGAAGGCTCGTTCTAGTCCACCACCCGGAGATACCGGCTGCACCGGGCAGGACTACCCTTTGGTGCGTACCGACATGAGCGCCCCCTCTGAGGTCTACCGATCCACGCCTGCCCTGACTCCCGAACAAGCCGCCGACTGGATCGTCGCCGCCATCCGCACCGTCCAGAGGCCCTCACGCCTCGCTACATCAACCTCGGTCGTGCCCTCGCGTTGATCTCGCCCAGGCTGGCCGATGCCAACCTCTACGCCACGATCTGACCAAGCCCCCGCCGGGACATTCGTCAGCGGGCCCGTTTTGTCGTCCAGTCGCTATGCGGCTTGGGGTCGGTGGGTCTCGAAGCGGTCGAGCCTCAGTGCGCAATCGCCTCTAGGTGCAAGGATATTGTCCGTTGAGCACACAATTCGAAGGTGGTGAATAGGAACCGGTCAGCACGCCTCTTAGACCACCTGTGGCTGAACCGCCGGGTGCAATGATGCGATTCCAATTCGTGGGGGTGAGAACGTAATGCGTGCCAGATTGCGCAAGGGAGCTATTCCACGTGTGCGAGACGGCTTCTCCCACCGGCAAGTCGAATTCAAGCTTCCAATCCGTTAGCGGCAGCACGCTCGAGTTGGTGATGGTGAAGTGAGCGATAAAACCGGTCTGCCACGTCGATGTCACCGACAAGGTCGCGGTGGCCGCAGCCGCATGAGCTACGGGGGTGATGGCGAGTCCGAGAGTGGCAACCATCAGTGCCGACACTGTCACGTGAAGCGCTGTGCGCCAGCGATTCATGTAATTATCTGGTTCGGCCATAGCAGCCAACACTAAAGCCAGACAGGCGACATCGACCCTCGCATCGCGGGTAAGCTGCAGTACCTTTGCTTAACTGAAACCGTCATGAAATATATGAGCCGATCTACTCTGAACCATGTATCAGCCCGGCCGACCGCGAACTTGAATCCCCGCTTTCGCGCGCACACCTTCTTTAACATGTGAGATGAGGTGACGTCGCTGGAACGTGTCAATGTTCGTGTGGCGCACTTGCTCAAGGCGGCATGGTCGGACGGACCGCGAGGTGGCGTTCGTCGTGGTCATGGTGGGTGTTACCGCGTGATAATTCGCGTGCCAAAATCGCCGTCATTGTCTGTGTACGCGAAAGTGCCGTCCATAGTCGGAGCACCGGCTCGGGCCAATGGTGCCGCTGCGAAGAAACTCAATCCGGCAACCAACGTCACCGACGCGACTATTGAACTGATTTTCACTAACAAAGCTACAAGAGCTCGTCTAAGATGCAGCACATTTCATGAAAAAACATACAGTTAGTAGTCAGACAACCGCATTGCCGGGGTGTTGCGGGACGCGTCCCGCGCCGCCCGGTTCGGGGACGGTGATGGTGTCAACCCCAACCGGAAAATAATCAGCTGGAACCCCCGTTCTGGTAGCTCCGGCCGCGGCCCGCGCCGACTCGGCAACCCGCTACGACGCCGGCGGCATCCGCGGGCCCGCGAACCGTTTGTGCAATTGGCGGGCCGGTTCAACGTCGGCTCCCCTGCCTGGCCCGAGTGGGCACCGGTCGTGCTGACGACGACCCGTTGGCCCGCACTGCAGAATGATTCATATGGCCGAACAAAGCCTCTGGATGCAGAAGGTCGCCGCAGATCCCGGGCACTCGCACTGGTACGTCGAACGCTTTCGTTCCATGGTGCGCGCCGGTGACGACGTGGTCGGTGAAGCCCGCTTAGTCGATGCAATGGCGCCTCGCTGTGCCCGCATCCTCGATGCCGGCTGCGGTCCGGGCCGGATAGGTGGTTACCTGGCTTCGCTCGGCCACCACGTCGTGGGTGTTGACGTCGACCCGGTTCTCATTGAAGCGGCCGAGCAGGATCATCCCGGACCGCGCTGGCTGGTAGCCGATCTCGCATTGCTCGACTTGGCCGCACACGGCATCACCGAGGCATTCGATGTAATCGTGTCCGCTGGCAACGTCATGACATTTCTCGCTCCCAATACTCGGGTCCGCGTGCTGGCCCGACTTCGCGCCCACCTGATTGACGGCGGCCGAGCGGTGATCGGCTTCGGCGCCGGTCGCAACTACGAGTTCGGCGACTTCTTCAACGACGCAGCCGAGGCCGGATTCACACCGGACCTACTGCTTTCAACCTGGGATCTGCGACCGTTCGCAAAAGACGACAACTTCCTCGTCGCGATCCTTCGGTGAGTTGTCGGCAAGCTCCGAGCGCCGCACCTGTACCGTGACACCGGTGAAATTTCCTCGGGTGTCTACGGCCCTCACGCTCGTTTCCTGTGCCGCTTCGTTTCTGATGCTCACCGCATGCGGCTCCCCCACCAAAACGTCATCGTCTTCATCGACGAACGCCCCGTCAATCTCCGACCTATACACGCGGCCCTCCGTCGCCGCTACGGCAACGGACGCCGGCGCCTGCCCAACGGTCGCCCCGCAGAACGGCGGCACACCCGAGTGGACGCTGGCCGGAACCGTCGGCAGCGTCGCGGTGACCGGATCCACCGATACGACCGCGCCGCGGGTGACCGTGACGACACCGTTCAGTGTGGCCCAGACTCAGGTGCATACACTGCGCGCCGGCGATGGGCCGGTGGTGTCAAATACGGCCACGGTCTCCGTCTGCTACATGGGTGTCAATGGACGTGACGGTTCGGTTTTCGATACCAGCTACGAGCGCGGTGCCCCGGTCGACTTCCCGCTTACCGGAGTCGTGCCCGGCTTCCAGAAGGCCATTGCGGGACAAAAGGTCGGATCCACCGTCGCCGTCGCCATGACGTCCGCGGATGGCTATCCTGACGGTCAACCCAGCGCCGGCATCCGGCCGGGTGACACGCTCATCTTCGCTATCAAGATCCTCAGCGCCTCACGCTGATTTCAGCGCTTTAGCTTTAGCCGGGCAGATCCACGCGCAGCGCCAGGTGCTCGTCCAGGATCCGGCGTAGCGCGGCGTCCATCGGATGAGCGGACGCGAGGTCGCGCTCCATCCGGTTGTCCACCAGAACTGTTGTTTCTTGCGGTAACTCGGCAATGTCGACCTGGTCGACGAACGGATCGAACAGCCCGTGGGGCGTCGCGAGGTAATACAGCGCGCGCCGCGACTCGGTCATTCGGGCGGCATACATCAATCCTTGTTGGGTGGTTACGAACAGTTCCGAGGTAATTCTGGCGTGCGGGGTCTCCGCCCTCCCCCATGCGATGGCGGCGCGCCGGCTCTGCGCCAACCTATCCGGGACATCGTCAGTTAGCGCAAGTAGCCTCTCGACGAGCATCCGGCCCTTTCGCGGATATGCGTCGATGGCAGGGATGAAATACCGGCGGAAGATATCGCCGAAAAAGTCGTATAGTTGCTCGCTCATCGCGGCTCCCCAGATTTAAACGGATGCCTCAATTGTGCGCCGTAGTGTCAGCTGGGTACAGGGGTCGGCAAGCATCACGAAAAGTGCCCGCGAAACGCCCCTCGGTGCATCACGTAAGAATGCCCGCGAAACGGTGGATGCTCGGCAGGCATGGGAAGTGGGCTGTCGATGTCGTCTCGTGCAGAGATCACCGCGAAGTTCGCCAAGGCGTATGTAGGGGCCTCGAAGGCGGATAGGGGTCAGATTCTGGATCAGGTGGTGCAGGTCACCGGCTGGTCGCGTGATAATGCTCGGCGCCGGTTGACGGCCGCAGCCTGTCGGCCGCCGGGAGCGGGTCGGCAAGTGGCCAAACAGCCTCGCCGGCAGCGTAATCCGAAGTATTCCTACGATGCGCTCAAGGTGCTGCAGAGGGTTTGGGCGGCCGCGGGCGGGCAGTGTGGCCGGTATCTGGCCGCGTCAATGGCCCTGCAGCTGGATGCATTGGAACGCCACGGCGAGCTGGTGCCCGATCAGGATCGCTACAGCCCGCAGGTGCGCGCCGAACTGTTGGCGATGAGCAGCGCCACCATCGACCGCTACCTGCGGCCGGTCAAGGCCCGCGACCAGATCACGGGGAAATCGACCACCAAGCCCTCCCCGCTGCTGCGGTCCTCGATCACAATCCGCAAGGCAACCGACGAGGTCGAGGCAGCCCCGGGGTTCTTCGAAGGCGACACCGTCGCGCACTGCGGGCCGACACTCAAAGGCGAGTTCGCCCGCACCCTCAATCTCACCGATATGCGTCTCGGCTGGGTCTTCACCCGCACCGTGCGTAACAACGCCCACACCCACATCCTGGGCGCCCTCAAAGCCGGCGTTCATGAAATACCCTACGAGGTAACCGGTTTGGACTTCGACAATGGAACTGAGTTCCTCAACAAGGCGGTCATCAAGTGGGCCGCGCAGATGGAGATCTTCTTCACCCGGTCCCGGCCGTACAAGAAGAACGATCAAGCCACGATCGAGTCCAAGAATAACCACCTCGTGCGAAAGTACGGGTTCTACTACCGCTATGACACCGACGCCGAACGTGCGGTGCTCAACCGACTCTGGAAGCTGGTCAACGACCGACTTAACTACCTGACCCCCACCATCAAACCCATCGGCTACGGGTTCAGTCGCGATGGCCAGCGCCGCCGCCTCTACGACGAGCCCACGACCCCACTGGAGCGGTTGCTGGCCGCCAGGGTCCTTTCACCGGCCCAAGAGTCAGAGCTGCTCGCCTATCGCGACAGCCTGAATCCCGCCGCGATCGCACGCCAGATCGCCGACCTGCAGGCCACCCTGCTCAGACTCGCCAAGGACAAGACCGAGCAGCTCTACCTCGCAGCCATACCCAGCGCCTTGCCCGACGTCAGATCCGGGATACGCATCAAGAACAAGGCCGCCAGCTGATCCGGATTTCGCGGGCATTCCTTACGTGATGCATGGATCAGATTTCGCGGGCATCTTGACTTGATGCATCACGCCCAGGTTGAGGCACTCGCCCCCTGACAATTAGTGACCCGAGGGCAGGGATGGAGAGATTCCCCGAAATGACGAGCACGGTGACGACCCGTGTTTGCCGGGATGGAAGATCCTGGTCGGGTCGCCGATGATGCAACGCGACGTCCAGATCGCGAGGTGCCCGAACGCGCCCGGCGACGGACGTTCACCGCGAAGTACAAGCTTGAGGTCTTGGCTGCCTGCGATGTGGCACCCGCCAGCGAGAAAGGCGCGGTGCTGCGCGGTGCGGCCTGATTCGGCTCTGGGATTCCCGTCATAAAGTTGGACGTCGCACCGGAACAACGCGGACGATGCCCTCCAACCCATCGAAATCAGCTGGGTTGGTGGTGTACAGGGGCAACTCGGCAGCCGCAGCAATCGATGCGATCATGAGATCGGCTATCCGTCGCCGGGGAGTGCGACCGCGGGCCTGGACCGCGGCGCTGACGCGCCCGAATACCCGAGCCGACTCTGTCTCGAACGGAATCGGGTCAAACTCGCTCTCAGCCCGCTGCAATACATTCGCACGGCGCGCGCGCTCCTCAATGGCCTCCAAGTTGTCACCACTCACCAGGTGCACGCCCGCGGACAGTTCGGCCAATGTGACAGCGCTGATGGCCATTTCGTCAGGTAGCTCGTCAGGGTCGATGGCACGACGCAGGATCACAATATTCGTGTCAAGCAAGCCACGTGTGAGGTCAGCGGGCATACGGGTCATCCAGGGCG
>JALHRH010000288.1:5786-7473 GCA_022841565.1 Mycobacterium sp. | reverse complement strand
CGACGTCATGATGGTCAGGTGGTCGGCGTTGGCCAGAAACGTCATGTTCGGGAACACGTTGTACTGATGCAGCCGGGTGACCCGGTCGGTGTCGGCCCAGTCCAGATCGACCCCACGCTCCGCGGCGAAAGACCGGGTGCGCGCCGCAATCAGGTCGGCGACCGTCTGCCCGGGTTTGCGTTCGTTAGCGGGAAACGGCGTGCCCTCGGGTGCGCCCATCAGAGCCCCTTGGGTGTACACGTAGGCATCCCAGACTTCTTCGTCGCTCAGCGCTCCCTCGAAGCGCGGGCTCTGCACGCCATAGGGTTGATCCGACTTCCCTGCATGCAGCCAGATCTGTTGTGGCGCATGGATATCATCGACACACCGCAACAGCTCGGGATGCAGCGTCTGAACGTGGTATGTCTCGCTGTAACCGTCGGCGATGGTCTTCCAGTTGGCCTCGACCTCGACGGTTAGGGTTGCGTAGCAACGGAAATCGCCGATGCGACACCACGCGATGTCCTCGGGTATCGCGTCCAGATACTCGATCAGCGGCATCGCGTTGAGGTCGAGGTTGACGAACACCATGCCCTCGAAGGTATCGACCCGGACGGCCAACAGCGGATAGTCGGACATCCGTAGCGAGCCGAACCCTTTGCGGTTGGGCACTCGCTTGAGGGTGCCGGACAGATCCCAGGTCCAGCCGTGGTAGCCGCATTTGAGTTCACTTAGCCCCGAACCCGAGCCCACGCACAGCGAGTTACCGCGATGGCGACAGGAGTTCTGGAATGCGCGCAGCGTCCCGTCGTCACCTCGGATGATCAACACTCCGTATGGGCCGCAACGGTATTCGAAGTAATCGCCTGCCTCGGCCACGTGGTCGGCCAGGCAAGCCAGCTGCCACACCTTCGGCCACATCCGCTCCACTTCCAGCGCGGCGAACGCCGGAGAATAGTAGCGCTCGGCCGGCACCAGCGTGGGTGTGGGCGGCGGTTTGCCGATCGCGTCCTCGTCGCGGGCGCGGATTCGGGCGCGGTTGCCGGCGGCTGTGGTCACGGGGGCAGCTTAACGCGCCCCGCGCACCAGCCGGCCCGGGCGGGCGCCGGTGTCCACGTCCTTGCGTCGGGTCACGGTGCCGCTGACGATCGTGGCCGCATACCCGCTGGCGCCCTGCAGGATTCGGCGTCCACCGGCCGGCAGGTCGTAGGCCATGGCCGCAGGGTGCAGGGTGAGTGCGTTGAGATCGATGACGTTGATGTCGGCCTTCTTGCCCGGCTCGATGGTGCCGCGATCGGTCAGGCCGAACAGGTGCGCGGTGTCGCGAGACTGCTTGCGGATCACGTATTCCAGCGACAGCTTTGCACCGCGACGGCGATCCCGGGCCCAGTGCGTCAACAGGAAAGTGGGATAGGAAGCGTCGCAAATCATTCCGCAGTGGGCGCCCCCGTCGGAGAGACCCAGCACACCGGCGGGGTGCAGCATCATCTCGCGGATCGCGTCGTGATTTCCGTCGGCATAGTTGAACAACGGCAACATCAGCATCGCGGTCGCGTCGCCCTCGAGCATCAGGTCGTACAGGGTGGACAACGGATCCTCACCACGGGCTGCGGCGATGGCGGCGACGGTGCGGTCAGGGGTGGGCTCGTAGTCCGGCGGGTTGCCCAGCGCATACAGCCGCCCCAGGGAGTGCTGCACCATCGCGAAC
>JALHRH010000288.1:0-5776 GCA_022841565.1 Mycobacterium sp. | reverse complement strand
AGTCGCCGATAGGTAGGCCGATGAGTGAAGCCGTGGTGGCCCTGGAATCCGATCATCATGCCGAACGGACGCGCCGCGATCTGCGGGTGCAACCGACTGCCTTCGGCGTGTGCGGCCGCCGAGACGTCCAACTGTTCGCGCCAGAGATTGGGGTCGGCATCGACCTGGATCAGGGCGAAAGACACCGGCCGGTCGATCTCGCGACTCAACCGGCGCATCCAGTCCAGCTCCTTCTTGGGCCCGACGATGTCTTCACCCGCCGCCCCCTGCGGCGCCAGCTCGAATACGGCCTGGCCGCCGGCGGCCATGGCCCGGCCCAACCCGAACAGCTCCTCCTCGGCGGCGAAGGTGCCAGGCACAGGTTCGCCGTCCATCGCCACATGGGCCAAGGTGCGAGATGTCGAGAACCCGAGCGCGCCGGCTTCCACCGCCTCGGTGACGAGCCTGGCCATCGCCTCGATGTCGTCGGCTGTGGCCGGCTCGTTGCGGGCGCCCCGCTCGCCCATCGCATAGGCACGGATGGCGCCGTGGGCGACCTGGCTGCCCACGTCGATGGCGAACTGCTGCCTGCCGATTGCGTCGAGGTATTCGGGATAGGTCTCCCAGCCCCAGGTGATGCCCTCGGTGAGCGCGGTGCCGGGAATGTCTTCGACGCCTTCCATCAACCTGATCAGCCAGTCCTCGGTGCCCGGCCGCACCGGCGCGAAGCCGACCCCGCAGTTGCCGGTCACCACCGTCGTCACGCCGTGCCCGCTGGAGGGCTCCAACAGGCTGTCCCAGCTCACCTGCCCGTCGTAGTGGGTGTGGATGTCGACGAAGCCCGGCGCCACCACGTGCCCAGTCGCATCGATGATTTCGGCCGCATGTGCGAGCGCCAAGCCCGGTGACGCCGGGCTGTCGTCGTCGCGGCGCACCACGTCGACGATCTGGCCGTCCTTGATGCCGATGTCGGCGGGATAGCGCTGCGCGCCCGTGCCGTCCACGACCGTGCCGCCGACGATTTTCAGGTCGAACATGATGCCTCCACGGCGGGAACCAACGAATAGCGATTATTACGCTACGGCGCGTAGCGTATGTAGTGACCGTAAGCGCGGCACCCGCCGCAGTCAATGGATCTGGAGTAACTCTCGCGCCTCAATGAGCAGGCGCGGTCAGGCGCATCCACTTCAGCGTCACCTGGGTACCGCGTGGGGTGCCGCGGATATCGGCTTCGTCGGCGAGCAGGCGCATCAACGGTATGCCGCGACCGCGGGTCACATCCCTCGTGCCCGCGCGCTGACGCCACCTGCCCCGATCCTGGACCGTGACGGAAAGGGTGTCGGAACTAACGTCATACGCTGCGCTCAGGTCCATCGTCCCGCGGATCCCGGGATCGTCGGCAGTGTCGGTGTAGGCGAATTCGGCGGCATTTGCCAACGCTTCGGAGACCGCCAGCACCAGGTCGCTAAGGCGTTCGGCGCCCAACGTGAAATGCCGATCGAGCCAGCTGCGAAACTCGACGCGGATCCGGCTGGCATTAAGCGCATCGGCGGCCACCCGAATACGGACGAAACAGGACCGCTCGTCGGGAGGGGGCATGAGAGGGCCGGCAGTCAGCGAGTCCGACCCTCCCCGGTACAGGCAGACTCAGGCACCAGCGATCCAGCTCAGTGCGTTATCCAGGGTCCGGTGCAGCGACAGCAGGCCGTCGATGCCCATGAGTTTGATCGGACGGCTGGTGGCGGGTCCGTCGGCCACTACGGCGAAGCGGGTGGGCGGCGACACCGCGGCCTGCCCGTTCACCAGAACGCTGAGTCCCGCGGAGGCCAAGAACTCCACTTTCGTGAGGTCGACGACTAGCGCCGGGGGCTTGGGAGCCAACGCCGCGTCTATCGACTCGGCGAGTTGGGGGGCGCTGAGCATGTCCACTTCGCCCGAGACAGCAAGCACCACGGCACCGTCTGTCTCGTACTGTTCGACCCCGAATGGGGCCCTATTCACTGAATCGCCGGGTTGATCGACCATGCGTATCTCAAATCCATCCTCGCGGGAAACACTAGTTTCCGGACAACTACGCAACCCGGGCTGTTGGTTCAACCCGCCGAACACCGCCATATCCTGCGCCGCAAATGCGGCGCATCGGCGATCGACAGTGTCCGATTCTAAGCCACGCGAGGAAATTGCTAAAACGTACCGTGACGCGGCCGCGCCGGGCCGAGCACCGGCACCGCTAGCCCGTGCTACGACGCTGCGTAGACGAAATCGGGCCCGGGGCTTGTGCACGTTGGTAGCGTCTACGAATGCTCTTTGCTGCGCTGCGCGATATGCAATGGCGAAAGCGGCGCCTCGTGATCGCGATTGTCAGCACCGGACTCATCTTTGGGATGACGCTCGTGATGAGCGGGCTCGCGAATGGCTTCACTGTCGAGGCGCGCAACACCGTCGATTCGTTGGGTGTCGATGCATTCGTGGTCAAGGACGGCTCCGCAGGACCTTTCCTAGGGTCGACCCCGTTTCCCGACGTCGACCTGGCCCGGGTGCGGGGCGAAGCCGGCGTTGTGGCGGCGGCACCGCTGGGCTGTGTCGGGACGATCATGAAGGAAGGAGCCTCGACGCGGAACGTTACGGCCTTCGGGGCGCCCGAGCATGGACCCGGGATGCCGCAGGTTTCGGAGGGACGGGCGCCGTCCCGGCCCGACGAGGTTGCCGCTTCGAGCATCCTGGGCCGCCACCTTGGCGACACCATCCAGGTTGGCTCGCACACCTTGAGGATCGTCGGCATCGTGCCCAACTCGACGGCGCTGGCGAAGATCCCCAACATATTCCTGACCACCGAGGGTCTACAGCAGGTCGCCTATAACGGGGAGCCCATGGTCACCTCGATTGGCGTCGACGGCACCCCGCGTGCCCTTCCGAACGGATATCGCACCTTCGACCGCGACGGCGCCGTCAAAGACCTGATCCGGCCGCTGAAGGTGGCGGTGAACTCGATCACGATCGTGGCGATCTTGCTGTGGATCGTGGCGGTGCTGATCGTCGGATCGGTGGTGTACCTGTCCGCGCTCGAGCGGGTGCGGGACTTTGCGGTGTTCAAGGCGATCGGCACTCCCACCCGGTCGATCTTGGCGGGGCTGGCGCTGCAGGCGTTGGTCGTCTCGCTGCTGGCCGCGGTGGTAGGTGTCATCCTTTCTAAGCTGTTGGCGCCGTTGTTCCCGATGGTGGTCGCGGTGCCGTCACTCGCCTACGTGTTGCTACCGGTTGTCGCCGTCGTCATCGGCCTGTTGGCCAGCCTGGCCGGGTTGAGGCGGGTGGTGGCCATCGATCCCGCTCTCGCGTTCGGAGGTCCCTGACCAGTGGGCGATCTCAGCATCCAGAACCTGGTCGTCGAGTACTACAGCGGCGGCTACGCCTTGCGGCCGATCAACGGGTTGAACCTCGATGTGGCATCCGGGTCGCTGGTGATCCTGCTCGGGCCAAGCGGCTGCGGGAAAACGACGTTGCTGTCCTGCCTGGGCGGCATCCTGCGGCCGAAGTCCGGGGCGATCAAATTCGACGACCTGGACATCACGACGCTCGACGGGGCGGCGCTGGCGAGGTACCGGCGGGACAAAGTCGGCATCGTCTTCCAGGCTTTCAACCTAGTACCCAGCCTCACCGCACTGGAGAACGTGATGGTGCCGATGCGTGCGGCGGGCATGTCACGGGCCGCCTCGCGCAAGCGCGCCGTGGAGTTGCTCGAGCGCGTCAACCTCGGCGAACGCATGAAGCACCGCCCGGGTGACCTCAGTGGCGGACAGCAGCAACGCGTCGCGGTGGCCCGCGCGATTGCGCTGGATCCACCGCTGATCCTGGCCGACGAACCCACCGCCCACCTCGACTTCATCCAGGTCGAGGAGGTGCTGCGGCTGATCCGCGAACTCGCCGACGGCGACCGCGTGGTCGTGGTGGCCACCCACGACAGCCGGATGCTCCCGCTCGCCGATCGCGTCGTCGAGCTGACCCCCGATTTCGCCGAAACGGACCGGGAACCGGAAACTGTGCAGCTGCAGGCCGGCGAGGTGCTGTTCGAGCAGAGCACGATGGGCGAGCTGATCTACGTGGTGAGCGAGGGCGAGATCGAGATCGTGCATGAAATGGCCGACGGCGGCGAGGAATTGTTCAAGGTGGTCGGGCCCGGGGACTATTTCGGCGAAATCGGGGTGCTGTTCCATCTGCCGCGCTCGGCGACCGCGCGCGCCCGCACCGCCGCCACCGTCGTCGGCTACACCGCTCCGGCATTCCGGGAGCGACTCGGTGCCGGTGGGCTGCGCGACCTGATCGAACACCGGGCGCTCGGCAGCGACTGAACCGTTCGCCCGAACGTCAGAAAAACCCTTGGGCTTTACTGCTGTACGAGACGAGCAGGTTCTTGGTTTGCTGATAGTGATCCAGCATCATCTTGTGGTTCTCTCGGCCGATGCCGGACTGCTTGTATCCGCCGAACGCGGCGTGCGCGGGATAGGTGTGGTAGCTATTGGTCCACACTCGGCCTGCTCTGATGTCGCGGCCGGCTCGATAGGCGATGTTGCCCGCACGGCTCCACACTCCCGCACCCAGCCCATACGGCGTGTCGTTGGCGATCGCCATCGCGTCGTCGTAATCACGGAACGACGTCACCGACACCACGGGACCGAAGATTTCCTCCTGGAAAACTCGCATTCTGTTGTTGCCCTCGAAGATCGTCGGCTGCACGAAATAGCCGCTCGAGAGGCCTCCGCCGAGGTCGGCGCGCTCCCCGCCGGTGACCACTCGGGCACCCTCATCCTTGCCGATACGTATGTAAGACAGAATCTTCTCCACTTGTTCACTCGAGGCCTGCGCGCCGAGCATCGTCTCGGTATCCAGCGGATCTCCTTGGCGCACCGCCGCGGTCCGTATCGTCGCCAGCTCCAAGAACTCGTCGTAGATATCGGCCTGAACAAGGCTGCGCGACGGGCTCGTACACACCTCACCCTGGTTCAGTGCGAACATCGTGAAACCTTCCAACGCCTTATCGCAGAAGTCGTCCGCTGCGGCCATCACATCGGAGAAGAAGATGTTCGGGCTTTTGCCACCCAACTCCAACGTCACCGGTATCAAATTCTGGCTGGCGTAGTGCATGATCAGGCGACCGGTGCTGGTCTCCCCGGTGAAGGCGATCTTGGCGATCCGATTGCTGGAAGCCAACGGCTTGCCCGCCTCAACCCCAAACCCGTTGACTACATTGACAACTCCCGGGGGAATCAGATCTCCGATGAGGGAAAGCAGAAACAGTATCGACGCAGGGGTTTGCTCGGCCGGCTTGAGCACGACTGTGTTGCCCGCCGCCAGTGCCGGCGCCAGCTTCCAGGCAGCCATCAAAATCGGGAAATTCCAGGGAATGATCTGGCCGACGACCCCCAACGGCTCCTGGAAGTGATAAGCCACCGTGTCCTCGTCGATTTGAGAGAGACTGCCCTCCTGGGCGCGGATGGCCGCAGCGAAATACCGAAATTGATCAACCGCCAACGGGATATCGGCATTCAACGTTTCCCGCACCGGCTTGCCGTTGTCCCACGACTCGGCCACCGCGATCGCGTCGCGGTGGGCCTCGATACGGTCGGCGATCCTGTGTAAGGTCTGCGCCCGCTCGGCAGCGGGTGTTTTGCCCCACCCCGGCGCGGCGCCGTGCGCGGCGTCGAGTGCCCGGTCGACGTCGAGATCGGTCGAACGGGGTATCTCGCAGAACGCTTCACCCGTGACCGGGGAGATGTTCTCGTAGTAGTAGATCGGAAGAGCA
>JALHRH010000287.1:3772-7483 GCA_022841565.1 Mycobacterium sp. | reverse complement strand
CGAGATAGCCGGCATCCTCGGCAAGCGGTACGTGGAGCTGGATCCCCGCCGGGCAGAGGCGGTTCTGGGGTTCCTATGGAACCGTGGCTGGTTCTCCCTGGATCCTGGTGCCGTCGAAGCGTTTTTGAATTTCCCGATCGTAGACACGACCAAGCTGACCACCGGGTTCGGTTTTCATCCGGCCTGGGGAAACCGTGACTGCGTTGAAGACTTCGCGCGGACCAACCGCGGGCACGTTTTCCTCGGAACGCGAAAGGTCGAAATCCCTTGGCGTTGGCAGTGGGCCAGCGTTCCGGGCCGACCCTGCGAGATGTCGCGGGTGCCGGCCGCTGAACCGGAGGTGCTCGGCGAGTTCGATACCACCGTCGACCCGAACTGGTCGCTTTTCACCGCGGCCAATACCTCGGAGGCGTTTCCCGGCCCGATGACTCCGCTGTCGTTGGAACTGGCGCTCGATTCGTTGCGGGCCGCGGGCGCTCAGACCGCCGACGTCTTGGGCCTTGATGGTGATCTGCGCCGAGCACTCTCCGAGGATCCGGTGGGCGCGTTCGGGCATGGCGTCTATGCCAACTTGTCCGTGGTGTACGCCTTGGGGGCAGCCATGCCCGGCGGAGGCGTCTCGGCCTGGGATGAGATGCTGTTCGGCGATCGCGAAGGCCTGCAGCTGCCGCCGGTAGAGAAGATCGGTCTGCTCCGGATGGCACGGCGGCTCCCACGAACGGTGGCCAAACTGGCCGCATTCCCCGCCGAGGTTCGTCGCATCGCCGCTCAAACCCGTGCGGCACAGCGTGATCCACGCTTCTACGCGTCGCTGACGGATGCACAGCTCTTCGCGCGCCTGCACCGCGAGCACGATGAGACCGTGTACGGATGGGCGGCGGCGGCCCACGCGTCGGCCTTGATCGTGCCGGTCATGGACTTGATCCAGAAGCAGGGTGGGAAGGGATTTGCCACGCGGATTCGTGGCGGCACTGCGGAACTGCCGAGCGCCGGTATCGCCAGCGGCGCCTATCGGCTGGCCGAGATGGCCAGGCGGAACCCGCAAACCTCCGCTGCGCTGCGCGATCTTCCCGCCGGCGCAGCGTTGACGCGGCTGCGCGAGACGGATCAGGACTTCGTGCGCGAACTGGACAAAGTGATCAAGGAATTCGGTCATCGCGGCCCCCGCGAGACCGAGCTGGCCAACCCCGTCTTCGCCGACGACCCCAGCCGGCTGGTAGACATCGTCGCCAAACTGACCGTATCGCCGCCGCGGGTCGCCGCGACCGCACCGAGCATCAGTCGACGGCTGGCGTTACTGGCATCGATAGGCAACACGTTCCAACGCATCCGCGAACAGGCGCGAGACGCCACGATTCGGCACACGCACGAGTACCGCTTGATCGCCCGAGAGATCGGGAACCGGCTGGCAGCACGGGGTGTCATCGCCAGCCCGGACGATGTGTTCTACCTGACCCGCGCGGAGCTGAAAAACCCACCCGCAGCCGCGGCCGAGGTGGTACGCCGCCGCCGCGCCGAACGCGCGAGGCTGGAAATCCAGCGCCCCCCATTGAATTTCGCAGGACACTACACGGTCACGACCAACAGCAACGAGGAACTGTTTCCGGGGCAGTCCCTGCAGGGAACGCCGGTGTCGGCCGGTGTAGCCAAGGGCGCAGTGCGTGTGCTGACGGTCGATTCAATGGATGACTTGGAGCCTGGGGAAGTATTGGTCACCGCGTTCACCGATACCGGCTGGACTCCCTACTTCTCCTACGCTGCAGCGGTGGTGGTCGACACCGGAGGGGAGATGTCGCATGCCGCAGTGGTCGCCCGGGAGTTCGGAATTCCCTGTGTGGTAGGTACTTTGCGGGGCAGCGCAGTGCTTCGCGATGGACACGTCGTGGAAGTCGACGGATCCACGGGCATGGTGACGAGGGTCGAATGACCGGCACGACCATCGCGGTTCCCAACCGGTCTCAATACCCGGGGTTGTTCGTCGGCGGTCAATGGCTGGCGACGGGAAGCAGCGCCCCGGTACTGAACCCGGCGACCGGGCACGTTGTTGTTGACGCGCCGCTGGGTTCGGCGAGTGAAGCGGACGCGGCGGTGACCGCAGCGCGTGCGGCGTTCGACGACGGCCCGTGGCCCCGAATGTCGTCGGCCGAGCGGGCGGCACGCCTAGCCCGACTCCGGGACGTGCTCGCGCAGTGGAAGGACGACATCGTCGCGCTGGCAGTCGCCGAAGCCGGCGTTCCAACCACCATCGCCCGGTCGAGCCAGGTCGATGCCCCGATGCGGCTGCTGGACTTCTTCATCGAGCGGGCGACTCGATTCGACCCGATCCGGCCCCTTCCGGTGACGACGTTGCCCAGCCGCCACGGTGGAACCGTTCTGGGCGCCGGCGTCGTTCAGCGCTCGCCCCGCGGCGTTGTCTCGGCGATAACACCGTTCAATGCACCATTTTTCGTAAACCTGCTCAAAGTCGGCCCGGCATTGGCGGCCGGATGCACAATCGTGCTCAAACCGTCGGATTACACGCCGCTGGAGGCGCTGCTGCTGGGCGCCGCGGCGGCCGAGGCGGATCTGCCGGCCGGGGTGCTGAACATCGTCACCGGCGGAGCCGAGGTGGGGGAGTGCCTGACCACCGACCCCCGGGTCGACATGGTGACTTTCACCGGTTCGGACACCGTGGGTGCAAGAGTGATGGCGCAGGCCTCCGCGACGCTCAAACATGTGACCCTCGAACTCGGGGGCAAGTCGGCGATGATCGTGCGCGCCGACGCCGACCTCGATGCGGTGGCGGCCAGGGGCGCCGCGGAGCTGACCACCTTCGCGGGCCAGGGCTGCGCGCTGTGGACGAGGCACCTGGTGCACCGCAGCATCTACGACGTCTACGTCGAGCGTGTCGCCGCTGTACTGCAACGCATGCCGATCGGAGACCCGGCCGACGCCCGCACCGTGGTCGGCCCGCTGATCCGGGAGAGCGCCCGGGCGCGAACGCATACCTACGTCGCGGGTGCGCTGCAAGAGGGTGCCCGGCTGGTGTGCGGCGGGCGCCGACCACCCGGCATGGATCGCGGGTTCTTCTATGAGCCAACGCTTCTGGCCGATGTGCGGGCCGACATGACCGTGGCGCAGGAAGAGGTGTTCGGTCCCGTCGGGGCAGCGATCCCATTCGACGACGACGAGGAGGCAATCCGGATCGCCAACGACTCGGTGTTCGGCCTATCCGGATCCATTTGGACCGCCGACACCGGGACGGCATTTGCCATGGCCCAGCGCATCAACACCGGCAACGTAAGCATCAATGGCGGCGCCGGGGGGATGAGTCCCTGGGCGCCGTTCGGCGGATACAAGCGTTCCGGGTTGGGACGCGAACTAGGTGCCGACGTACTCGATGATTTCTGCGAGACGAAAACCATTCAGTTCCACGCCGGTTGATCGCGAGCCGATCACCGGCGCCACCAGACCTCACGTCATCAGGAGCGGATATGACCATCAGCACCGGTGAGCAGTTGCGTGACTTCATCCGCACGGCCGATGACAGCGCCTACGTGGAATCGGCTGCCGCCGAAACACCTCGGTCCCGGATCGTCGATCTCTACGGGCCGCTGGCGGCGGCTCGCCGGCGGGCTCCGGTGCATCCCATGACGCAAGCCGCCCTCATCGGCCAGGACGACTACCGCACTCAGAAAGAATTCACCAAGGTCTCGTTTTCCTGCGTGCTCA
>JALHRH010000287.1:0-3762 GCA_022841565.1 Mycobacterium sp. | reverse complement strand
CGAGCATTGCCAGCAGGCGCTGACCGACGAGCAGCTGTCGTCGCGGTTCTGGGACGAGACCATCGGTCAGGTTTGGGGCCACACCATCATCGGCATGGACGGCTCCGAGCACCGAGGGCATCGGGCGCTGATTTCGCAGGCGTTCACCCGCCGCTCGCTGAGCCGCTGGCAAGAGACCGCGATCGTGCCTGCCGTCAACGGGCTGATCGACCGCTTCCAACAAAACGGGTCGGCCGACCTTTATCGCGAATTCACGCTGCTATTCCCGGTGTACATCATCACCGAGATGATGGGGCTGCCCTTCACCGATATAGAACGTTTCAACACGTGGGCGGGCGAAACAGTTGCGGCGTTCTATGACATGGAAACAGCCAAAGCAGCGTCGAAGAAACTGGAACGATATTTGTCTCCGCTGATCGAGCAACGGCGCGGCGGCACGGGCGAGGATTTGATCACCCTGCTCGCCAACGCCGAGCTAGATGGCAGCCGGTTGGACACCCTCGACATCGTCTCGTTCCTGCGGCTGCTACTGCCCGCCGGCGGTGAGACCACCGCCCGCTCGACGGCCAGCATGCTGCTGGGACTGCTGCAGAACCCGGAGCAGCTGCAGGCGGTGATGTCCGACCGCACTCTGTTGCAACAGGCCATCGAGGAGGGCCTGCGATGGGAGCCGCCGTTGATGTCGATCAGCCGCATTGCGCTGGACGACCTTGTCCTTGGGGAGGTCGAAGTGCCGCAGGGAAGCGTTCTCGAGATCTCCCTCGGCGCCGCCAACCGCGATCCCACCCGGTGGGATGACGCCGATAGCTTCAACATCTTCCGGGAAAAGAAGCCACACATCGCATTTGCGTGGGGACCGCACACCTGCCTCGGCGCCCACCTCGCGCGCGCGGAGATGTCGGCGGCGCTGACCGCGCTGTTCGATCGGCTGCCCGGACTACGGCTCGACCCCGACACTGGGCACCAGGCCCGCATGCAGGGCATCGGCCTGCGGGCGCCCAACAAGGTGCCGGTAGTCTTCGAAAGCCGTTGAGGGGTAACGCGATGCACCGCCGAGTCATCATCGTTGGCTGCGGGCCGGCCGGCTTCGCGGTCGCCTCGGCGTTGTTGGCCCAGCAGCAGTACGACGTGGCCGTCGAACTGATCGACCGGGCGGCGCGACCCGATTCCCTGCTGCGCCACGGCCCCGCGGCGGGCGCGGCGCGGCTGCGGGAGGCGGCTCGTCAGATCGACGCGGTGTTGTCCGACAAGCGGGTCGCGTTCTACGGCAATGTCGATATCGGTTCCCGCTTGCCGTTGCAGGATCTCCGCGCCGCCGCCGACGCGGTGGTGCTGGCCACCGGAGCCCCCGCCGACCTCCCGCTCGACGTGGCGGGTCGAGACGCGGTGGGTGTCGGCGCGGTGAGCCAGGTCGAGGGCTGGCTGTGCGGCAATGCCGATGTGGACGCTGCCGAACTCGATCTCGACCTGGACAGTGCGGTGTTGATCGGCATGTCACCTGCGGGGCTGGGTGTCGCCCGGGCGCTGTGCGGCGCCGTGCCCGCCGACGTTCCGGCGGATATCCAAGCGCGCCTTGCCCGCAGCAAGATTCGGCAAGTTCAGATCGTCGACCCGCGCTCAGCAGCGGAAGTGGAACTGCCACAACATGTTCCGGATAAACTCGTGCTCCGGACCGAATTGACCCCGGTCGGCATCGTCGGCCGCAACCGCGCACGGGCGCTACGCTGCCTGCGCGGACCGGACCGCGACGGCATGGTGGTCAGCAAGGATCTACGCGCCCAACTGCTGCTTCGCCCGCGCGCCGAATCGTTCTGCTGGCCTGGCCTCGATGCGGACAACGGCCATATCGCCCATGCTGGAGCCCGGGTTCTGGTCGCCGGCCGGCCGTCACCGGGGTTGTATGTGGCCGGCTGGGCAGGCCGCTCTGCGCAGGAGAAGGGCTCCCACGCCGATGATGCGGTAGCGGTGACGGACGCGATCGGCTCCGATCTCGCCGCTTTGCCCGTCGCGTCCCGAACCCTGGCCGATGCGCTGGCCGACACCGCAATTGAGCCTCGGGGCCTGGCCGGCTGGTCGGCGCTCCAGGCTATCGAGTTGTTGCTCAAGCGATTCGCGGGCGCGGGCACGCTTCCGCTCGCGGACTACGGCGCCTTGATGGCACAGGTCGACGAGGACTGACCACAACAGAAGAGCGTCAATAGGTACGAGTCAGAGGAGTAAACACATGCCGCTTCAGGACTACATGAAGCTGGTGTCGGTCGATGACCATGCGATCGAGCCGGCCGACGTCTGGACATCACGCATGCCCGCCAGCTACGACAGGTCACAGATTCCGCATGTCGAGGAGGTCGAGGTGGACGCTGCTCGCCTGCAACTCGGCGCCACCGCCCACGGGCGGGTGCAGTCGTGGGTGTATGCGGGCAAGAACTATCCCCAAATCGGTTTGAATGCGGTGGCGGGCAAGGATCCTCGGACCTGGGATGTCGAGCCGGCCCGCTACGACGACATGCGCCCAGGCTGCTATGACCCGGTCGAGCGGCTCAAGGATATGGACGAAGACGGTGTGTGGGCGCACCTGTGCTTTCCGAGCTTCGCCCGATTCGCCGGTACCCGCTTCTTGGAAGGCCAGGACCGGGACTTGGCGCTCGACTGCGTGCGGGCGTGGAACGATTGGATGCTCGAGGAGTGGTGTGGTACCGCGCCCGATCGCTATGTGCCGGTGTGCATCCTGCCGATCTGGGATGTCGATCTGGCTCTGGCCGAGCTGCACCGCGCCATTGGGCTGGGGGCCCGCTGCATCTCCTTCCCGGAAAACTGCTCACCCCTGGGCTTGCCGTCCTTCCACACCGATCATTGGGATCCGCTGTTCGCGGTTGCTCAGGAGAACGGCATGCCGCTGATGCTGCACTTCGGCACCTCGACGGCGACACCGTATGTCAGCCCGGATGCCCCCACTCCGGTCGTGGTATCGGAAATGGGTCTCAACTCCATGGGTGCGCTGGCCGATCTCGTGTACTCGCGCACGTTCCATGTGTTTCCGCGCCTGAAGGTCGCCCTGGCCGAGGGCGGCACCGGTTGGTTGCCCTACATGCTCGAGCGGATCGACACCGTCTGGGAGAAGCACCGCTGGTATGCCCACGTCGACACCAAGACCCGCCCCTCAACGCTGTTCCGGAAGAACGTGTGGGGGTGCTTCATCGTCGACCAGGCGGGCATCGACTTCCGGCACCGGATCGGCGTGGACCGGCTCACCTGGGAGAGTGACTACCCGCACTCCGATTCCCAGTGGCCGCACTCGCGCAAGGGGCTGGCCGAGATGCTCTCCGAGGTGCCGGATGACGAGGCGCATCGCATCGCCGAACTGAATGCCTGCGAACTGCTCGGCTGGCGACCCTGGGCATGAACGAGGCGCCCCGCCACAGCGGCGATGGCTGCCTCCGTGTCGTCCAGTGGGGAACCGGCAACACCGGAACCGTGGCGCTGAAGGCGATTCTGCAGTCCCCGGCGCTGGATCTGGTGGCGGTGTGGGCCCACAACCCCGAGTTGGTTGGCCGTGACGTCGGGGAACTCGCGGGACTCGACCATCCGGTCGGCGTCAGCATCGTCGGCGATCATGCGTCCGTCCTCGCCAGCATGCCGGACTGCATCTGCTACATGGCCACCGACCGCGGACGGCACGACGAGGTGATCGACGACCTGTGCCGTCTGTTGTCAGCCGGGATCAACGTGGTGGCCACCACGCTTCCGGTGCTCGTGCACCCC
>JALHRH010000286.1 GCA_022841565.1 Mycobacterium sp. | reverse complement strand
CGCGGCGCCACCGGCGGCGGCGGCGGAGGGGCGGGCGGATTCGCCGGCACCCCAGGCACCGGCGGCGGCGCCGGGCCCGGCGGATTCCTGTTCAGCCAACCCGGCATCGCCGGCGCAACCGGCCCCCTCGGAGGCAACGGCGGCGCAGGCCCCTCAAGCCCTATCAGCGTGCCTGGCATCCAGCAAGGTCTGGGCGGCCTATCACAACAATTCCAAGGCCTGATCACTAACGCCGGACTCAACGCCAACCTCATTGTCTACAACGCAGCGACCAACGCCTACCTCGTCATCGACCAGATCAACGGCAGTATCAACTACGTCGGCGCGTCCATCACCAACGGGCTAAACAGCCAGATCGCCGGCATCAACCTGGCCGTACAGCAGGCGATCCACCAAGCGGCTGTGAACGCGCAAAAGACAGTGCTCAATGCCGCCGGCTTAGGCTTCTTGGATCCCGGCACCGGCAACCTGGGCCTGTTCAACGTCGGCGACAACAACCAGGGCTTCTTGAATTTCGGCAGCGGAAACAATGGTTTGCTGAACTTCGGCGACGGAAACAACGGCAGCTTCAACCTCGGCTACCGAAACAACGGGAGCTTAAACTTATTCGGGGACAACAACATCGGCAGCTTCAACCTCGGTGGCAGCAACATCGGCAACTTCAACGTCGGCTTCAACAACATCGGCAACAACAACTTCGGCTTCAACAACATCGGCGACCGCAACTTCGGGCTGGACAACATCGGCGACAGCAACCGCGGAATCGGACTGATCTCGAACAGGGCACTCGGATTCGGCCCGCTCGCGATAGGCTTGCCCTTCTGATCTGTCGCCGCCGCCCGCGTATGGTCCAGCCAGTTTGTGCTGGCCCAGTCCTTGATAGCTCACCGATTTGCGCAGGCGACGGGCGCACCTCAATAGGCCCAAGCCTGTGCCCAGAATCAAATGCGCGAAATGTTGTTTGCCCGCCTATAGACTGACGCCCCCGGCGGGAGCCTGACGGAAGACAGAGCAAAACTCAACTGCTCCGATGCACCAGCCACCGCGGATACTGGCAGAAGACCGTCACTTGGAGGGGTGTTCGATGTCGTTCGTAGTGCCTGAGACAGTGGCGGCAGCCGCGACGGGCTTGGGGGAAATCGGGTCAGCGATCACCGCAGCAAATGCGGTTGCGGCGGTTTCCACGGCTGGATTGTTGCCCGCCGCGGGCGATGAGGTCTCGATAGGCATCACCGCGTTGTTCAGAGCCTACGCCCAGGCGTATCTGGCGCTAAGCACGAAAGCGGCTGCATTTCACGAACGATTCGCACAGACACTCACCGCGGCCGGGAATGCATATGCCTCTGCTGAAGCGGTCAACGCCTCTCCGCTGCAGGTCTTCGAGCAGACGGTGCTCAATGTGATCAATACACCCACCCAAACACTGCTGGGGCGCCCGCTCATCGGCGACGGCGCAACCGGAACTGCAACACACCCCAACGGATTTGACGGCGGGCTGTTGTACGGCAATGGCGGCAACGGCTATAGCCCCAGCACCGGGGTCGGCGGCAACGGGGGTGCTGCAGGGCTGATTGGCAACGGTGGGATGGGCGGTACCGGCGGGAGCACAGGGAATTCAGGTTTTGCGGGAGGTAACGGCGGTGCTGGCGGCATGCTGGTCGGCTTCGGCGGCATCGGGGGTTTCGGCGGGTCCAGTACCAATACCGGGGGGCCGGCGGCACCGGCGGTGCCGCAGGCCTGATCGGTGTAGGCGGCTTCGGCGGGACCGGTGGGTTCGGAGGGAGCATTGGCGGCGCGGGTGGCCGCGGCGGCTTCGGCGCCCTCATCGGCTTCGGCGGGCCGGGCGGGTTCGGCGGGAACGGTAATTTCTTAGGCGGCGTAGGGGGTCAGGGAGGAGCTGCTTGGCTGTTGGGCGGGTTTGGTGGCGCTGGTGGTGACGGCGGGATCACAGGTGGAGCGGGCGGCCCGGGCGGGTCCGGCGGGCTTGTCGGCGGCGACGGCGGTCCCGGGGGCGCCGGCGGGTTCAACGGTGGCGCCGGCGGGGCCGGCGGCAAGGGTGGCCTCGTTAACGGCAACAACGGTGCCGCCGGCAGCTAGCGCTACGGGTTGCGATCTACAGTTCGCGGGTGTGGTCGTGTTCGCGGTCAGTTGCGTCGATGCGGTCCCACAGGTGAGCATGTACCTGGTAGCCGGTGCTGTGTTGTTGACGTAGCTGGCGGCGACGGCGGAGGGCGTCGGTGACCTCGGTGTCAAGTAGTGCGGGGTCGCAGCGCTCGGCTTGATCGAGGACTGCGTCGCGGTCGGGTTGGGCTGCTCTGCGCGCGGGGGTGGCCGTGGCGACGGTGAGGGTTACCGACCAGGGGAGGTCCTGGTGTAGCAGGTTGAGGAGGGGTGCCGACGGCGCCGGGGGCCAACCTCGGTCCTCGCCATCGACGAGGAGCAGGCGAGCGCCGGTGTCGGCGGCGTGTTCGGCCAAGTCGGCGAGCACTTCGGGGGCCGCGTGGCTGGCCCGGTCGACCACGATGGTGGTTTGGTTGTCGAGTTGTTCGCCCTCGGTGGCGATCAGGCGGTGCAGGTCGGCGACGGTGTGCACGGCTTCGGCCGGATCGGGTTCGGCGATGCGGGCGGCGCGGTCGCTATCGGTGCTGCACCACAAGATGCGGTGCTCGCCGGTCCGAGCCGCCTCGCGCAGCACCCGCAGCGCGTCCAGTGCCGCCTCGCTGTCGCCGGCGTGCACGGCGGTGACGGTGAAACCGCTGCGCGTCATGGCATTGAGGCCTCGGGCGGTGTTCTCGGACAGCTCGGCGGCGAGATCGGGTCTGATGCTGAATCCGCGCTCGATTTTGTAGTCACCGGCGGCGGTGAGCATGTCGAGTTCGGTGTGCAGCGCGGCCAAGTTTTCGTGGATGTGTTCAGCGTTTCGCGTCTCAGCTTGGGCGAACGCGAGTGCGGTGGCGGTTTCGGCGCGCTCGAGCGCCGCGGCGAGGCGGTCACGTTCGGCGCGGGCGGCTTTGAGCGCGGCGCTGTCCTCGTCCTGGGCTCGCCCGCGGGCGGCGTCGACGTGCTCGGCGGTGACGATGCGGTCGTTGCCGCCCGCTGCCTGAGCGCGGCGGGCCATGGCGTCGGTGAGTTCGGCGTGGAATTGGGCGGCCGGGGTGGTCTGCGGCAGTGCCATCAGGGCGAGGCGGACCGCGGCGCGAGCGCTGACCAGGTCCAGGTCATCGGCGTTGGGGTCGTTTTGGAGTGCGGCGAGCTGGTCGCGTTCATGTTGTACATAGGCGGTCATAGCGTCGTAGTGTTCCTCGGCATCAGCCCAGCGAGCCATCACGTCCTGGACCGCCAACAGGTAGGGGCGGTCCTGTTCGGCCCGGGCTCGCAATGCCAGCAGGGCAGGCGCAGCGGCCCGCATCGCTGGCCCCTCATCGGCCACCACCAGGGCACGTTGACGGTTCAGGGCTTCGGTGGCGGCGTGATACTGGCGGCGCAACGCCACGACATCAGCCACGACGTCGGCGACCGGGCGCGGCAGTGGCCGCTCGGTCAGCAGATCCTCGAACGCTAACTCAGCGTCGGTGTCGAATACCTGCGCGTAGGGATCTGGTGGAAGTTCCTCCTCCTCCAGGGCCGGCGCAATGAAGCTGCCGCCGTAACCGAGCCCGAGTTTGGCCAGCAGGGCGTCATCAGAGAGCCCGGCGGTGTGCAGATGATCATCGTCGGTGACATATTCGGGATCGGGGTAGCGCAGTTGGAGTTCTTCGTGCTCTTCGGCGGTCAGCGGCGGCTGGTCCGGGAGCGGGATGTCGTCACGGTCGTAGGGGTGTTCCCCGGTGAACAGGTCCACGGAATAGGTCAGCAGGCGCGCGTATTCGTCGGCACGGATCGGCGGGCGGTGATCGTCGGCGTCGTCAGCGTCGCGCAGATGCTCGTAGGCCACCTGGAGCAGTTCGCGGGATCGCCAGCGGGTGGGGTCGGCGTTGTCGATCGCGGCGACCAGACGCGCGAACGCCGGGTCAGCAGCGATCGTTTCAGCAATGGCGCTGCCGAACACGGCGGTCAGATCCGGCAACCAGGCCGGCCGCAAATGCTGGTGGGTTGCCTCCACGACGGCCGGTTGCAAGCGCCCTGCCAGACGCCACCACAGGGCGGCGCCGGGCATCTGGTCGGGCAGCGGTCCCTCGGCGGCGACGTCGCCGAGCAGCTGGGACAGGTTGATGTCGGTGCGGGCGACTTCGGCCAGATGGCCAGCCAGTTGGGGCCAATAGGGGTCGCGGCGCACCCGCGGATCGATGGTGTCGACGAGGGCCTCGAAGCGGGCGGTGTCCGGCGTGGTGCGCCCGATCGCCTGGGCGGCGGTGTCTTCGAGCATCCTCTGGATGTGGCGGTCGCGGACCGCGTATTGCTCGGGTCCGGTCAGGCGGGTGTCAACCGGCGACACGTCGTGGGCGGCGCGGAAGACCGCGATCTCGGCGCGCAGCTGCGGGCTGGCATCCAGCAGTGGCCGCGCCCACGCCGGGGCGTTACTGGCGTCCCAATTGGCTGCGGTGTCGCGGATGGTGGCGGCCAAACTGGTCACCAGGTCATGGCGAGCGTGCAGGTAGGCCGCCTGGTCGTCGTCTCCGAGGAGCCCCGTCGGCAGATCAGGCAGCCAGCGCAACGGGCCGGTGCGCTCCGCATGCGCCGCGGTGCTGTCGAGGCGCCAATCGAGCACGGCCGCCGGATCTGCGGCGGTGCTCAGTTCGCGTTGTGCGACGGCCTCGCGCAGGCGGGTGATGGGGTTGTCCCCCGAGATGGCGATGGTGGCCAGGTGCATCCGCAGCACGGGCCACGCCGGCATCCGGGTCAGCCCGGTGTAGACCTCATCGGCGGCGGCATCGATTCCGGCCATCCGAACGGGACCGAGGGTGTTTTCCGCCAGTGCTCCCACGGAGTGGGTGTACATCCGCGCGGCCATGCCCAGGCGGGTGAACGGATCTGCCGCTGTGCGGGCTTCGGTGGTGGCCGACACCTGCGCGCCGTCGTGGGCCAGCACGCGTTCGAGGACGTCGATGGCGGTGTTGGGGTGAGTGGCCTTTGGGGTCAGGACGTTGTGGGCGTCGGTTTCTGCGGTTTCGAGGTACACGTGGCTTTCATCGGTCGCGCGGGTCATCGCGACGTAAAGCTGCTGGCGCGAGAGGCTCTCCGAACCGATGATGTGACACGTTCCGGTGCTGGTGCGCGATCCGATGGTCATGCCCTGGGAGGCGTCGATAGTGGAGGCGTAACCCAAGGTGGTGTAGGCGTTGACGTACCAGGCGGGCAGCGTCACTTTCTGCCCGGTGTCGATCCGGGAGACAGCCAGGGAGCCGTCGTACTTCACCGTCTCGACGCGCCAGCGTTGCCCGTTGCGGACGAAGTCGCGGCCCCCGGCCAGCCGCAGCGCGCGTTTGTTGCGGCGAGTGGCCACGATGTCACCGGATGATGCGCGCAGCCCGTCGGCCAAGTTGGCTTCGCGCAGCTGCGCCGCCGTGGCGGTGTGTGTTGGGTCGGCGGCGAGCGCGTCGAGACGGTCGGCGCGGGCCCGTTCGTTGAGTTCAGCGACGACGTCGTTGGTGGGAGCCAGCATCGCCGAGTCGTGGCCCGCGGCGGTGTCGGCGGCCCATCGGCTGTAGGCGGCGCCGATGATGGTGTCCCCAGAACCGACGTGGATGCGGCTGTGGTCGGCGTAGAACGCCAGCCCGGCCGGGTCGCCCTCGCGCAGCGCCAGACCGGCATGGGCTTCGGCGCGCGATTTGAACCGGACGACCTCGGTCAAATTGAGGGCGCCGTAGGTTCTTTCGATGTCGCGCAGGATGCCGCCGGCGGAGATCGACGCCAGCTGTTTGTCGTCACCGATCGCCGCGATTTTCGCGCCACACGCCTCGGCGATGGTGTTCACTTCATCGAGTTGCAGGGTGCCGGCCTTGCCCGCCTCGTCGATGATTATCAGCGTGTTTTCGTCGATCTTGTCGAACCACGTGCGGGCCGGATCATCGGTGGCATCGGGGTTGCGGCGCAGCCAAATGAATTTGTCGATGGTGTCGGTGGTGGCTTTGATGTCATCGCGCAGCACTTGGGCGGCGTTGGCGCTGGGCGACAGGCCCAGCACGGTGCCCCCGGATTCCTCCCATGCCCGCGCCAACACCGACATGGCGGTGGTCTTCCCCGTCCCAGCGGGTGCCAACGCGAGCTCGAACCGCGATCCCGAGCACGCCATCTCCCGGACCATCGCCTCTTGGCCGGCGTTCAATGTGCGCCCACGTTCGGCTTTTTCGGCCAGCAACGCCATCTCGATCAGCTCGGGGTCCAGGCGGCGGCCGTCGGTCTGTCCGGCGGCGTGCAGGACCCGTTTTTCCGCCGAGAGGATGGCCTGGCTGGTGAACAGTTGGGTGCCGTGGGTGCTGTACACACTGGCGCCGTCGCGCCGTCGCAACACCGCGGGTTCGGCGAGGTCGGTGTCGGTGGTCCGGGCGTGTTCCACGCTGTTGGGCTGACTTAGGGCGGCGGCGGTGATCGCTTCGACGACGTCGTGATCGGTGGCCCAGCCCGCCGCCCTGGCGACACGGAGGGCCTCGGCGTAGACGTGGTTGCGCTGCCAGCTCGACCGCGATTCGGCGACGGTCTCCACGACCGCGCTGGCCTGTTCGGCGATCCATTCTTCGGTGATGTCGGCGGCCTGGCGGCGCCGTGGTGTGCGAGCAGCCATGAGCATGTCCGACAGTGCTTGCGGGCTGCCCAGGATCTCGATGGCTTGGGTGCGCCACTGTTGGCGCTGCTCGGCCAAGGAGCGTGGTTCGTGCTTGGCGGTGCGGGTGTCCAGGGTGGCGCGCTGGTGCAGCGCGATCGCTTCGATGGTGGTCGGTTCGCGCCCGTGGTCAGCTTGAAAAGCCTTGGCCAACTCCGTGTAGCGCGCTTTGATCATCACCCGCCGCGAGGAGAAACCCTCATTGACTTCGGTAGGCACACCGACGATCTCGCGGACCGGGCGCTTGCCCCGTTCGGCCGGGGGTGTCTCGGCGAAATGCAGCCCGACGCGTTCGACGGAGAGCGCTTCGATGCGGGAGTTGTAGAACTCCGAGGCCGCGACCGTGCCCTTGAAGAGTGGTCGGCCATCGAGAGCCAGCCAGCGGTAGATGCCGTCGTGTCCGCGAGCGCGGACCTTGTTACTCACCGCTAGGTGGGTGTGAAGGTCGGGGTCTCCGGCGCGGCTGTCGCGGTGAGTGAAGGCCGTGGCAACGACGCCGTCTACGTCGAGTTGAGCCACTCCCTGGGCGCCCATGCGGGTGAACGCCATATTGCTTTCGATGTAGTCCAGCGTGTCCGCGACGGCTTGATCGTGGATCTCCTCAAGGGTTTTCGCCATGTCGTGCGGCGCCAGCGCCCACAGCACGGAGAAACTCTTGACCGGGCTGAACGTGAAGTCGTATCCGGCGGTGGAGGTGGTCTGGTCGCGGGTCTGGGTCGCTAT
>JALHRH010000285.1 GCA_022841565.1 Mycobacterium sp. | reverse complement strand
AAGTCCGAATCCGGCGGTCGTGCTAGGGGCTGCGGACGCGAGCCATCAGTCGTCTGCCCAGGTGCCACCAATGACCCCGACTCATCTATCACCTGTGTCGTGAACACACACATCTCTGTTACAGCGTGGGATGTGTTGAGCGTCACTGAGGATGACGATGACGGCGTCATTGGGATTGAAGTGATCGGTGAAGGAGAACGGCCCCGCTGGGCGTGTTGAGCGGGGCCGTTGTGGGCGTGTTGACGGCGTTGTCGCCGGGCTGACGCGGTGGTGGTCGGGTTGATGCGGACTGGGTTCAATCCGTGGCGGTTTCGGTGATGGCGATGCGTGCTGCCTTTTCGTCGACGATGCTGTGGTCGGCGGCGAACGCGGCGGTCAGTGCGTGCAGGGCCAGGTTGTTGACTGCGCGGGGGTGACCGCGCGAGGCATTGTGGATCAGCCCGATGGCGTCTTCGGAGAACAGGGTGTCGGCTCGTCCGGAGATTTTGCAGTGGTGGCGGATGTAGTCGGCGGTGTCGGCGCCGTTCATCCCGCCGATGTGATATCGGACGGCGATGCGCTGGTCCAGCGCGGCGAGCACGCCGAGTCGCAGTCGCTGGCGCAGGCTGGGTTGGCCGATCAGGATGACCGCGAAGGGTGATCCGGAGTCCATTTCGTGGTTGGTCAATAGCCGGATCGCTTCGAGCTGATGGTTGTCCAAGAGGTGGGCTTCGTCGACGACCAGGACGGGGTTTCGGCCTCGTTCGGCGTGTTCGGTGGCCAGCGCTTGGGCGGCTTGTGGCGTTAGGGCGGAGCGGTGGAAGGCCGGGGTGTGCCCGAGGGTGGCCACGATGTGGGTGAGCATGCCGCGCACCCCGACGGTGGGGTTGGCCAGGTAGATGAACACGTGGCGGGACGGGTCCAGGGTGGCGGTGGTCGCCCGCACGGCCACGGTCTTGCCTGCGCCGACCTCACCGGTGATTACCCCGATCGCGTGCTGGTCCACACACCAGCTGATGCGGGCGACCGCCTCACCGTGGCCGCTATGGCGGTGCAGCATGCTCGGTGCCAGGTCACGCCCGAACGGCATCCGTGTAAATCCCCAATGCGATTGCAGCCGTTGAATACTCATGCTGACATCTCTCCCTCAACGTCGCCTTCGATGTCATCGATGGATAGCTGACCGGGGATTTCGCTGTCATCGCCGTAGAGGGCGTGGTATCCGATGCGTTCGTCGTGTCGTAGCTGCTCGTCGTGGGCGGCCGCGGTCAACCTCAGATAGTCGATCCCAGTCGCCGGCGCCTCGGGCTCGGGTGTCTCGGGCTTGGCTTTCGGGTGGGTGTGGCGGGAGATCTTGTGCGGCAGGGCTTTCCCAAAAGACTTGTCGTGGTAGCGGACCTCGATGGTTTCCAGGTCGAATGGGCAAAACACCAGCTCCACCCGCCGTCCGACCAGCACTGGATCGACCTGGTAGGTGTTGGTGTGCAGCGACACGGTGGCGGTCTTGGTGACCATGCGGTATTCCGACCACAGGAACGCCTCGGTCAGCGCGTCAG
The DNA here is from genome assembly GCA_022841565.1 of Mycobacterium sp. Lineage (GTDB taxonomy): Bacteria > Actinomycetota > Actinomycetes > Mycobacteriales > Mycobacteriaceae > Mycobacterium. Next base: position 5,980 of record JALHRH010000285.1, on the reverse strand, counting down.
CGCTCGGCATGGCCGGGGTGCGGCCCAGCCGGTCCCAGCCGGCCTGCCAGCGCGCCAGCGGTGCTTGCCCGGTTTCGGTATGCACACGGCGGTGGTATTCGGTTTCCACCCAGGCCATAAACAGCCGGTTGAGTTCTAACAACGCGGTGGCGTCGTCGACGCCGGCGGCGGCGAGGTCTTCACTGGTGGTGTCGGTGACCTCGACGAGGAACTGTTGTCGCACGCTACGAAACCAGCGTTCTATCTTGCCTCGTCCTTGAGGCCGACCTGGTTGGGAATGAACCAGGCGCACACCGAGTTTCGCGCAGGCCCGCAGCAGCCACGCGTCGACGAAGGCGCTGCCGTCGATTATGCCGACCTCACGATTATGCCGAGGTTTCTGGGTAGCTGCTGGTCAGCGACGTGAGCGGGGTTGAACTGTCGGCATAATCAGGACCGATATCTCCTTCGACGGGGTTACTGACGAAGGAGGAAGTGATGGGCAAGCCTGTCAGCAAGGTCGCCGACGTTCGGTTCGAGGGTCCGCTCGCGCCGTTCGCGGATGGATTTCGGGATAAGTTGCGGCAGTTGGGTTATACGCCGTTGTCGGCTGTGCACCAGTTGCGGCTGTTGGCGCACTTGAGTCGCTGGCTGGACGAACGCGGCTGGTCGGGGCGGGATCTGACCGAAGGATGTGTCGTCGAGTACCTGGCCGCACGCCGCGCGACTGGTTACACGCTTCACCACGGCCGCCGTGCGATGGTGCCGCTGCTCGACCTCCTTGTCGCGCAACATGTCACACCGATCGCGCCGCCGCCACCTCCGCCGTCGAGTGGGGTTGAGGCGCTGCTGGGTGGGTTCGAGCGTTACCTGGTGTCGGAGCGGGTGTTGTCGCGGTCCACGATCACGGCGTACATCGCTCGCGGTCGGCGGTTCCTGGTCGACTACACCATCGACGGCAAGGTGAGTGCGCTGAGGACCGCGGATGTGACCCGCGCGATCACCGCCGAGGCCGGGCGGGTGTCGGTAGGTGGGGTGCAGTATTACGTGGCCGCGGTGAGAGCGTTGCTGCGGTATTGCCATCTGCAGGGCCTTGTCGATGCGGACCTGTCGGCGGCGGCGTTGGCCGCGACCGGTCGCCGGATGTCGCTGCTGCCGCGAGGAATCGGCGACCGCGACGCGCAAGCGCTGCTGCACGCGTGCGATCGGCGCCGCCCGATCGGCCGCCGCGACTACGCGGTGCTGGTGGTGCTGTTGCGGCTGGGGCTGCGCGCCGGTGAGGTCGCCCGGTTGCGGCTCGACGACATCGACTGGCGGGCAGGTGTACTGGTCGTCCACGGCAAGGGCGGCCGGGTGGATCGGATGCCGCTACCGTCCGACGTCGGCGCCGCGGTTACCGGCTACCTGCAACGTGGGCGACCACCCACCGACCTGCGGGAGGTGTTCGTCACCGCCATCGCCCCGATCCATCCGCTCACCCGTGAAGCCGTCGGCGGCATCGTGCGCCGTGCGTGCGTGCGCGCTGGTGTGAGTCCGTTTGGGCCGCACCGGCTTCGGCATACGGCCGCGGTGCGGATGGTGCGTGCCGGGGTTTCGTTGCCGCACATCGGTCAGGCGCTGCGCCATCAGGGCCTGACCACCACCGCGGTCTACAGCCGCGTCGACATCGCCGCGCTGCGGATGCTGGCGCAGCCCTGGCCGATCGGAGACCAACGATGACCACCGAGCTGCACGCTCATCTCGACGACTACTTGCGGCTGCGGCGAGGGCTGGGATTCACCCTGGTCGGCGACGGCCAGGTGTTGGCCCAATTCCTCGACTACCTGCGCCAGCGGGCGTCGACATCGATCACGACCGAGGCGGCGATCGCGTTCGCGCGGCTGCCGCGCAATGTTGACCCGGTCAACTGGTCGCACCGACTCGGCGCGATCCGCGGATTCGCCCGCTACCTGGCCACGATCGACCCGGCGACCGAAATCCCACCCACCGGGGTATTCCCCAGACAGGGCAAGCGGCCCACACCCTACATCTACACCGATGCAGAGATACAGCGGATCCTGCACGCCGCCAACGACCTTCGCCCCGAGATGCGTGCCGCGACCATACACACCCTACTGGGGCTGCTTGTAGTGACCGGCCTGCGGATCGGGGAAACACTGCCGCTGCGCCGCACCGACGTGGACCTGCGGGCGGGCGTGCTCACCGTCGCCGGCCGCAAGGCCGGCCACCCCCGCCTCGTACCGCTGCACCCGAGCACCGTCGAACAGCTGCGCCGCTACGCCCGCCGCCGCGACCGCCGGATACCGCCGCCGCGACGATCGGAGACGTTCTTCGTGTCCACCACCGGTGCCGCGCTGCGGTATTCGTCGGTGCGTGAGGCGTTCATCGAGATCACCACGACGATCGGACTACGCACCGCCACGGTCCGGCCCCGCGTGCATGATCTGAGGCATGCGTTCACCGTGAGCTGCCTGCTGGACTGGTACCGATCCGGCGTCGACGTCGCCGCGATGATGCCGGTGCTGTCCACCTACCTCGGACACGTCAACCCGGCCAGCACCTACTGGTATTTGACGGCCACGTCCGAGTTGATGGGCCTTGCCGCGCAACGGCTGCAGGCGAGCAGAACCGGAGGCCGGCGATGACCGCGCTCGCCCCGATCCTACAGGCCTACTTCACCGACCGGCTCATCGGGCAACGCCAGGCCAGCCCGCACACCATCGCCGGCTACCGCGACACGTTCCGGCTGCTGCTCGGCTATGCCGCGACCCGCACCGGCAAATCGCCCAGCCAGCTCGACCTCGCCGATCTGGACTCACCCTTGGTCGCCGGGTTCCTCGACCACCTCGAACACGATCGTGGCAACAGTGTGCGCACCCGCAACACCCGGTTGGCGGCCATCCACTCACTGTTCGGCTACGCCGCGCTGCGCCATCCCGAACACGCCGCCTCGATCCAACGCGTGCTGGCGGTCCCGCCGAAACGCTTCCAACGCAACCTGATCACCTACCTCACCAGCGAGGAGGCTGACGCGCTGCTGGCCGCCTGCGACCCCGACACCTGGGCCGGACGCCGCGACCACGCGATGCTGGCGCTCGCCCTGCAGACCGGGCTGCGGATCTCCGAACTGACCGCGCTGTCGGTCGCCGACCTGCAGCTCGGCCGCGGCGCGCACGTACACTGCATCGGCAAGGGCCGCAAACAGCGAAACACACCACTACTGCCCGACACCGTAGAAGTGTTGCGTGGCTGGCTCGCCGAACGCCACGGCGCACCAGACGACCCATTGTTTCCCACCAGCACCGGCAGATCGCTCAGCCGCGATGCCGTCGAGCGCCGAATCACGCTCTACACCAACCGCGCCCGCGGATCGTGTCCGTCGCTGCGGAGTAAACGGGTCACCGCCCACACCCTGCGGCACTCCGCGGCCATGGCCCTGCTGCTCGCCGGCGTCGACATCACCGTCATCGCCTTGTGGCTTGGCCACGAACAGACCGCCACCGCCGAACTCTACCTGCACGCCGACATGACCCTGAAGGAACGCGCAATCGCCGCCACCGCACCCACGCACACCAATCCCGGGCGATACCAGCCGCCCGATCCGATCCTCGCGTTCCTCGAAGGCCTCTGATTATGCCGATACTTCGCGACTGAACTCCCTGCACCACAACCGATCCCACCCAAATATCGGCATAATCGTGAGGTCGGCGTAATCGACGTAAATCCCGCCGGGAACACCGCGTGCGGCCAGCGCCGGGCGCAACGCGGCGGCCAGCCGTACCGTGTCTTCGGCGAAACCGAACCGGTAGCCGACCGCCAACCTGGAGTGATCGTCAAGGAAGGCGAAAAGGTAGGTCTTGCGGTCACCCACCCGCGGCCCGTGCAGCGCGTCGCCGACCCACAGCTCGTTGGGGTCGGCCGCCTCAAACCGGCCGAACACCGCCGGGGCCTCACCAGCATCCGGGCCCATCAACTCCAGCCGGTGGAAATGACGCAACAGGGTCGATTCCGACGGCGCCCACCCGGTCGCGGTGCGCAAGATGCGAGCTACCTGCGCCACGGTGCGGGTCAGGTTTTCCCGCTTGAGCGAGGCTGCCAGCTCCAGCACCTGTGCATCGGTGCGCGCGGCCAGCCGCCGCGGGGCCGGTACCAGCACCTCAAACCCTCCGGCGCGGTAGCGACGGACCCAACGGTCCAGCGTCTCGCGCGAGACCTGGATCTGGTTGCCGAACGGGTCGGTGTGGGTAGCGGCGGCGATCTCGCGCACCAGCTTGCCGCGCTGCTTGCTCGATAGCCCCTCATCCAGGGCCGAGCAGATCAGCTGATAGCGGAACAACCCGATCGCCTGCGCACGCTCACGGCGCTTCTGTTCCTCCAACGACACTTCGTGGTTCTCCTCTGCAATCGAAGGCCCGCCCGAACCGTCGTCGGGCAGCGCCTTGGCGAGGATCACCGATCACCCCATGCCGGCGTCAGGGGCGATTCGTGTTGCCCATGCTCAGCGCCGTGGCGGCGACCATCCCGGTGCCAGCAGCCGACCGGCGCTGACCGCGACCACCACCCGCGCCGGTGTCACCGCGTCGACCAACCCGGCCGCACCGAAGCGGAACCGCAGCGCCGCAGTCGCGGCCGTTACCGCGGCCACCAGATCGCGCCACGCACAGCCCGTCGCTTCCGGGATCGCCACGTCCACCCCGGCCGCGACCGCCACACCCAGGAAACAGACTCGAAGCGCTTCAAGCCGTGACCCAGCGCGGCGCAGCCAGCCCCGTACTGTCGCCGCCGGCACCTGCAGGCCGGCGCCGATCCGGCGATGCCCAACGCCCGTAGCGCGGGCGGTCACGGCAATCCAAATCCGTTCCGCCGCATAAGCTCTACGCAACAACACCGTCACCGGCAACAACACATGCGTAACCGCGCAGGATCGACAACGCCCACGCCGCGGCCGCAATGAATCGCCGATTCCCTCGATCTGGCGGACACGGGCATACCCCCACCCACCCAACACACCGTCGCGGCACGTCGGGCATCCGATCCCCCCACCTGCCAACCGCGACTCGACGCGGACAGGATCAGCCTCTACCGTCACCACCAGTGCCTCCAAGCACTACAGCGCGGCACCCCGCAAGCCAGCCAAGACTTCAGCGGGGTGCCGCGCACCCATCAGTTCCTCGTCACACTGATGGTGCACACGAACCAGATCAACCCGCCAGCACACCAACCGCCACGTCGGCAGCCTCAATGACGAATGCCTACCCAGTGGTCGTCATCCCAAGAGACGGCCAACAGATGTCGATGGCGTTTCGGATGGCGACTTCGACGAACGCGATTGATGGCCAGTAGGCCGCGGAGAGGTCGCAGTTCCACATGTAGAGCCGCGCGGCGCGTGCTGTGTCGCCGCGGGCGGCCGCTCGATACCGCTGGTAGCGGGCGGGGGACCCCATTCAAGTCGCTGCCGCCATATCACTCAATTACCGTCAACGGCGTAACCTGCGGCGTGGACGACGCGAAAACGACCGCCTGCAAAGACTCCCAAGGACAAGGATTCGTCCTGTCGCCCAATGGATCTGGCTGGCTCCCACACGTCTGACAGCGGTAAGCACTCCGGAGCGATTCACGGCCAGTTGTCTCGTTTCGAGAGAATCGAGGCCGATCAGATCCTGTCTTGGAGGACGGGATTCTCCACCACCGTGCCGATAATGATTTGCGTGCGTGCACGCTGTCCGCGTTGGTTAGTGCTGTGAGTCGGGTCATCCGAGACGGTCGGAGCTGGCTGGTCGGCGCGGCTGCGGATGTCGCGTGGATCAATGCGGCCACGCCGATCGGTGTCAGAATCACGTCGGCGATCCCACCCGTGTTTGTCGATTACGGCGCCGTCGTACTGCCCAACTCCCGAGAGGGACAGCCTGGGCCACGATCGGGCTGTTGTTTTGCGTCTGACTTCGCCGCAGAGATCCGGGTGAGAAATTACCCAAGGCTGGCAGTCTTCTCGGGTGATCCC
>JALHRH010000284.1 GCA_022841565.1 Mycobacterium sp. | reverse complement strand
TGCTCTTCCGATCTTGCGACCACGCTGCCGGCGGCGTTGCGGGCGCGGGATCGCCGTCCGGGCGCGCCGTCGCCGACCCCGGGCACCGTCAATGCCCGGGGTCGAAAGACTGTCGACGGCGGCGCACTGGGTTTGGGCGTCGACGGCACCTCCGGCTTACTCGAACTCGGTTGTGCAGCAGGGTCGTTTGTGGGTTCGCCAGCTCCCGGTGGATCGGGATCGGGATCGGGTTCGCGCTGGGATTCCGCACCCGCCCGGGCCAATGCCTCGTCTAGTTGATCACGCTCGATGCCGTGATCGTCGAAGGGGTCGCGGCGGCGGCGATGCGGCAACGCCAGTTCGGCCGCCACCCGGATATCCTGCTCCTGCACCGTGCGCGCACCGCGCCAGGCCGCGTGAGCAGCGGCGGTGCGCGCCACCACCAGATCGGCCCGCATGCCGTCGACGTCGAATGCCGCACACAGCGCCGCGATTCGCCGTAACTCGTTGTCGGGCAACACCACATCGTCGACAATGGCGCGAGCCGCGGCGATCCGGCCGGCCAGCTCGGCGTCGGCGTCGGCGTATTTTCGGGCGAACGCGTCCGGGTCGGCTTCATAGGCCATGCGTTGGCGGATCACCTCTACCCGCACGTCCACGTCGCGGGAAGCCTGCACCTCGACTGTCAGCCCGAATCGGTCGAGCAGCTGCGGACGCAGTTCGCCCTCTTCGGGATTCATGGTTCCGATCAACACGAACCGGGCCTCGTGCGTGTGGGAGATGCCGTCTCGTTCGATGTGCACCCGGCCCATCGCGGCGGCGTCGAGCAGGATGTCGACCAGATGGTCGTGCAGCAAGTTCACCTCGTCGACGTAGAGGACGCCGCCGTGCGCGCGGGCCAGCAGTCCTGGGGAGAAGGCGTGCTCGCCGTCCCGCAGAACCCGCTGAAGATCCAGCGAGCCGACCACCCGGTCTTCGGTGGCCCCCAACGGCATCTCCACCAGGCCGGCACCGGCGGCGTCCGTCGCGGCCGACAGCAACGCGGCCAGACCACGCACCGCCGTCGACTTGGCAGTGCCTTTTTCACCCCGGATGAGCGCGCCGCCGATCTGCGGACGCACCGCGCACAGCAGCAGGGCGAGCCGCAACTGGTCGTGACCGACGATCGCGCTGAACGGATAGGGCTTCACCGGGCGCCTGCCGCAGGAGAACCGGCCCCCGAACCAGGCCCCGAACCAGGTCTGAGCATCGGCACATGCGGAACGCCGTCGTCCAGGAAATCGCCGCCGTCGCGGACGAACCCGTGTCGGGCATACATCGCAGCCAGGTATTTCTGTGCGTCGATGCGGCACGGATAGTGACCCACCTCGGCCAGCGCGGCGCGCAGCAACCGGGTGGCGTGGCCCTGCCCGCGGGCACTGCGCTTGGTGCACACCCGGCCGATTCGGAACGCCTTCTCCCCGCCGGCGTGCTCCTCCATCAACCGCAATGTGCAGATCACCTCTCCGTCAGCTGATTCCAGCCAGAAGTGCCGGGTTTCGGCGAGCAGATCGCGCCCGTCCAACTCCGGGTAAGGGCAGGCCTGTTCCACCACGAACACCTCGACCCGCAGCTTGAGCAGTTCGTAAAGGGTTCGCGCGGCCAGGTCCTTGGACCAGGAGCGGCGCAACGCTTCGGTCATCATGCCGCCTCCAGTCGCAGCGTCGTGTTGGTCCATGACCTCAGCTCGTCGTACAAGGCGGGTTCACGCGACAAGTCAGCTCCCAGTGAGGGCACGATTTCCTTGAGGGTAGGTAACCACGACTGATACCTGTTAGTGAAACAGCGCGACAGCACCTCCAACATCGCCGGCACCGCGGTCGAGGCGCCCGGCGAACCGCCGAGCAGACCGGCGATGCTGCCGTCGGCGGCACCCACGATGGAGGTGCCGAACTCCAGCACCCCACCCTTGCCCTTGATTCGGCGGATCACCTGCACGCGCTGCCCGGCCACCGTCAGCTCCCAATCCGAATCCACTGCGCTGGGCGCGAATTCACGCAGCGCAGCGACCCGGTCTGGTTCGGTGAGCCGCAGCTGGCCGATCAGATATCGCAGCAGTGTCATTTCCCGGACGCCCACGCCTAGCATGGACGGCAGGTTGTCCGGTCTGATCGATCGAGGCAGATCGCTGAAGTGCCCGTGTTTCAAGAACTTCGGCGACCAGCCGGCGTACGGCCCGAACACCAGCCACCCCCGGCCGTTGACGATCCGCAGATCCAGGTGCAACGCACCCAGGGGCGGCGCCCCGGGCGACGGAGTGCCGTACACCTTGGCTCGATGCGCGGCGGTGAGCCAAGGGTTGGCAGTGCGCAGGAAACGGCCGCCGATCGGAAAGCCGGCGAAGCCGCGGATCTCGTTGATACCGGCCTTCTGCAACAACGGCAGCGCGTCGCCGCCGGCGCCGACGAAGACGAATTTGGGGTTCAGCTTTCGCTTTTCACCGGTCCGCCGGTTGCGGACGGTCAATGTCCAGGAACCGTCGGGCCGGCGTGACACGTTGCGGACCTCATGACCGAACAGCACCGTCGCACCGGTTCTTACGCAGAATCCGATGAGTTGGCGTGACAGCGCACCGAAGTCGACATCGGTGCCGTCGGCCGCCCAGTTCAGGGCAACCGGTTCGGTGAAGTCACGCTGGGCGGCCATGAAGGGCAGCCGGCGGGCGAATTCGTCCGGGTCGTCGATGAACTCAGTGCCGGCGAACAACGGGTTGTGCGCCAGCGCCTCGCGGCGCCGCCGCAGATAGTCGACGCCGTCGGCACCGTGAACGAAGCTGACGTGCGGGACGGGGTTGAGGAAGCCTCGGACATCGGTCAGGACGCCGTGTTCGACCGCGTGGGCCCAGAACTGCCGGGTGATCTGGAACTGTTCGTTAACCAGCACCGCTTTGGCGATATCGATGGATCCGTCGGGGAGGGCCGGGGTGTAGTTCATCTCGCACAATCCGGCGTGACCGGTTCCGGCGTTGTTCCAGGCACCACTGCTTTCGGCTCCGACGCCGTCCAGCCGTTCGATTATTGTGATCGACCAATTCGGCTCGAGCAGCCGCAGCAACACACCCAATGTGGCGCTCATGATTCCCGCGCCTACCAGCACGACGTCGGTCCTGGCTGGGTCTGCCACCGGATCGCTGGTCCTTCCTTTGGGCTGTGCCGGTTGCGCGGCCCGTTTTCCAAGGTTATCGCCGACGATTCGGGGCATCATGCGCAGCCGACGGCGACGTCCCCAGCTGCCAGCGTCAGCCGACGACGACCTCCTCCTCCTGGGGCTCTCCGAGCAGTCCCTTGAGTAGATCCGCAATGTCGCCACCGGGGTCTTCGCTGGCTCCCGCCAACCGCGCCGCGACATGGCCGTCCGGGCGGACCAGCACACACCCCTGCGGCCCGATGCCTAGCGCTTCGTGAAGATCCACGCTAGCGCCCTGAATTTCGTGGTCGACGCGTACCGTCTCGATGGGGATATCAGCGATCCGCTGGAGCAGCGTGGCGTGCCGCTCGCCGTCGCGGCCGGTGACGAGCAGAAAGTGCGCTCCTACGAGGTCGAGGGTTGACATGCGCCGATCGGACCGGTGCATCCAGTGATGCGGCAATCGGCTGCCGGGGCGGGCGATCGCAACGTAGTCCTCAGCGGGGTCGTCGACGTCGGGTACATCGGTGGCATCGGCGACCACCGCGGCACCGTGACCGTCATAGCGGTAGCCGACGTCTTGGTTGAGCGCCCCGAAGTGCGGTCGTTGCGCTTCGATCGCCGACAACAGGTCGGCGCGCTTTGCTGCGGCGATGGTCGCGTCGGAGGATTCCAGCCGCTCGACGACAGGGCCGCCACTGCCGCCTATCCCGGTGGACGCCATTTTGAGTGCGTTCATGACAGAGAACTCGGTGTTGCTCACCGCAACCGGACGCCGCTCGGCATGATAGGAGTCAAGCAGACTCTCATCGGCCCAGCCCGCCAAGACACCGGCCAGCTTCCAGGCGAGATTGTCGGCGTCGGCCAAGCCGGTGTTCATGCCCATGCCACCGGTCGGCGGGAACCGATGGGCGGCGTCTCCGACCAGGAATACTCGCCCATCCCGGTACCGCGACGCGGTCTCGGCGCACATCGTCCAGCAGCCGACGCTTTGGATGTCAATGGCAATGTCGGCGGCACCCAGCGCATCGGCGATGATGCGTTCACAGCGCTCGGGCGGGAAATCCGCCGCGGATTCCAGCGCGGGATCGTACTCGAAGTTGAAGGTCCAGCGGCGTTTGCCATCCATCGCCACGAAAACGCCGGGCGCCGTGCTGTTAATGGTCCAGTAGAGCACCGCAGCTCGATCAGCGATGACGTCGCTGAGGTCGGCGTGGAAGCAGACATTGATTTGCTGGGCCAGCGGCGGCATACCGGTCATCGGGATGCCGCGGTGTTGACGGACCCAGCTCGTCGCACCGTCGGCGCCGATGACGTAGTCGGCAAGCACGGTGGCCGTACCGGACTCACGCACGAGTGTGACCGCAACGCCGTCGGGGGTCTCGACCAAGTCGACAACCTTGGTGCCGTAGTGCACGGCGGAACGTCCTTGGTCGCGGACTAGTTGGACGAGGTGTTCCTGGACACGATCCTGGGCGCACGACTGCGGTAGCTCTGGGGATGCCGCCAGTCGCGTGATGGCTTGTTCGGTGGGCACGGCGGCGAGCTCGAGCCGTCCGAGTTCCTCGCCGGCCATTCGGGTGGTCCAGATGACTCGGGTCACCCAGTCCATCGGCAGCGCGTCGGCAATGACGGCTTCCGAGATTCCCCAGTTGCGGAGCAGCTCCATTGACCGCCTGTTGACCACGTGTGCCCGCGGGTGCGGGTTGATTCCGGCGTGCTGTTCGCACACCATGCTCTCGACTCCGAAGCGACCCAGCGCGAACGCTGCGGCCAGTCCGGCAGGGCCACCACCAACGATCAGGACCGGGACCTTTGCTGTGCTCATCGCTGTTTCACCAGTTCGCTTAACGGCTCGCCGGCTTCGAAGCGCTCCACCAGCTCTTGTGGGTCGAAGTTCGTGCCGATCGGGTTGACATCGAAAGCTCCTGAGGCGAACCAGTCTTCGAGTTCTGCGGTCGTGGCGAAGTTGTCGATCTGCAGTTCCACGTGGTTGCCGTCCGGGTCCTCGAAGTACATCGAGGTCGTCGGGCCATGGTTGACACACCAGAAGGGACCGGTGCCGGCGTCCCGCAGCCGGACGTAGGTGGCCAGCAGATCGGACAATGTCGCATAGGTGAACGCGACGTGATGCAAACCGGTATGACTTGGCGTGGGCCGAAGGCCGCCGCCGGTGCCGATGAACGCTACCCGGTGGTGTTCGTCATCGTAGGCGAGGAAGGCCACGGCGTCGTTGGCGAACGCCACTCTGGCCTGCAGAACGTTGCAGTACCAGTCCACCATTGCTGGAAGCTGACCGGTCTTCAATACGACGTGGGCAAGTTTGGCAGGTGATGGCATGACAGCTTTCTCCTTAAAGGTGGTCGGTGCTGGCGACGACGTGGTTGGTGAGCGTGCCGATGCGCTCGACACTGATGTCGACGACGTCTCCTGGTGCCAGGAAAGTGCCGGAGAACTGGCCGACACCCTGCGGAGAACCGGTCATCAGCACATCGCCGGGTTCGAGCGTGCAGTAGTGCGACACATACGAGATGAGTTCGGAGATCTGATGGATCAGTTCGGTGGTTCGGGCGTCCTGACGCACTTCGCCGTTGACGACCGTCCGCAATCGGAGATCGAGCGGCTCACTGAATTCATCCGCGGTCACCAGACAGGGGCCGAGTGGTTTGAAAGTGTCGAAACCTTTGGCCTGTCCTACCGATACCGTGACATCGCCCCCCATCGCCCGGTGTTGGATGTCCCTGGCCGACACGTCGTTACCGACGGTAAGGCCGGCAAGATGTGACCACGCCTGCGACGGTGTAACGCGGCTGGCAACCGTACCGATGACCGCCGCGATCTCCCCCTCGTAGTCGACCATTGCGGGTGCCCGCTCGGGCAGCACGATCGGTTGTCCCGGTCCGATCACCGACGAACCGGGGGTCAGATGAAAGTGCGGTTCGGTCGGCGTGGGCATCTCGCGGCCGAACCGCTTCATCACCGCCAGCACTTCCTCGGCGTGACTGCGGTAGTTCAGCCCGATGATCGGAACCTTGCCGGGGCGGCGCACCGGAGCGAGAACGTCGACCGCCGCGAGCGGCACCCGGTCGCGCACTTCGGCGGACGCAACTGCCGCCAGACCTCGCGTGCGCAGCAGTTCGCCGAGGTCGCGTTCCGCCAGATCCAGCAGGGTCAACTCACCCGGGTCATCTTCGCGCGCGATTCCGCGGTCGGTGGTGTACAAACGCATCAATCTGCCCTCCTGGTCAGGCGATTTGGTCGAGCAATGGCTGGTAGTAATCGATTGCGGCGCGGCCCGCAGACGTAGACATCGACGGCACGAACAGCAGCACCCGATCGATGCCGGCACTGCGGTAACCCTCGAGCGCCGCGATGTCGGGGCCGGAGCCGTACACCGTCACTTGAAAGTGCGAGAGGTCGCGACCCATCTTGTCCGCCTCTTCCCGCACGGTCCGCATATGCGCGGCGAAGTCACTGTCGCCACGCCCCAACAGCGGGATCCAGCCCTGGCCATGGCGCAGCGCACGGCGGAGGCCACCGGGGATGCGCCCGCCGAAGTGCACTGGGGGATGCGGCTTCTGGACCGGCTTGGGCCAACTGAACACCGGTTCGAAGTCCACGAATTCGCCGTGGTACTCGGCCTGGTCTTGCGTCCAGATCGCTTTCATCGCCTCAACCCGCTCGCGCAGCACCTGCCATCGGTTGGCGATGTCCGTCCCGTGGTTGGCCATCTCTTCGGCGTTCCACCCACCGCCCACGCCGACCTCGACACGGCCGTTCGACATGACATCAAGGGACGCCACCGACTTCGCGAACTGAATCGGATCCCGTTGCACCACAAGGGCGATTCCGAAACCAAGTCGGATCCGATCGGTCACGGCCGCGGCCGCGGCGATCGCCGGCACCGGATCCAGGACCTTGTAATAGAAGTCCGGCAGCTCCGCGCCGCCCGGCCACGGCGACGTCCGGGAGACCGGAATGTGGCTGTGTTCAGCGAACCATAGCGACTCGAATCCCGCCTGCTCCGCGAGTTCGGCGAGCTCAGCTGGCAGCAGCCCGTCGGCCGTCGGAAACGTGCATAACCCCAACTCCATGGGAACCTCCTCGATTTCTTGATTGTCAGTTAAGACCATTCTTGGCTCTGAGTCAAGAAGATTCTTTCGTGCGCTCGTCAAACCGGGTTACGCTGGCTCAATGCCGCAGAACCGACGCGCAATACCCCGCGAACAGCGCGTCGAAGCGATCGTTGCCGCGGCCCGCGACCGGTTCCAGGCACAGGGCTACAAAGGCACGAGCATGGGCGACATCGCCCGCGACGTCGGCGTGAACTCCGGCTCGATCCACTGGTACTTCCCTAGCAAGGACGACCTTTTTGCCGCCGTCCTGCGACGCATCACCGAGGAATCGAAATCCTCGG
>JALHRH010000283.1 GCA_022841565.1 Mycobacterium sp. | reverse complement strand
ACCTGCGGCACTCGGCGGCACTCGGGGCGACATCGCAGCGCCTGGTCCCAGGCTGCGGCTCAGGTCCGATCCTTTTTCTCGCCGGGCAGGTATTGCTGCAGCTTCTGCTTGACACCCTGCTTGATGAACCCGGCCGCATCTTCGTCACCACCGAACACCGCATGAGCCAGCGACTTGGCCTGATCGAACGTGGCGTGCGGTGGAATAGGCGGAACGTCAGGATCGCAACGCACATCCAGCACCGTCGGGCGGTCAGCCGATAGTGCGCGTTCCCTGGCCTGTCCCAATTCATCTGCATTGGAAAGGTTTTCGGCATACACGCCGAGGCTGCGCGCGAATGCGGCGTAGTCTACGTCCGGCAGCGACTGGGACGCCTCGAACTTCGGCGAGTTCTCCATGGCCCGCATCTCCCAGGTGACCTGGTTGAGGTCGTTGTTGTGCAGAACCGCGATGATCAGTCGGGGATCGAGCCACTGCCGCCAGTACTTGGCGATGGTGATCAGCTCCGCCATGCCGTTCATCTGCATCGCCCCGTCGCCGACGAAGGCATGCCCGGCCGGTCGGGATGAGCCCACTTCGCGCCGATGATGTACGGCACCCTTGGGCCCATGGTGGCCAGCGTTCCCGACAACGATCCTCGGACGCCCGCGGTGAACCGGAGGTGGCGGGCGTACCAGTTCGGCGCCGACCCCGAGTCGGCCGCAACAATGGCGTTGGTGGGCAGTCGTGTTGATAGTTCGTGAAAGATCCGCATCGGGTTGACCGGGTCAGCGTCCGTCATCGCCTGCCGCTGTGCGGTGTTCCACCACTTGCTGACGTGCTTCTCGATCTTCTCGCACCAGGTCCGATCGGGCTTGCGCTGCAGCAGCGGAATGAGCTTTTGCAGCGTGGTTTTAGCGTCGCCGACCAAGTTGAGTTGGTACGGATGGCGCATGCCGATCCACTTGCCGGACCGGTCGATTTGCACCGCGCGGGCCTGGTCGAGTTTCGGGAGGAACTGGGTGTAAGGGAAATTGGATCCGACGGTGAGCAGGGTGTCGCAGTCCATCATCAGATGCCAGCTGGCGGTGGTTCCGAGCAGCCCGATCGAACCCGTGACCCAGGGGAGGTCATCGGGTAGTACGTCTTTGCCCAGCAAGGCTTTGGCCGCGCCCGGCAAGGTGGGGGCCGAGCTGGCAGGAACCGCTTTGTGCCAAGCGGTTTCGTCATCCCGTCGCGTGTCTTTCGGATGCACTTCGGTCGCGGAGTTACGCGCTGATGATCGGGACCAGGTAGCGCGCGGCGTACGCCCGAATAGCGTCCGCATCCGAGGTGTCTAGGCGGTCGGTCGGAAAGACGATGATGCCCAAGGCGACTCGCAGCAGAATGTCTGCGATGTTTGCCAGGTCGGCATCGGCGATGTCGGCGCCGCAGCGGCGCAGGGTGCGGGCGATGCCGTCGGCGAATTGGCCGATGGGGAAGGCGTCCGAGCGCGAGAACATCCCGAACAGCTCGGGTTCGCTTTCGGCGATGCGCGAGTACAGCGGCGAATCCCCGATCAGGCGCACGCCGAGGGCGAACGCCTCGATGACGGCCTCGGGTGGATTACGGCCGGTGGTGGCTTGGTCAAGCGTGCTGAAGAACAGCTCGGCTTCGCGTCGCACCACGGCTGCGAAAAGCAGGTCCTTGGTGGGGAAGCGCCGGTAGACGGTGCTGCGGCTGACGCCGGCACGGGCGGCGACGTCTTCGATGTTCGCGCGGCGCACCCCGTAGGTCTCGAAGACGGCGCGTGCCGTGTCCAGAATCATTTCTTCGACCGATCCGGTGCTCGATGCCGGACCCCCCATCGCCATGCTCCACTTCTTTCCCGGTCGTGCCGCCGAGGCTCTCAGCGCGCCGGATGCTAGTTTGACACAAAAGGACGATTCTGTGTCTTCGCGTCAAGTGCGGAGGGTTGGGATGACGGCGAGCTTCGACACCGGCGTGCGGGAGGGCACTCCCGTCGTCGTCGAGGTCGACGAAGCGGCGCCGGTGTTGGGCCCGGATTCGCTGATCTGGAAGTTCTACGGCGATTACCGGATTCAGCTGTTCGGATTCCAGCGCGTCGCCGGCACCGAAAACTGCATCGAACAGCTCGGGCAGGGCGTGCTTGACCATTCGGTGGTCTTCAGCGACACGCTCGGCCGGGCCAAGCGCACCGCACCGCCCCTGATGAAAACCGTTTACTCCGACGACCCGCACACATGGGGCCGCACCGTGCGCGACTTCCACAAGCCGATCAAAGGCACCATCAGTGACGGCTCCCGGTATCACGCGTTGAACCCGGAGCTGTTCTACTGGGCCCACGCCACCTTCGTCGACCAGGTCCTCTACAACACCGACATGTTCATCCGGCGGCTGTCCCGCGCGGAGAAGGAGCAGATCTTCGCCGAAAGCAAGGTCTGGTACGGCCTTTACGGGGTCAGTGACCGGGGTCAGCCGCAAACCTACGACGAGTTCGTGGAGTATTGGGACGGCATGCTGAACCGGTTCATGCCGCACAAGACCGTGCTGTACGGCACCGGTTACATCCGCAAAGGCATCCCGCGCCCGCGCCGAATTCCCCGGCCGGTCTGGAAGGTACTGTCCGCCCCGCTGAACGCCTACGCCCGCCTGGTGATCGCGGGAACCTGCCCGCCACAGATGCGCCAGGTGTGCGATCTGACATGGGATGACAAGAAGGAGAGGCGATTTCAGCGGTTCGCTGCGGCCATGCGGGCGCTCAATCCGCTGATCAACCGGTTGCCGTTACGGCTTGTCTACGCCTCCTGGGCGGCCGACGCGTGGGTGCGCTCGGGTGTTGACCCGCGCAAGATGCACAACTAGCGGAGAGCGGCATAGGGTAGCAGCGCCATTTCGCGGGCATTCTTGATCGCTGTGGCCACCTGCCGTTGCTGTTGGACGGTCAGCCCGGTGACCCGCCGGGACCGAATCTTGCCACGTTCGGAGATGAAGAGCCGCAACGTCTGGGTGTCTTTGTAGTCGACGATGTCCAGGCCGATGCTGCGCAACAGGTTCCTCTTCGCGGTCGGCGTTGGGGGCGTCCGGAGCTGCCGCTTCGGCCGCCGCGCTGTCACCAGCTCCCCTTGCGTAGGCCGGGGAGTTGGCCCTGGTGGGCCAGCTCACGTACCCGCACCCGGGACAACCCGAACTTGCGCAGATGCCCACGTGGCCGGCCGTCGATCGAGTCACGGTTCCGCACTCGGACCGCGCTGGCATCACGGGGTTGGCGGGCAAGCTCCCGCTGCGCGTCCAAGCGCTGTTCGGGCGTGCTGCGCGGCGATCGGATGATGTGTTTGAGTTCGGCACGCCGCTCTGCGTACCGGGCCACCACCAGGCGGCGCTGATCGTTCTTGACGATCTTGGATTTCTTCGCCATTCAGCGTTCCTCCCGGAACTCCACGTGCCGCCGCACCACCGGGTCGTATTTCCGCAGTGTCATGCGGTCCGGGTCATTGCGGCGGTTCTTGCGGGTGACGTAGGTGTACCCGGTGCCGGCAGTGGAGCGCAGCTTGACGATCGGTCGAATCTCGTTGCGCGCCATCAGAAACGCTCACCTGCCCGGCGTAGCCGGGCCACGACCGCCTCAATGCCGTCGCGGTCGACGACCTTGATCCCCTTTGCGCTGACCCGCAGTGTGATGCGGCGGCCCTCCGACGGCAGGTAGTAGGTCTTGTTCTGCAGATTGGGCGACCAACGGCGCCGGGTGCGGCGATGCGAGTGTGAGACCGCGTTGCCGAAACCGACAGTGCGCCCGGTGACTTGGCATCGCGCGGACATTGCAGGCTCCTAAAGTATTTCGACAAGTTCCGCGTCGGACTGTAGCCTTAATGAAAATGATTTTCAACAAGGAGCCGATGGATGCGAACTCCCGTAGTACTGGTGGCCGGCCAGGGCGCCGGCGACGACGTGACTGGGACACTGTTGCGCCAGCCGGGTACGGCGGTGGTGGAGCACCGGTTCGACGGCCAGGTGGTCCGACGGACGATCATCACGTTGGAGCGCGGCGAGCTGAGCAGCATCGAGGAAGCGCTCGAGTTGGCGCACGGCTGCCTGTCCTGCACCATCCGTAACGACCTGCTGGTGTTGCTGCGCAAGCTGCACCGGCGCTCGAACGTGAACCGTGTCATCGTCCACCTGGCATCCTGGCTGGAACCTGAACCGGTCTGCTGGGCTATCAACCATGTCCGTGTCCGGGTTGGTCCCGGCTACCCGGACGGACCGGCGGGGCTGGATGTGCGCATCGCTGGGGTGGTGACCTGCGTGGATGCCGCCAAGTGGCTTGAGCAGTCGCTCGGTGACGACATCCTTGCGGACGGACGCACGGTGGCGCAGGCGGCGGTCGGACAAGCCGAGTTCGCCGACGTGCTGGTGCTCACCCGGCCCGACCCGGTCACATTGGCAGTCTTGCGCCGCCTCTCGCCCCGGGCACGGATCACCGTCGGCAGCGATCGTGTCGAGTTGGCCCTGGCGAACCTGGACGAGCAGTCGCGCCGGGGTCGAAGCCACCACCCATACGCGCCACTGCTGGCGGGACTGCCTCCGCTGACCGCGGACGGGGCAGTGTCGATCGTCGAGTTCAACGCACGCCGCCCTTTCCGTCCGGAACGCCTGCACGACGCGGTCGACCTGCTGCTTGACGGGGTGGTTCGCACCCGCGGTCGGCTCTGGCTTGCCAACCGGCCCGACCAGGTCATGTGGCTCGAATCGGCCGGCGGTGGTCTCAGGGTCGCCTCGGCCGGCAAATGGCTGGCGGCCATGACAGCCTCGGAGGTCGCCTATGCCGACCCGGAGCGCCGGTTGTTCGCCGACCTGCTGTGGGAATACCAGCACGGCGACCGGCACACCGCGATGACGGTACTGGTCTG
This sequence comes from Mycobacterium sp., assembly GCA_022841565.1. Classification (GTDB taxonomy): domain Bacteria; phylum Actinomycetota; class Actinomycetes; order Mycobacteriales; family Mycobacteriaceae; genus Mycobacterium. Next base: position 2,681 of record JALHRH010000283.1, on the reverse strand, counting down.
CGGCGCCGACCCCGCCGACATCACGAAAGCCTTGAACGCCGCGCTGCTCACCGACGCCGAGATGGCCGACCCCAACTCCTGGGCACGTTATGACGACCCGTTCGGCGACTGGCACCAGGACCCCTGCTACGAGCTGCCCGACGCGTCGGGCGAATTCTCGGCACATCGCAACGACGGGCAACGCGGATGAAGCCCGGCACCCACCCCGTCGTGTTCCAGGACGCCAACACCGGCGCGATGTTCCTCACCCGGTCCACGCTGACCAGTTCGCGCACCGTCGAGTGGGACACTCCGACCGGCCCGCAGGCGTATCCCCTGGTGGTGACCGAAGTATCCGCGGATTCGCACCCGTTCTGGACCGGCACCCAGCGAACCCTCGATGCCGCCCGCCGGGTGGACCGCTGCTACCAGCGATACGGTCCGCGACCGCGATAACGGCCAAACCCCTGACGCGTCGGCCCTACGAGTGACATTGTGACCATGGGTCACACCTGTGTTTCGATGGGTGAAGACGGGTCGAAAGCGATCGAGGGATGCAGCCGATGAATCTGGTTTCGCAGGCGATTGATTCGGCTGCCAGCAGGTGGGCGAACCCCGCGCGCGAACCCGATCCCGACAAGCTGCGCAATGCCGTCGCCGGCAAGACCGTGCTGGTGACCGGCGCGTCCTACGGGATCGGTGAGGCGAGCGCACGCAAGCTCGCCGCGGCCGGAGCGACCGTCTTGATCGTGGCCCGCTCGGCCGAGCGCCTGGAAGATGTAGCGGCCTCGATCAACACGGGCGGGGGACGGGCCGTCGGCTACCCGACCGACCTCAGTGACGAGGCCGCGGTCAGCCAGCTGGCGAAACAGATCAACGAGAACCACGGGCCACTGGACATCATCGTCAGCAACGCGGGCAAATCACTGCGGCGGTCGCTGCACGATCAGTACGACCGGCCGCACGATTTTCAGCGGACCATCGACGTCAACTACCTGGGTCCGATCTGGCTACTGCTGGGGTTGCTTCCGGCGATGCGCGACACCGGCCGCGGGCACGTGGTCAACGTGTCCAGTGTCGGCGTGCGGGTGGTGCCCGGGCCGCAGTGGGGTGCCTACCAGGCGTCCAAGGGGGCGTTCGACCGCTGGCTGCGCAGCGTGGCGCCCGAACTGCACGGCGACGGCATCGACGTTTCGACGATCTACTTCGCCCTGGTCCGCACCCGGATGATCGAACCCACCCCGCTGCTCGGCCGGCTTCCGGGCCTGACGCCCGATGAGGCCGCCGACGCCGTCGCGAAGGTCATCATCGAACGGCCCCGCACCAACGAGCCGCCCTGGGTTTGGCCGGCCGAGATTGCCTCCGTTTTGCTGGCCGGGCCCGCCGAGCGTGCTGCCCGGCTGTGGCACAACCGATTCTTTGCCGAGTCCGGCAAGGACGCTCGGTCGTGACCGACAGCGTGGTCGGCACCACGGCGCGCGCGGTGCTGTCGTCGGGGCTGCTGGGCCCACCCGGTCCCGCCGCGGCGTTGCAGCTGGCCCGCGAGGTCTGCCGGGGTGGGACGAATCTTTCCACTTTGCTGGCGATATCGGCGGCGCGCTGGCCGGAGCGCACCGCGATCATCGACGAGGACGGCCCGCTGAGCTATCGCGAGCTGCAGTCGATGACAGAGTCGTTGGCCCTCGAACTGCTCGACGCCGGCGTGCGGGCCGGGCAGCCGGTCGGCGTCATGTGCCGCAACGGACGCAACTTCGTCACCTCGGTTTTCGGCACGGCGCTGGTGGGCGCCGATGTGGTGTTGGTGAACACCGAGTTCCGCGCCGACGCGCTCGCGGGTGCCCTGGGTGCACACCAGATCCGCACCATGTTCTGTGACGAGGAGTTCACTGGCCAGATCGCAGCGACCACAGAGTCCATCCGGGTCATCGATCCGGCCAACGTCTCACCGCGACACAACGTCCCGCGGCGCAAGGTCGCGCCGTCGGGCCGAATGGTGCTGCTGACCTCGGGTACCACCGGGGTCCCCAAAGGCGTGCCACGCACGCCGCACCTGGGTTCTGGAGTGGGTGTCAGCATGACCATTCTGGCGCGCACGGGTCTGCGGGTCGGGTCCCGAATTTCGTTGGCGGCACCGATGTTTCATGGCCTAGGGTTCGGCATCCTGATGATGGCCATCGCGCTGGGTGGCACGGTGCTGACCCGCCGGCGGTTCGACGCCGAAACTGCGCTGGCGCAGGCGTCATTGCATCGTGCCGAGGCGATGAGCGCGGTGCCGATCATGTTGGCCCGGATGCTGGACCTGCCACAGCGGGTTCGGGCGCGAAATCCGTTGTCTTCCCTGCGGGTTGTCATATCCAGTGGTGACCGGCTGGATCCGGGCCTGGCGCGCCGGTTCATGGACGCCTACGGTGACGTCCTTTACAACCTGTACGGATCCACCGAGGTGGGCATCGGCTCCCTGGCGACGCCGCAGGAGCTGCGCCGCTACCCAGAGACGGTGGGCAGGCCCGTCGCGGGATGCCCGGTGCGCATCTACAACCGCAACGGCCGGCCCGTCGGGCCGCGGGTGACCGGCCGGATTTTCGTCGGCGGCGGGCTGGCTTCGGACGGTTACACCGGTGGCGGCGGCAAGACCGTCATCGACCGGATGACGAGCACCGGGGACATGGGCTACCTTGACGAGGCCGGCCGGCTGTATATCG
>JALHRH010000282.1 GCA_022841565.1 Mycobacterium sp. | reverse complement strand
GCCGCCTCTTCGACGTCACCGCCGGCCGCGTCATGATCGACGGCATCGACGTCCGCGACTATGACACCGAGCGGCTGTGGTCGGCGATCGGATTGGTACCCCAGCGTGGCTACCTGTTCACCGGCACCGTCGCCGACAATCTGCGGTACGGGGCGGTGCCCGGACAGTCCGTCACCGACGAGCAGATGTGGGAAGCGTTACGTATCGCCGCCGCAGCCGAATTCGTGCGCCCGCACGGGCTGCAGATGCGCGTCGCCCAGGGCGGGATCAACTTCTCCGGCGGCCAGCGTCAGCGGCTGGCGATCGCGCGCGCCGTCATCCGCCGCCCGGCGATCTATCTGTTCGACGACGCGTTCTCGGCACTCGACGTCCACACCGACGCCAGGGTGCGGAATACGCTGCGCGAGGTGGCCAGCCAGGCAACGATTATCGTTGTCACACAAAGGATTTCGACAGCAGCCCAGGCCGACCAGGTGATCGTGGTCGACAACGGCGGGATCGTCGGCGCCGGCAGCCACGAAACCTTGCTGACCGAGTGCCCGACGTACGCGGAGTTCGCCACCTCGCAATCGGTGCGCGCCGGAGTCGGGGGCATGCCATGAGCGCACCGATGAGTGCCCGCCCCCGCGGCGCCGCCCCGGCGCCCCCCAACATGCGCTCCCGCGACTTCTGGGGCTCCGCCCGTCGACTCTTGGGACGACTGACCCCGCATCGCCGACTGAGCGTTGCCGTCATCGCGCTGGGGATCGTCGGCACCGCCATCGGGGTCGCGGTTCCCCGGATCCTCGGGCACGCAACCGATCTGCTGTTCAACGGCGTGATCGGTCGGCAACTACCGTCGGGGATCACCAAGGCCCAGGCCGTAGCGGCGGCCCGGGCGCGCGGCGATAAAGCCTTCGCCGACCTGTTGTCCGGGATGAATGTGATACCGGGCCAGGGTGTGGACTTCGGCGCCGTGGCGCGCACGCTGGCGCTCGCGCTGGTTCTGTATCTGGTTGCCGCACTGATGCTCTGGGGCCAGGCACGACTGCTCAATGCGACCGTGCAACGGACCATCACCGGGTTGCGCGCTGACGTGGAGGACAAACTGCACCGCCTGCCGTTGTCCTACTTCGATCGACAACAGCGTGGTGAACTGCTCAGCAGGGTCACCAACGACGTCGACAACATGCAGACGTCGCTGTCGATGACGATCAGCCAGCTGGTGACGTCGATTCTGACCGTGTTCGGTGTGTTGTTCATGATGGTGTGGATTTCGCCGCTGCTGGCGCTGATCACCGTTGTGACGGTGCCGTTGTCGCTGTGGGTGACGCGGGCGATCACCCGCCGTTCCAAACGGTTGTTCATGGCGCACTGGACCAGCACCGGACGCCTCAACGCCCACATTGAAGAGACCTACAGCGGGTTCACGGTGGTCAAGACATTCGGCCACCAGGCAGCGGCACGTGAACAGTTCCACCGGCTCAACGACGACGTTTATCACGCCAGCTTCGGCGCACAGTTCTTTTCCGGCTTGGTGGCTCCGGCAACAGGGTTCATCGGCAACCTCGGCTACGTGGCGGTCGCCGTGGTCGGCGGCCTGCAGATCGCCGCGGGGCAGATCACGCTCGGCAGCATCCAGGCATTCATTCAGTACGTGCGACAGTTCAACACGCCGGTGAGTCAGGTTGCCGGGATGTACAACACGCTGCAGTCCGGTGTGGCTAGCGCCGAGCGGGTGTTCGACCTGCTCGACGAGCCCGAGGAAACCTCGGACCCCGGGGCGGTGCCCGCCGTCCCCAGCACCCCGGGACGCGGACGGGTTGAGTTCGAACACGTGAGTTTCGCTTACCAGCCCGGCCACCCGGTGATTCACGACCTGTCTCTGGTAGCCGAACCGGGCAGCACGGTCGCGATCGTCGGGCCAACCGGTGCCGGCAAGACCACGCTGGTGAACCTGCTGATGCGGTTCTACGACGTCGACTCGGGCCGAATCATGATTGACGACATCGATATCGCCACCCTGAACCGTCAGGCGCTGCGTTCGCGCATCGGTATGGTGTTGCAGGACACCTGGCTGTTCGACGGAACGATCGAAGAGAACATCGCCTACGGCCGTCCGGGTGCCAGCCCCGCCGAAATCGTGGCGGCGGCGCAGGCGGCCTACGTCGACCGGTTCGTCCACACCCTGCCCGCCGGCTACCAGACGCCGATCAGCGGGGGTGGCGGCAATATCAGCGTCGGCGAGAAGCAACTGATCACCATCGCCCGGGCCTTTCTGGCCCGCCCGCAGCTGCTGATCCTGGACGAGGCCACCAGCTCCGTCGACACCCGCACCGAGCTGCTGATCGCACGGGCCACCCGTGAACTGCGCCGTGACCGGACCAGTTTCATTATCGCCCATCGCCTTTCGACGATTCGTGATGCCGACCGCATCGTCGTCGTCCAGGCAGGCAGGATCGTCGAACAAGGCAACCACACCGAGCTGCTGGCCCGGCGCGGCGCCTACTACGAGATGACACTTGCCTGAACAACGCTGCTCACACATTTCTCACATGATCGGTGGCCCCGCAAAAGAACTTGCCGAACAACCCAATTCGGCTCGACACGACCAGTGCATCACTAAGCTCGGATGTCGGCTGTTTGACTGTCCGCCGTGGTCGACGTTAGGAGATGTCGATGAAGCTTGCGCCCCGTGCCCACCGACGGCGATTGGTGTGTGCAGCAGTTGTCGCGTTCGCCGTGACCCTCACCATCGGCGGATGCGGAAGCAAATCCTCCGACGGAGCCAAATCGCCAGGAAGCACAGCCAACGCCAGCAGCGAAGAGGCCGCGACGTTGCTCAAGCAGGCCACCGACGTGATGCGCAAGACCACCGGCATGCATGTGGCCGTCACGGTCGACGGTGAGGTGCCCAATATCCGGGTGACCAAGCTCGACGGCGACGTCTCCAATACGCCCCAGACAGTCGCCACGGGCGTTGCCACAGTACTGGTGGGCAGCAAGAGCGAAGAGGCCCGGTTCGTCTTCGTCGACGGGCACCTCTATTCGGACCTGGGGCAACCGGGGACCTACACCGACTTCGGCAACGGCGCCTCGATCTACAACGTGTCGGTGCTGCTGGATCCTGACAAGGGCCTGGCGAACCTGCTGGCCAATCTCAAGAACGGGACGGTCGCGGGCACTCAGCGGGTGAACGGCGTCGCGACCACCAGGATCACCGGAAACTCATCCGCGACCGACATCGCGACGCTCGCGGGAACTCGGGTGACAGACCAGAGCGTCTCGACGGTGCCGACCACCGTCTGGACCGCGTCCGACGGTTCCTCTCACTTGGTCCAAATCCAGATCTCCCCCACCGCAAACGCTTCGGTGACGCTGACCATGTCCGACTGGGGCAAACAGGTCACCGCGACAAAACCCGTCTAGCGCCGGCTTTCGGAAAGGACTCATCCATGTCGATGACGACCACCCGTCGGCGGCGGCTAGCGGTCGCCGCCGCCCGCGCGGCTACCGCCGCCGCCCTCGTAGTCGTGTTGGCCCCTAACGCTGCGGCGGCCGATTCCTATGGTGCAATTGCGTACTCTGCCAACGGTTCGTGGGGGCGATCGCACGCCTACCCCACTAAGGCGGCAGCTGAGGCGACGGCGTTGAAGTCCTGCGCCTTCCCCGACTGCAAGGTCCTGACCACCTTCACCGCCTGCGGAGCCGTCGCGGCCAAAGACCACGAGTACAAAGGCGGGGTTGGGCCGGACCTGAGCGCTGCCATGAAAGACGCGTTGAGCAAGCTCAGCGGCGGTTACATCGACACCTGGGCGTGCAACTAGATCAGCAATACTCGACTTGGTCTTGGCGCATGCCGGCGAGGCTGCCGTAGCGGCGTTGTTTCTCGTCGCGGTCGGGCGCACCAGCAGCTGGTCGGCGCAGTGGCGTTTCGAGGCGGTGCCGGACCCGCCCTTGTCGGCCAGCACGACCCTTTTCTCGCGCAGGGCTGCCCTCCAGCCGCATCCTTCACAAGCCGACACGCCGGGAGTGCCACCACTGCGGCGCCGCCCGGCGTGTCGCCGCCGCCAGCGCACACTCTTCGCAGCCGGTGCACACTCGGCGAGCGGTGGGGAATTACTCAGCTAGAGCGTTGCCGCAGTCGTCAGATCACTCCAAGAATTCATTGAGATAACAGAAAGGCCGCGGTCCGAACCTTTTCTCAACACGCCCGCTGAGCGGAGCGAGAACTCCACGAGAAAAGGACACGACCATGACGATCTTCTCGATCGCAAAGACCGCCCTGTTCGCGACCGTCGCCGGTGCCGTCGCGCTGGGGCTCGCCAGCCCGGCCGAAGCCTCCGCGGGCGCCACCATGTACGGCGACCCGGTCGCCGTGGCGAAGTACTGGCGTCACCAGAACTACGACGACTGCGCCATCATGTCCAGCGCCGACGTGGTGGGACAGATCACCGGCAAGCTCCCCTCCGAACGGTCCATCATCAAAGTCGCCCAGACCACCCCCAGTGTCGTGCACCCGGGTTCGATCTACGTCAAACCCGCCGACCAGAACGACCCCAACTCAGGAATGGGTACCGACCCCGGCGACCTGCCGACCCTGTTGGCGCACTACGGAATTCACGCCGCCAGCACCGACGCGGAATCCGCCGGCCGGACCGGCGTCGACACCGGCATGGAGGCGCTCGAACAGTATCTCGGTAGCGGTCACGCCGTCATCGTCGGACTCAACGCCGAGATGATCTGGAACCAGCCGATCGAGAACAGCGGCAGCGACGGCCAACCGCGCGCCGACCACGCCGTGGTGGTGACCGGTGTCGACACCGCAAACGGCGTCGTGCACCTCAACGACAGCGGCAGCAAGGACGGCCGTGACGAGCAGATCCCGATGACCGTGTTCATCAGGGCCTGGGCCACCAGCCACTACTTCATGACCGTCACCCAGGAGACCCGCAAGTGACAGGGGCGCGGTGGAGGCGGGCTGCACGAAGTCCTGGCCGTGCCATATTTGTGGCACTTGCTCGCCACCGATCGGCCGAGGTGGATGCGAGCTATGCGGCCTACGACAAGCACTCGCTTGATAACCCCGACGAGTGGGGCGACCGAGCGTCCTGGTCGGCGGGCGGCTGGAAATTCGTGAGCGCACTTCCGCTCGCGGAGAGGTGTGATGGTGTGCGCTGGCCGAGATCGGCCGCCGTCGACGTCGAGTCGGCTCCGGCGCGACTTCCAGCAAGTCGAGCACCCGCAAATACGTTGGCCGTCGCTAACCTATTGGCATGCTGGCAGGACTTGTCCGGAGACCGACACCGTCGAGATCGGCACCTCCAAGGACACACCATGCCTGAAATAGGCTATGCCACAGTTAAATTAGGCACTTGCATGTCGAAGCCGTCCGCGCATTGCGCACCACCAGAGCCGGGCCGGACCTGCGCACGATTGCCCCCGGCGACACCGCCGAGCCGCCGGCCGGGGCAGGGGCTGGCGCGCCACCAAGCGTCGATCACCCGAGATCGCCGATCTCGATGCCCAGCTGCTACCGGCCGCATCGAACTGACTGCCGGCAACCCTGTGGGTCCGTATGAAAACCAGATTATTTCGCGTCGGAGTTTGTTCGATAGCCTTGGCAGGAAAGGCATTTCGGCGGAATCACCGCACACCAGCTACCGGCGACGTGCACGATCGCAGGTGGCGCGGATCCACAAACCTGGCAACACGACCCGCAGTGACAGGACTGACAACGACCAAGACACAATAATGAGGAAGGTCGCCTTACTGGCACCTCGGTATTCGAAATGATCGGAAGCCGCGGAGGACCCGGAATGGCTGGTAGCGCGATGGTGGACAGAAATCTCGAGTTCGGTGTGCTCGGACCGCTGGAGATGAAGATTGACCGCAGCCTGGTGCAGCTGGGCACCCCGAAGCAGCGGGCCGTGCTGGCCATGCTGGTCATCAACCGGAATAGGCCGGTCGGCGTCGACACGCTGATCACCGCCCTGTGGGACGAATGGCCGCCATCCGGGGCACGCGCCAGTATCCACTCATATGTGTCCAACCTGCGCAAGCTGGTCGGTGGCGCGGGCGTTGACCCCCGCCTGGTGCTGGCCGCGGCGCCGCCAGGGTACCGGCTCACCATCCCCGAAAACACCTGCGATCTGGGCCGGTTCATCGCCGAGAAGACGGCGGGCGTCCATGCCGCAGCGGCGGGCAACTTCGAAGAGGCGAGCCGGCATCTGTCGGCGGCGCTCAACGAGTGGCGCGGGCCGGTGCTCGACGACCTCCGGGACTTTCAGTTCGTCGACTCATTCGCCACCGCCCTGGTCGAGGACAAGATCATCGCGCACACTGCCAAGGCGGAGGCCGAGATCGCGTGCGGACGGGCATCCTCGGTGATCACCGAACTCGAGGCGCTGACCGTGGAACACCCCTACCGGGAGCCGCTGTGGGCTCAGCTGATCACGGCGTACTACCTCACCGACCGCCAATCCGATGCGCTGAACGCCTTTCGCCGAGTGAAGACGACTCTTGCCGACGACCTCGGGATCGATCCCGGTCCGACGCTGCGGGCGCTCAATGAGCGGATCCTTCGCCAGGAAGCCCTCGATGTGAAACAGAACGCCAAGGTGACCGCCGTGGGAACCGTCACAGTGCTCGACAAGCGCACCATGGCGGCCGCGCAGAAGGTGGCCGCCTACTTGCACGACGTTGCTACCGGACGCGCCTACCCGTTGCGGTCGGCGGCGACCCGCATCGGCCGGCTCAGCGACAACGACATCGTCCTGGACAGCGCGAACGTCAGCCGCCACCATGCCGTCATCGTCGATACCGGGACCAACTACATCATCAATGACCTGCGGTCCTCGAACGGTGTGCACGTACGCCACCAGCGGATCCGCACCGCCGCGACCATCCACGATGGCGACCACATCCGGATCTGCGACCACGAATTCACTTTCCAGATCGCCGCGCATACCCAGACTTGATGCGCTGCGCTAATGCACATGAAAGTGGCACTCGCGCAATAATTTCCGGTGCGTTCGCGCCCGGTTCAGGCGCCGCGCAGACGCGGTGCGGCTCGGGTCTGGCCAGCTACCGGCTCAGCGGCGGGGTTGCCATTTGCCACAAGACTTTTCGCGACCACCGGCCGTCCCCTGCCGGCCGGACCCGGCCGGTACCGCCACCGTCGCGGCAAAATGTTGCGGTTTTTCGGGTGACGGTGTTGGCAGTCTTATTGGCAAGCCCCGAGGTCGCGGCTACCGTCATGCTTGCTGAAGCCGGTGGTTGCGCTCCATGCAATACCTGGAGGCTGTTGATAGTGTCGGCGGGATTCGGGTTGGTTGAGGAGGTTCAGCGATGAGCGAGGCACCAGACTCGCGAGTGGGCTCAATGTTCGGGCCCTACCATCTCAAGCGGTTGCTGGGCCGCGGCGGGATGGGCGAGGTCTACGAGGCCGAGCACACCGTCAAGGAGTGGACGGTCGCCGTCAAGGTCATGACCGCGGAGTTCAGCAAAGACCCGGTTTTCCGGGAGCGGATGAAGCGGGAGGCCCGCATCGCCGGCCGGCTGCAAGAACCCCACGTCGTGCCGATCCACGACTACGGCGAGATCGACGGCCAGATGTACCTCGAGAT
>JALHRH010000281.1 GCA_022841565.1 Mycobacterium sp. | reverse complement strand
TCACCGTGATCGGCGTGCCGTGGCTGCTGAGCTTCGCGCAGCCGACCATCTGGGTGATTAGCCGGCCGTGGTACCTGGCGTGGGCGGGGTTGGTCTATGTAGTGGCAACTTTGACGACTTTGGGCTGGGTTGCCACGACATCATCGCCGGCGCGGCGCGCCACGCTGGTGTGACGCTCGGTGTTGAGTGCCACGTCAGCGTGACGCTCGGGAGTGGGAGATGCTCTAGGTCGGCGGCGCAGCTGCGGTCGAGCTTCGCCCGATTACGCTGGTGAATCCTCTCCGAGGATCCCGTTGATGTCGCGCGCCATGTCAAGATCTTTTTGCGTGATTCCGCCTTCGGAATGCGTGACCAAGGCGAATGTCACCGTCCGCCAACGGATATCGATGTCGGGATGATGATCCTTGGTTTCCGCGTGCTCGCCGATCCGACGCACCGCGTCGATACCGGCCAAGAATGCCGGGAACTTGATGGATCGGCGCAACGCGCCGTCGGCCCGCTCCCAGCCGGCCAGTTTGGGCAGTGCGGCGTCAACTTGCTCATCGGTGAGAACAGCCATAACCAAAACGGTATACCGTCACTGGCCATGCCGACCCAGATCGTCGTCGCCGGAGCCGTCATCAGCGGCGGTATGGTCCTGGTGGCGCAACGTCTTCGGCCACCGGAGCTCGCCGGCCGCTGGGAGCTTCCCGGCGGAAAGGTCGCTGAAGGCGAGACCGAGCGCGAGGCACTGGCCCGCGAACTGGCCGAGGAGCTGGGAATCGAGGTCAGCGTCGGCGAGCGCCTGGGCGACGACGTTGCGCTGACTGAGACGTTGACTATGCGGGCGTATCGCGTCCATGTGTCACGCGGCGAACCGCACCCGCGCGATCACCGGGCACTGCGCTGGGTGACCGCCGCCGAACTTAGCAAGGTCGACTGGGTGCCGGCCGACCGCGCCTGGCTTCCCGACCTGGCGCAGGCGTTGGGCTGACGAAACCCGCGTAGTGCGGTCGGCATGGGCTCAGCGCACAGCCTCCCGACGTAAAGCGATCCTGCTCGCAATCGCCACGATCACGCCGTCGGCCAGCTGGGGACGCCGCCTGTTCGGGCGACGCGCAAGCGTACATCCGCAGCTGGAGTCACCCCACGATCGCGCGAATCTGTGCCGCATCTTTCCCCGGTGTCGCGGATTGGAAGGATCGCGAAAGTCCTCAGCATGCCCCTGGTGAGCTGCGCAGTTCGCTATCCAGGCGCCCCGCTGCCACAATCACCGACGTGCCATTCCGCAATGTCGCCATCGTCGCGCACGTCGACCATGGCAAAACCACCTTGGTCGATGCGATGCTGCGTCAGTCCGGCGCGCTGCATCACCGCGGTGACGACACCCAGGAACGCATCATGGACAGCGGTGACCTGGAGAAGGAGAAGGGCATCACCATCCTGGCCAAGAACACGGCCGTGCACCGTCACAACCCGGACGGGACGGTCACCGTAATAAACGTCATCGACACCCCGGGGCACGCTGATTTCGGCGGTGAGGTGGAACGCGGCCTGTCCATGGTCGACGGGGTGTTGCTGCTGGTCGACGCGTCCGAGGGCCCGTTGCCGCAGACCCGGTTTGTGCTGCGCAAAGCACTGACGGCGCATCTGCCGGTGATCCTCGTCGTCAACAAGACCGACCGGCCCGACGCCCGCATCACCGAGGTCGTCGACGCCAGCCACGACCTGCTGCTGGACGTCGCATCCGATCTCGACGACGAAGCCGCGAAGGCCGCCGAGCACGCGCTTGGCCTGCCGACGCTGTATGCCTCCGGGCGGGCCGGCATCGCCAGCACCGAGCAGCCCGCCGATGGTGAGGCGCCGGCCGGCGACAACCTCGACCCGCTGTTCGACGTGCTGATGGAGCACATTCCGGCGCCGAAGGGCGACCCGGAGGCGCCGCTGCAGGCCCTCGTCACCAACCTCGACGCGTCCGCCTTCCTCGGCCGTCTCGCCCTGATTCGCATCTATAAGGGAAAGCTGCGCAAGGGCCAGCAGGTGGCGTGGATGCGCGAGGTCGACGGGTTGCCGGTAATCACGAACGCGAAGATCACCGAGTTGCTCGCGACCGAGGGCGTCGAGCGCACTCCCACACAGGAAGCGGCGGCAGGCGATATTGTGGCCGTTGCCGGTCTTCCCGAGATCATGATCGGTGACACCCTGGCCGACCCCGACCATGCCCACGCCCTGCCGCGGATCCACGTCGACGAACCGGCCATCTCGGTGACCGTCGGCACCAACACCTCGCCGCTGGCCGGCAAGGTGCCCGGGCACAAGCTGACCGCACGCATGGTCCGCAACCGTCTGGACGCAGAGCTGGTCGGCAACGTGTCGATCCGGGTCGTCGACATCGGTCGGCCCGACGCGTGGGAGGTGCAGGGCCGTGGCGAGCTCGCGCTGGCCGTGTTGGTCGAGACGATGCGGCGGGAGGGATTCGAGCTCACGGTCGGCAAGCCGCAGGTGGTTACCAGGACGATCGACGGCAAACTGCACGAGCCGTTCGAAGCGATGACCATTGACTGCCCCGACGAATTCGTAGGCGCGATAACGCAATTGATGGCCGCCCGCAAGGGCCGGATGGAGGAGTTGGCCAACCATGCCGCCGGTTGGGTCCGGATGGACTTCATCGTGCCCAGCCGTGGCCTGATCGGTTTCCGTACCGACTTCCTCACCCTGACGCGCGGCACCGGCATCGCCAACGCGGTGTTCGACGGCTACCGGCCGTGGGCCGGTGAGATCCGGGCGCGCCACACCGGGTCGCTGGTCTCCGACCGCGCGGGCACCATCACACCGTTCGCGCTGATTCAGCTCGCCGACCGGGGCCAGTTCTTCGTCGAACCCGGCCAGGACACCTACGAGGGCATGGTCGTGGGGATCAATCCGCGCGCAGAGGATCTCGACGTCAACGTCACCCGGGAGAAGAAGCTCACCAACATGCGTTCGTCGACCGCCGATGTCATCGAGACTCTGGCCAAGCCGCTCGAGTTCGACCTCGAACAGGCCATGGAGTTTTGCGCTCAAGACGAATGTGTCGAGGTGACTCCGGAAATCGTCCGGGTGCGCAAGGTGGAGCTGGAGGCCACGTCGCGCGCCCGCAGCCGCGCCCGCGCCAAGGCTCGCGGGTAGGCCGCGTGCGCCTCGATACCCTGATTGGCGTGCTGCACCGAGCCCGCCACCTCCTGGTGGCGATCGGCGTGCTGGTGGCGGCCATCGGTCTGGTGTTGTCGGGCTGCACGGTGAGCCCGCCGCCCGCGCCGCAGAGCACCGATACCCCGCATAGCACGCCGCCGCCGCCGCAGCACCCCACCCAGATCATCATGGGTATCGATTCGATCGGGGCCGGCTTCAACCCGCACTTGTTGTCGGACCTGTCGCCGGTGAACGCCGCGATCAGCGCGCTGGTGCTGCCCAGCGCTTTCCGCCCGGTGCCTGATCCCACTTCGTCGACCGGCTCGCGCTGGGAGATGGACCCGACGCTGCTGGTAGCTGCCGACGTAACGAGCGAGAACCCGTTCACGGTGACCTACACAATCCGGCCTGAGGCGCAATGGACCGACAACGCCCCGATCGCCGCGGATGACTTCTGGTACCTGTGGCGGCAGATGGTCAGCCAACCCGGAGTGGTGGACCCGGCCGGTTATGACCTCATTACTGCTGTCCAGTCGCTCGAGGGCGGCAAGCAAGCCGTCGTCACGTTCGCACAGCCGTACCCGGCCTGGCGGGAACTGTTCAACAACCTGCTGCCGGCGCACATCGTCAAAGACGTCCCGGGCGGGTTCTCCGCCGGCCTGGCCCGTGCGCTGCCGGTCACCGGCGGACAATTCCGGGTGGAGAACATCGACCCGCAGCGTGACGAGATCCTGATCGCCCGCAACGACCGCTACTGGGGACCGCCCGCCAAACCGGCGCTCATCCAGTTCCGGCGGGCCGGTGCCCCGGCCGCCTTGGCCGATTCGATGCGTAACGGCGACACCCAGGTGGCTCAGGTGCACGGCGGTTCGGCCGCCTTCGCCCAGCTGTCGGCAATTCCCGATGTGCGTACCGCCCGCATCGTGACACCCCGGGTGATGCAGATGACGCTGCGGGCGAACGAGCCCAAGCTGGCCGATTCTGCGGTCCGTAAGGCGATCCTGGGTTTGGTCGACGTCGATCTGCTCGCTGCCGTGGGCGCCGGCAGCGATAACACCGTCACCCTGGCCCAGGCGCAGATCCGTTCGCCCAGCGACCCGGGCTATGTACCGACGGCACCGCCGGCTATGAGCACCCAGGCGGCGATGAGCCTGCTGGAGGGTGCCGGCTTCCAGATCGAGAGCAGCACCTCAATTTCGCCGGCGCCCAGTTCGTCGACGGCGCCGGTGAGTACCGGACCACCGGAGGTCATCCGTGGCCGGATCAGCAAGGACGGCAAACAGCTGTCGTTGGTGATCGGGGTGGCTGTCAACGACCCGACGTCGGTGGCCGTGGCCAACACCGCCGCCGACCAGTTGCGCAATGTTGGTATCGCCGCGAGTGTGCTGGCCCTGGATCCGGTGACGTTGTACCGCGACGCACTGGCCAACCACCAGGTGGACGCGTTGGTGGGTTGGCATCAGGCCGGCGGAAACCTGGCCACCTCCTTGGCTTCCCGGTTCGGGTGCCCTGCGTTACAGGCGACCGAGGTGCCGGCTCCCAAGGCTCCAGCGACTACATCCCCGATATCGCCCACATCCTCCGGTACCACGACCCAAGCCGGACCGGACACCACTTCACCGCCGGCGACTCCGAATCGCCAGCCCGAACCGGGCGCACTGGTGAAGGCACCGTCGAACCTCACTGGGATCTGCGACCGCAGCATTGAGTCGAACATCAACGCCGCCCTCAACGGGTCGAAAAACATCAACGATGTGATCACCGCGGTGGAGCCACGACTGTGGAACATGTCGACGGTGCTGCCGATCCTGCAGGACACGACGATCGTCGGGGCCGGTCCCAGCGTGCAGAACGTCAGCCTTACCGGTGCGGTGCCGGTCGGCATCGTCGGTGACGCCGGCCAGTGGGTCAAGACTGGGCAATAGCCCGAATTCAATGCCATACAGATGATTTCGGCATGATCCCGAAACCGTGCGCATGCGCGCGGCGTCATGCAGACCGCCCAATTGGCCCCCGCGACAAATCGTTACAAAGATCTACGTTTAGAAAGCGCCCGCTCCGGTCAACACCCGCGATACGCTCGGTCAGGGGAGAGGACGTCTGATCGGGCCGGGGTAAGCCAGCAATCACTAACCATTGCGGTGAGGGGTCGGTCCATGTCGTATGTCGTTGTAGAACCACAAATAATGTCGGCGTTCGCGGCGAATCTGTCCGGTATCGGATCGGCGCTGGGCGCCGCCAATGCGGCAGCAGCTGCCTCGACCACCGGCCTGCTGGCTGCGGCTGCCGACGAAGTGTCGGTGCAGATTGCCGCGCTGTTCTCCGCGAATGCGGCGGGGTATCAGCAGGTCAGTGCCCAGGTAGCCGCGTCCTACGAACGTTTCGTGCAAGCCGTGACCGCGGGTGCCAACGCCTATGCAGCGGTTGAGGCAAATACCGTGCAGAACTTGGTAACTGGGCTGACGGCACCGGCTCTATCGGTCGAAGGGCTCGGCGAAGCATATGCCGGATTCACCGCCAATGTGGTCAATGCTGAGATGTCGTTCAACCAGTCGTTGGTGGGCGCCGAGGTGGCCCTTAGGCAGGCTGCTTTGGGCAGCGGTAATGCGCTGTCCAGGTCTGCCAACGTCGGCTTCAACCTTGCCAACTCGTTCGTAGGCGGGGGCCAGCAAGCCGTCAATCTGCTTCTGGGAGCACAGGTTCCGGCCGGCTTCGATGCCAGCCTGGCGATCAACAGTGCCCTCAACGCAAACCTGGGACTGGGCGGACTTTCCGGCGCGTTCGGTGCTGGGCTCGCTGGTTTAGGCGCTCAGCTCACCGGTGCTCTGTCCGGGGTTTTCGGCGGCGGCCTGCCTGACTTTTCCGGCTTGGCGCTGGCGGGTAATGCGTTGGCGGGCAATCTGAATGCCGGCCTCACCGGGCTCGCTCAGACCGGTGGGATGCTGGCGACCAGCCTAAGCTCAAGCCTGGCCGGGTTGGCCCAGACTGGCGGGTCGTTGGCAGGCGGCCTCAATGCCGCGTTGTCCGGGCTGACGGGCGGTTTCGACGTGACTCTGCCGGTGCTGACGGGTGGGTTCACCGCGAATCTTCCTGCGCTGCTTGGCAATGGCACCGGCGGATTGTCGGCCTTCGGCGCTCAGCTCGGCACCGCGCTGAGCGGGGCACTGTCGGGAAGCTTCGCGCTTCCCAACCTCGCCGCCTTGACGCAGGCCGGTGCCACATTGGCGGGCAACGTCAATGGTGGTCTATCGGCGCTCGGCGGTCAGATCAGCGCGGCCCTGACGGGCGTCGTCAACGGTGATACCGCCGGACTTACCGCGCTGGTAAACGCGGCCGCAGGCCTGCCGACCGGCGGGTTGGCTCGATTCGAGCAATTACAGAGCGGGATTTTGGCTAGGTTCGTCGACAACCAGATCGCATTCAACCAGGCTCTCGTCGCCACTGAGATCGCGCTGCTCGGCCCGCCGGCGCTGGCCGGTCCAGTCGGCTACGCCGTCAACGCGGCCAACTTGCTGGTGGGTACCGGTCAGCGATTCATCAACGCCGTCGTGGGCGCGCCGTCCTCGGCAGCTTTGGTCAGCAGCCTGCTCTTCAGTCCCGAGTTGGCGGTTGGCGGGTTCCCGGTTGGCGGCGGCCTCACCGGTGTAGCCCACCAGTTGTTGTCGCTCAACGCGGCGCTGGGCGGCATCCCCGGGCTGGACACCTCGTTGTTGACGCAGCTGGGCCTCACCCCGACCGGCTTGCAGGCACTGGTCGACAGCCAGCTGGCCTTCAACGCCAACTTGGTGGCCAACCAGCAGTTGTTGCAGGTACTCGTTTTTGGGACGGGCGGTGCCCTCAACGGCGCGGTGAACAACGCCTTCAACGGCCTGAACCTACTGCTGGTCGGTACGCCGCAAGGGGCCGTCAACGCCCTGCTGGGCGCCCCTGTCGCGGACCTGACAGGCAGTCTTCTGGTCAGCGCCCCGGGAGATGTCTTCGGTGGCCTCACGGCCGGCGGCCTGCTGGGCGCCCTTCAGCAGAAGTTCTTGTTCGATGCTGCCGTCCTGAGCAACCTCGCATTCCCGATTCAGCTGACCCTCACCGGTGGTCTGCCGAGTCTGCTTACCCAGCTCAATGCCACGTTGACGGCCGCTCTCAACGGCACCGGCACGATTGGTGGCACGGTCGGTGGCACAGTCGCTGGCACGGTCGGTGGCAACGTCGCCACCAGGTAGCCGCAGCAGCTAGGCGTTAGGCGGAGCGGAGCCAGCCGTCTGCCCGGTGAACAGCGGTAATTTTATCCAGTTCGTTTTGGAAAAATACCTACGTGGCACCGTCGAGACAGCTACTATCGCCACATTGTGCGATTGGTCAGGGAGGGCCGTCGCATCAGGATTGGGGGAGAACTGCGATGTCCTTTCTGACGACCACGCCGGAGTTCTTGGGCTCTGCCGCAACGGATCTGGCTGGCATCGGCAC
>JALHRH010000280.1 GCA_022841565.1 Mycobacterium sp. | reverse complement strand
CATTCACACGCCGAGCGCACCGCCGCGCGCCGGCTGGCCGGGCACGAGCCTGGCGTACACGTGCTTCCCGTCCGCCATCAAGGCAATTCGATCGACAGCCCCGAAGAGGCGGCCGCGATCGTGGCCCAGATCGCACGCATGCTCGGCCAGCCATGGACCGACGAGCACGGCACCCGCCCGTTGACCGCCTCTGACGTGTTGGTGCTGGCCCCGTACAACGCCCAGGTGACCCTGATCCGTCGCGAATTGATGGCGGCCCGACTCGACGGGGTCCGGGTCGGCACCGTCGACAAATTCCAGGGCGGGCAGGCGCCGGTCGTTCTGATCTCGATGACGGCGTCATCAATCGACGAGGTCCCACGCGGTATCTCGTTCCTGCTCAACCGCAACCGGCTCAACGTCGCCATCAGCCGGGCGCAGTACGCAGCGACCATCGTGCGATCGGAGCTGCTGACCCAGTACCTGCCCGCCACCCCCGCCAGCCTGGTGGACCTCGGCGCCTTCCTGGCACTCACCGAGACACTCACCGGGGCGCGGTGAGGTTCAGCGCCGACCGACCACCGGACCGTCGGGGTCCGGGCGGCGTGCAGACTCCGCGACGGGACGCAGGCCGTCCACCGGAGCACCGTTGTAGGAGGTCACCAACGGATGCGGGCTGTCGTCGAAGGCAGCGGCCGGTTCGCGGTGCAGGATGTATTCGACGTAGCCGTCATCGTCGTCGTCCTCCGGGTCCTCCGCCAGCGCGTAGCCGGCCAGGTCGTCGCCTTCGCGTCGCCTCGTGGTCGTATACAGGGCGCCGACTAGAAACAGTGTCGCGATGATCCCGAACAACGCGATGAACGCCGGCAGCAGCATCGACTGGGACATCGCGGCCGAGAACGGTTCCCGCACGATCGCTGGCAATTGCAGGCCGGCATCCTCCGTGGCCGGCGCGGCTGGGCGTTCCGGCATTTCGGCGTTGATACGCCACGTCATGAACGCAGCCATACCTGCGCTACCGAGCACCGCGCCCAACTGCCGGGTGGCGTTGTAGACGCCCGAGCCCGCGCCGGCCTGCTCGGCAGGTAGGTTGCGGGTCGCGGTGGCGGCCAGCGGTGACCAGACGAACGCCATCCCCATACCCAGCCCGATGAGCGGCAGGACCAGCCGCCAGACCGGTGTGTCCGGGTGAAGCTCCATCGCCAGCCACGTCATCGAGACGGCCAGCGCCGAAAAGCCGAAACCCAAGACCGGCACCGGGTGGACCTTGTCGATGATCAGCCCGACGGCCGGCGCAAGCAGTCCGCTGCTGATGGCCACCGGCGCGATCAGCAAAGCCGAACGCGTCGGCGACAGCCCGCACACCGACTGGGCGTAAAAGGTGAACGGCAGCATCATCGCCGTCGTCGCGAACGAGATGATGGTTACTCCGACGTTGCACAGGCTGAAGTCCCGGTCACCGAAGATGTGCAGCGGAACCAACGCCTCCCGCTTGTTGATCGACTGCCAGTAGACGAACGCCGACATGAACCCGACGCCGGCGACCAGCACGGCCCAGATCCATGGCTTCCAGTCCGCCGATTGGCCTTCCTGCAGCCCGAACACCAGCAGAAACATGCCCGCGCCGGACAGCGCGACGCCAATCAGGTCGAAACGCTGCATGCGGACCGGCAGGACCGGAACCAGCCAGATCGCCAACGCCAGGGCAATCACCCCGACCGGCACGTTGACGAAGAAGATCCACTGCCAGCCCAGGCCGTCTACCAGCGTTCCCCCGACCAGCGGGCCGACCAGGCTGGCGACTCCGGCGGTGGCTCCCCACATGCTCATCGCGGAGCCGCGACGCTGCGCCGGGAAGATCCGGGTGATCGTCGACAGCGTCTGCGGGGTGAGCAGACCAGCTCCCACCCCCTGCACCACGCGGGCCGCGATCAAGATGGCGGCGCTGCCGGAAAGCCCGCACCACACCGACGCGAAGGTAAAGACCACCAAGCCGATCACGTAGAGGTTCTTCGGGCCGTACCGGTCACCGAGTCGGCCGGCGACCAGCAACACCACCGCATATCCCAGCAGGTATGCGCTGGTCACCCAGACCACCGTGGCGTACCCGATGTGCAGCGCGCTCATGATCGTCGGATTGGCCACCGCCACGATCGTCGAGTCGAGCATGATCATGAAGAACCCGAGCATCATCGCCCACAGCGCGGCCCAATTGTTCACGGAGGGGTCGTTCCTGGACAGCTGCCTCGTCGCCGTGCTCATCTATCGCACCTCGTTTCGGCTCCCGCCGTCGGGTCACGCGCGGGTCCAGACCGCATTATTCCTGCCGCATTCCCCGCTTCGCTCTCCGGCCGGGAGGCAAGCACGACCGGTCACCGGATCACGTGAAGCTCTTCTGCCCGGCACCTATCGTGCTGGACGCGCGTTAGCCTGAAAGGACGCCGTCCCGAAGAGAGGCACTATGAGCGCTCGACGAAACAAGTCGGTACCCGACCAGCAGTCCGTCGGCAACGGAGGCCGGCCTAAAGCATCCAGCCGGGCGTTGGCGCACATCATCGAACGCAGTTCGCGCATCCAGGGTCCCGCTGCGGAGGCCTACGTGGCGCGCCTGCGCCGCGCGCACCCGGGCGCCAGCCCGGCCGAGATCGTGACCAAGCTAGAGAAGCGCTTCGTAGCTGCGGTGACGGCCAGCGGCGCCGCGGTGGGTGCGGCCGCGACGCTGCCCGGCATTGGCACCTTGGCCGCACTGTCGGCGGCCGCGGGTGAAACCGCGTTGTTCCTGGAAGCGACTGCGATGTTGGTGCTGGCGCTAGCTACGGTGTACAACATCCCTCTCGACCACCGGGAACGGCGGCGCGCGCTGATCCTGGCGGTGCTGGTCGGCGACAACAGCAAGGCCGCCGTGGCGGCGGTGATCGGGGGTGGGCGCACCAGCGGCGGGTGGGTGTCGGAAAGCATGGCGTCGTTGCCGCTGCCGGCGATCTCCAAGCTGAACAACAGCTTGTTCAAGCGTTTCGTCAAACGGTTCGCGCTCAAGCGTGGCGCACTCATGTTCGGCAAGCTGCTACCGGTGGGTATCGGCGCGATCATCGGCGCGATCGGCAACCGGATGGTGGGCAAGAAGCTGGTCCGCAACGCACGGTCGGCCTTCGGTCCGGCCCCGGACCGGTGGCCGGTCACCTTGCACGTGCTGCCGACAGTCCGGGATGCCAGCTGAAGCGGTCGGTCTCTCCCGCGGATCGCGGGCAAAGCGCTAGCCTTTATGGGTCAGATACGGTCGGAACCCATTGCCGACCACCGAGGGGTGTGCGGCGCCCAGGCCACCCGGGGCGCCAGAAGTCGCAGGCGTTCGCCGAAACGCTTGCAGGAAACAAGAATCGAGGCGAACAGCGGCCGTGGCCAACATAAGTTCACCATTCGGGCAAAACGAGTGGCTGGTCGAAGAGATGTACCGCAAGTTTCGCGACGACCCCTCCTCGGTCGACCCGAGCTGGCATGAGTTTCTGGTTGACTACAACCCCGAGTCGTCTAGCGAGACGAGCCAGGACAGCCCGGCAACCACCACGACCAAGCCCGCCGCGGCGAAGCCCGCCGAAATCAAGCCGCCCGCGCCGGTGAAGCCCGCCCCAGAACCCGTCAGGCCAGCCAAGTCCACCGCCGCAGGCGCTGCCGGAAACGGTGCGCCGGCCCCGGCCCCGGCGGCCACGAAGTCCGCTCCTCCCCCGCCCGCCGAGGGCGACGAGACGCAGGTGCTGCGCGGCGCCGCCGCGGCCGTCGTCAAGAACATGTCGGCGTCCCTGGACGTGCCGACGGCGACCAGCGTGCGGGCCATTCCGGCCAAGCTGTTGATCGACAACCGGACCGTCATTAACAACCAGTTGAAGCGAACCCGCGGGGGCAAGATCTCGTTCACCCACCTGTTGGGCTACGCGCTGGTTCAGGCGGTCAAGCAGTTCCCGAATATGAACCGGCACTACGCCGAGATCGACGGCAAACCGAATGCCGTCACACCAGCTCATACAAACCTGGGCCTGGCGATCGACCTACCGGGCAAGGACGGCAAGCGCTCCCTGGTGGTGGCCGGCATCAAGCGTTGTGATCAATTGCGGTTCGCGGAATTCGTCTCCGCCTACGAAGACATCGTGCGCCGCGCCCGTGACGGCAAGCTGACCGCCGAAGACTTTGGCGGCGTGACGATTTCGTTGACCAACCCTGGCACCATCGGTACCGTGCACTCGGTGCCCAGGCTGATGGCCGGCCAGGGCGCCATCATCGGTGTCGGTGCTATGGAATACCCCGCCGAGTTCCAGGGTGCCAGCGAGGAACGCATCGCCGAACTGGGAATCGGCAAGCTGATCACCCTGACCTCGACCTATGACCATCGCATCATCCAGGGCGCCGAATCCGGCGACTTCCTGCGCACCATCCACCAGATGCTGCTGTCGGACGACTTCTGGGACGAGATCTTCCACCAGCTGAGCATCCCTTACCTGCCGGTGCGCTGGAGCACCGACAACCCGGACTCGATCGTCGACAAGAACGCCCGCGTGATGAACCTGATCGCGGCGTACCGCAACCGCGGCCACCTGATGGCCGACACCGACCCGCTGCGGCTGGACAAGACCCGGTTCCGCAGCCATCCCGACCTCGAGGTGCTGACCCACGGCCTGACCCTGTGGGACCTGGACCGGGTGTTCAAGGTCAGCGGATTCGCCGGCGCCGAGTACAAGAAGCTGCGCGACGTGCTGGGCCTGCTGCGCGACGCGTACTGCCGCCACATCGGAGTGGAGTACACCCACATCCTCGACTCCGAGCAACAGAAATGGCTGGAACAGCGGGTCGAGACAAAGCACGTCAAACCGACTGTGGCACAACAGAAGTACATCCTGAGCCGGCTCAACGCCGCCGAGGCGTTCGAAACGTTTCTGCAAACCAAGTACGTCGGACAGAAGCGCTTCTCGCTGGAGGGCGCCGAAAGCGTCATCCCGATGATGGACGCAGCGATCGACCAGTGCGCCGAGCACGGCCTGGACGAGGTGGTCATCGCGATGCCGCACCGGGGCCGACTCAACGTGCTGGCCAACATCGTCGGCAAGCCGTACTCGCAGATCTTCAGCGAGTTCGAGGGCAATCTGAACCCGTCGCAGGCGCACGGTTCCGGCGACGTGAAGTACCACCTCGGCGCCACCGGCGTTTACCTACAGATGTTCGGCGACAACGACATTCAGGTGTCGCTCACCGCCAACCCGTCGCACCTGGAAGCCGTCGACCCGGTGCTGGAAGGCCTGGTGCGGGCCAAGCAGGACATGCTCAACCACGGCGCCACCGATAGCGAAGCCGGAAAGGCCTTCTCGGTGGTGCCGATGATGCTGCACGGCGATGCGGCCTTCGCCGGCCAGGGTGTGGTCGCCGAGACGCTGAACCTGGCGCACCTGCCCGGCTACCGGGTGGGCGGCACCATCCACATCATCGTCAACAACCAGATCGGTTTCACCACCGCACCGGAGTACTCCCGGTCCAGCGAGTACTGCACCGACGTCGCAAAGATGATCGGCGCCCCGATCTTCCACGTCAACGGCGACGACCCCGAGGCGTGCGTGTGGGTGGCCCAGCTGGCCGTCGATTTCCGGCAACGGTTCCACAAGGACGTCATCATCGACATGCTGTGCTACCGACGGCGCGGTCACAACGAAGGCGACGATCCGTCGATGACGAACCCCTACATGTACGACGTCGTCGACAACAAGCGCGGAGTTCGCAAGAGCTACACCGAAGCTCTGATTGGCCGCGGCGACATCTCGCTCAAGGAGGCCGAGGACGCGCTGCGCGACTACCAAGGGCAGCTGGAGCGGGTGTTCAACGAGGTTCGCGACCTGGAGAAGCACGGCGCCCAGCCCAGCGAGTCGGTGGAGGCCGACCAGATGATCCCTGCCGGGCTGGACACCTCGGTCGACAAGTCGCTACTCGCCCGCATCGGTGACGCCTTCAAGGCGGTACCGGAGGGATTTACCACGCACCCCCGCGTGCAGCCGGTGCTGGACAAGCGCCGTGACATGGCCTACGAGGGCAAGATCGACTGGGCGTTCGGGGAGCTGTTGGCGCTGGGCTCGCTGGTGGCCGAGGGCAAGTTAGTGCGGTTCTCGGGGCAGGACACCCGCCGAGGCACCTTCTCGCAACGGCACTCGGTGATCATCGACCGAGTCACCGGCGCGGAGTTCACGCCGCTGCAGCTGCTGGCCGTCAACAAAGACGGCACCCCCACCGGCGGCAAATTTCTGGTCTATGACTCGCCGCTGTCGGAGTACGCGGCCGTGGGCTTCGAATACGGCTACACCGTCGGCAACCCGGAAGCCCTGGTGCTGTGGGAGGCGCAGTTCGGCGACTTCGTCAACGGTGCGCAGTCCATCATCGACGAGTTCATCAGCTCAGGTGAGGCCAAGTGGGGTCAGCTGTCCACCGTCGTGCTGTTGCTGCCGCACGGCCACGAGGGGCAGGGCCCCGACCACACGTCCGGCCGCATCGAACGCTTCCTGCAGCTGTGGGCCGAGGGCTCGATGACCATCGCGATGCCGTCCACCCCGGCCAACTACTTCCACCTGTTGCGCCGGCACGCCATGGACGGGGTGATGCGGCCGCTGATCGTATTCACGCCTAAGTCGATGCTGCGTAACAAAGCCGCGGTCAGCGACATCAAGGACTTCACCGAGATGAAGTTCCGCTCGGTGCTTGAGGAACCCACCTACCTAGAAGGTATCGGCGACCGCACCAAGGTCACCCGGATTCTGTTGACCAGCGGCAAGATTTATTACGAGTTGGCCGCCCGCAAGGCCAAGGACAACCGCGATGACGTGGCGATCGTCCGACTCGAGCAGCTGGCCCCGCTGCCCCGGCGCCGGCTCGCCGAAACGCTGGGCCGCTACGACAACGTCAAGGAATACTTCTGGGTGCAGGAGGAGCCGGCCAACCAGGGTGCGTGGCCGTCGTTGGGTCTTACCCTGCCCGAGGTGCTGCCCGATCTGCTCGGCGGGATCAAGCGGATATCGCGGCGGGCCATGTCGGCGCCGTCGTCCGGGTCTTCGAAGGTGCACGCCGTCGAGCAGCAGGAGATCATCGACACCGCGTTTTCGTGACGACAGCTTGGCGGGTCATCGCCGAGCTCAACAGTTGAGCGCGACCCGATCAAGCGCGGCGCCGACCGTGCTTGCTCACCGGGTCAACCGTGACGGAAACCGTTGCCGGCGCGGTCAAGTGGGTCAGGGTCGAGCCCCAAATAGGTGGCGCGTAGCCGGTCCCACAACTCCAGCTGTCCCCATGCGGGGTCGTCGCGGAGCTGCTGATCATTGGTCAGGAATGGGTTCGGAAGCATCAGTGTCATCATCTGCTCGTCACGTCCGTTGTACAGCCGCACACCCCACGAGGTGGGACACCCGTCGTCGCCGATCCCGCGATACAGTTCGGCGCGCGCACATCGTCGCACCCGGCCAAGCTCGGGTCCACTTGCCTGGTGCTCACCGATGCACAGGTGAAAATGCCACCGCCCGAAGTTGTTCGGGGGCATTCAGGATGAGCACTGGGGGGTAGCGATCCGGCGTTGACGATGAGCAGCTCGTTCGACGGGTCGTGCCTGGGTTGTGCTTGTGGTGCCGGGGCGGCACGGTGATC
>JALHRH010000279.1 GCA_022841565.1 Mycobacterium sp. | reverse complement strand
GCTCAGACGATGACGGCCTCGGAGGTGCTGCAGCGCCGGATCTCGGAGGCCATCCACGACGGGCCTTTGCAGGACGTGCTGGCCGCGCGCCAGGAGCTCATCGAGTTGGAACTCGATCACCCCGACGACGAGCGGGTGAGCCGTGCACTCGCGGGGTTGCAGAGTGCGTCGGAACGGTTGCGGCAGGCCACTTTCGAGCTGCACCCGGCGGTGCTGGAGGAGGTCGGGTTGGGTGCTGCGGTGGAGCAATTGGCCGGGTTCACGGCCCGACGTTCGGGTATCAAGGTCACCACCGACATTGACTACCCGATTCGAAATGCGATCGACCCGATCGTGTTCGGTGTGGTGCGGGAACTGTTGTCCAACGTGGTGCACCACTCTCAGGCCGAAACCGCCTCGGTCGGGCTCGGTGTCACCGACGGGATGTGCGTGTTGAACGTGGCCGACGACGGTGTGGGGGTCCACGGCGACGTGATGGCGCGAAGGCTGGGTGAGGGGCACATCGGTCTGGCTTCGCACCGGGCCCGAGTGGACGCCGCTGGCGGCACCTTCGTCTTCCTCGAGGCTTCCACCGGAACGCATGTCTGCGTTGAGGTGCCCCTCAAGACTTGAGTTACTCCGTCGTGCGCACTGCACGCGCCACTATTGGCACTTGTCCGCGGGTGGGGGAAATCCCGCATAGGTCAGCTGCGGGGCCCGCGGCGATACATTCCGGCGGGGCCTCAGAAAAGGTAATCGATCTGCGTCTGCATGCCGGCATCCTGGTGATAGGTGTTGTGGCAGTGCATCACCCAGGTGCCGGGATTGTCGGCGACCAGCACGGCACGTAACTTCTGCTTGGGCAGCACGATGACGGTGTCCTTGCGGGCTCCCAACGTGCCGTCGGAGCTGATCACCTGAAACGTGTGGCCGTGCAGATGCATTGGATGCCACATCATGGTGGTGTTGTCGAAGGTGAGGGTGGGGTGCTGTCCCTCACGAACTTGCAACGGCTTAGTCCTGTTGTAGGGCTCACCGTTGATCGTCCAGTCGTATCTGGCCATCGTGCCGCCGAGCACGACCGGCAGGTCCAGGCTTGGATCGGGACGACCCAGATTGGCGGTAGTCACCGCGGTGAACATCTCGACGGTGCCCACCCGTCGGGTCAGTTCACCGGGCCGGAACTGCGGGTCAGGTGGGCTGCCTTTGCCGGTCACGAGCAGCGCGCGGGCCACGGCATTCTTGCCTTCGGCGGCCGCGACGAGTGGAAACACGCCGTCAGCAGCGGTCACCACCACGTCGTAGCGCTCCGCCATGCCCACCAACAACGCGTCCACCCGTGTCGGGATCACCGGGAAACCGTCGGTGTGGGTGACCGTCATCGAATGGCCTGCCAACGCGACACGGAAGGCGGTATCGGAGGCGGTATTGATGATGCGAATTCGGATTCGCTGCCGGGGATTGGCGTTGAAGGTCGTGGCGGCCTCGGGAATCCGTCCGTTGATCAGATAGTAGGGGTAGGCGATATCCCCGGCGTCGCCGCCGAGCAGGTCGCTCTTTTCAACCTCGCCGCCCGGCGTCCCGGGCGGCGGGCTGGCAGGACTGGACGGCGCAGGACTGGTGCTCGTCGGGCTTCCGCCGGTCGTCGAGGGAGCCTGGGTCGTGGTCGTCGCAGGGGTCTCCGGTACGGACGGCTTGTTGGTCAGGGCGTCGTAGAGCTGCTGCGGGGACTTGCCGACACCGTCGGTCCAATCATCAATGACCACAATCCATTCGGCGTCATAAAGGCCCTGTTCAGTCGGATCGTCGACAATGAACGGCAGATACAGGCCTTTGTCGGCGTCCAGGCCAGTATGCGGATGTGCCCAGTAGGTGCCAGCATCCGGCACCGAGAACCGATACGTGAAATCTTGTCCCGCAGGGATATTCGGGGTCGAGGGTTCGGCGCCGTCCATGTCGTTACGCAACGCGATACCGTGCCAGTGGACCGATGTGGGGCGGTCGAGCCTATTGGAGACGGAAACGACGACCTCGTCACCCACGGTCGCTCGGAGCAGTGGTCCCGGAATGGTGTCGCCGTAGGCCAGCGTGTCGACGATCCGGCCACCGATGTCGATTTTGGCTTGCTGCGGTGTCAGGCTGGCCGTCACGGTGCGTCCGCTGTGCGGGCGGGCGGTTTCGGCCGCGGCGATCGCGGCGGACATCGGCGATGTCGCGGTCTTGGCCGGTCCGCAGCCCGCCAGCGCGAATCCGCCGGCGATGCCGGCGGCGATGAAACCGCGCCTGCTGAGGCGCGTCGTGTCAAAGGGATTACCGCTTGTCGGCAGTGCCGGCATTGATTGCTCCTTCGGATGAGTCGTGCTGTTCGTGGCGAAGGCGCCTCTCACCCTCCTCAGGTCGATGGAATATCGCAACCCGATTGAGAGCCAGACCCCCGTTGCATCATACCCGTGGGGGGTATACAGTGGCTGCCATGCTCAAGGGCCGCGCAGGTTCGACGCGATTCGCGATCATCGCGATCGCCGCGATATGGCCGCTTCTTGCGCTGGTGGCGCAGTGCTGGATGGTGCATCCACAGCACCACGCTGCGCACCCAAATCACCCATTGGCCACGGCAGTGGGTGCTGAGTTCGCGGTGAACACCGACCACCCGCACCTCTCGGACGATTCGATGCTGCCATGCCCGCTCGAATTCGCGACTGCGCCCCTTTCATCTTCGGAGGCGCCGGCTTTCGCTCCATACGCCGTAGCGGGGGCGGTTGCTGTGGCGCAGGTGCCGCACCATCTCGTCGTGCCCGCCGGGCGCGGCCCACCGGCAGCGCTGGGATCGCCCTGCTCCGGTCGGGATCTCTTGACCCGCTTCTGCCTGGCTCGTCGCTGACCGGTCAGCGTCAGGTCGTGGTGCCTTCCGCCACGACCAGTGACCGCTGACCAAACCGCGCCGCGCACAAAAAGCCGGCCTGAGTAGAAGCGACGAAAAATGAACAACCACCCGCCTGTAGACGACACGGTGAACGATTCGCCGGTACTAATCCCCACCCGCTCACACCCGGCATCACTGCGGCCACGTCGTGATCGACACCGCGTACCTTCCGAGGGATACCGGCTGACGCCGGACCGAAATCGGCACCCAGGCACCATGGTCGGGAACACCCCGGTGCTGTGGGTCTCCGGGCCCGAAAGCCCGGTGAGGACCGCCGATCGCGGATTCTGGGCCAAGTTGGAAGGATTCAACCCCGGCGGTATGAAAGACCGTCCCGGGATGTACATGGTCGAACGTGCCCGCGCCCGCGGCGATCTCGCCCCCGGTGCTGCCATCATCGAATCAACTAGTGGCACCTTGGGATTGGGTTTGGCGCTTGCGGGCAATGTGTACCGGCACCCGGTCACCCTGGTCACCGACCCCGGCCTAGAGCCGATCATCGCGCGCATGCTGACCGCCTACGGTGCACGCGTCGATATGGTGGCTGAGCCGCACCCGGTCGGCGGCTGGCAGCAGGCCCGCAAGGACAGGGTCAGGCAGCTGTTGGTCGCCGACCCCGACGCCTGGAATCCCAACCAGTACAGCAACCCCGACAATGTCGATGCCTACCGATTCATGGCGTTGGAGCTGGCCGGCCAGCTTGGACGCGTCGACGTGCTGGTGTGCTCGGTGGGGACCGGCGGCCACTCGGCGGGCCTGGCCCGGGTGCTGCGGGAATTCAACCCGCGCCTGCGGCTGATCGGCGTGGACACGGTCGGCTCCACCATCTTCGGACAACCCGCGACCAGTCGGCTGATGCGTGGCCTCGGGTCCAGCATCTATCCCGCAATCGTCGACTACGCCGCGTTCGACGAAGTGCACTGGGTTGCGCCGGCCGAGGCGGTTCGGGCGGCGCGTGAGATGGCGGTGACCCACTACGCCAGCGGCGGATGGAGTGTGGGGGCGGTCTCGCTGGTGGCGGGATGGGCCGCACGCACCCTGCCGGCAGGCACCACCATCGCCGCCGTCTTCCCGGACGGCCCGCAACGGTACTTCGACACCATCTACAACGACCAGTACTGCAACGAACACGACCTGCTCAGTGGTCGGACGGCCACCGACCCCGACGAGATCTTGTCGCCAACCGATGCCGTGGTCACCCGCTGGACCCGCACCACCAGGGTGATCGACCCGACTCAGGCGGTGGCGTGATGGGCTTGCTTGCCGAGTTCCGCAGCTTCAACCGCCCCAGCCGGGTGCTGATGGTCAACCAGTTCGGCATCAACGTCGGCTTCTACATGCTGATGCCGTACCTGGCGGATTACCTGGCCGGGCCGCTCGGCGTGGCGGCATGGGCCGTGGGCCTGGTGCTCGGGGTGCGCAACTTCTCCCAGCAAGGCATGTTCTTCTTGGGTGGCACCCTGGCCGACCGGTTCGGCTTCAAACCGCTGATCGTGGCCGGATGTCTGCTGCGAACCGGCGGATTCGTGCTGCTGGCGGTGGCGCAATCCCTGCCTAGTCTGCTGATCGCCTCGGCTGCAACGGGTTTCGCGGGAGCGCTGTTCAATCCCGCGGTGCGTGCCTACCTCGCGGCAGATGCCGGCGACCGCAAGGTCCAGGCGTTCGCGGTGTTCAACGTGTTCTATCAGGCGGGTATCCTGCTGGGGCCGGTGCTGGGACTGGCCTTGCTGACGTTCGACTTCACGGCGACCGTGCTGGGTGCCGCCCTAGTGTTCGCCGTGCTGACTGTGGTCCAGCTGTTGGCCCTGCCCCAGCACGCGGTCGACGTCGAACGGGCTTCGATCCGGCACGACTGGCGGATGGTGGTGCGCAACCGCGGCTTCCTGGGGTTCGCCGCGGCCATGACCGGTGCCTACGTGCTGTCATTCCAGATTTATCTGGCGCTTCCCATGCAGGCTGCAGTGCTGGTTCCCGGCCACCAATCGCTGCTAGTGGCAACGACGTTCGCGGTGACGGGACTGGTTGCCATCGCCGGCCAGCTCCGCATCACTCGATGGTTCGCGGCGCGCTGGGATGCCGGGCGCAGTTTGGTCGTCGGCGCCACCATCCTGTCGGCTTCTTTTGTGCCGTTGGCCCTGGTTCCGGACGGGCGTTATGGCACGGCAGCCGCCGTAGCGGCTTTGCTGGTGACGGCCACCATGCTCGCGATCGCATCGGCGGCAATGTTTCCCTTCGAAATGCGTACCGTGGTCGCCCTGGCCAACAACAGGCTGGTGGCAACGCATTACGGGTTTTACAGCAGCGTCGTTGGTCTGGGAATCCTGGTCGGCAACGTTGCGGTGGGTTCGCTGATGGGCGTGGCGCACCGGCTGAACGTTGACGAAATAGTGTGGGGCGGACTGGTTTGCGTCGGTCTGGTCACGGTGGCCGGGTTGCGCCGGCTAGACACCGGTTTGGTTCGGACTGGGCGTTCGTTCTCGAATGCGCGCAGCACCGGACAGGTAGACCGTGACCCGTTCGCTAAAGCGGGTCTCTGAATTTCGCCCGAACCGCCTGCTACGCCCAAACGCCGCCGTGGTTTGCGCCGAGATTGCTTCGGGGGCTGTGCTTGAGCGGGTCTTCACGACCGTGGTGGCAATTTCGGCGCCAACGGATCCCATGAACATGACCGCGAGTCGCGGCGGACGACGGATGTTCGCTGTGTCCAACCGCCGGCTTAGTTAGTGGCGCCAGCCCTCGGCGGCCTGATCGTCGAAAGTCCGGTCAATGCGCTCGAAGCGCCGGCGGATCGACGCCCGGGACGCCTGGTGCGGAAGCACATACAAACGGTTGGCCAGAATCGCGTCCGCGGTCAGGCGGGCCAGCTCGCCGACGCCCAGCGTCTCGTCCTGCTCGGGGAGCGCCCCCGTCGACCCGGTCACGTCGGGTGTCGAGGCCAAACCGTAGTCCGCGCCCCGGATCCGTTCGGAGTTGGACACCAGCTTGGTTTCGACGACCATCGGGCATAGCACCGATACGCCAATGCCATTGCCCTTCACCTCGCGGGCGAGCGTTTCGGCCAGGCTGACCACGCCATACTTGGCGACACCGTAAGCCCCCAGCCCGGCGTTGGGCACCAGCCCGGCGAAAGAGGCGGTGAACGCAATGTGGCCGCCGGTGCCCTGCTCAAGCAACCTCGGCAAGAACGCCTCGACCGCGTGGATCGAACCCCACAGGTCGATGTCGATCACCCAACGCCAGTCTTCGTGCGTCATCTCGGCAATGGGACCGGCCACCACGATGCCGGCGTTGCTGAACAGCACGTCGACCTGGCCGAGCAGTCGGAATGCCTCCTCCGCAAGGTGTACAACCTCTTCGAGATGCCGCACGTCGCACATCACTGCGTGTGCGTCGAAACCCTCGCCACGCAGGTGCGTGATGGCCAACTCCAACCCGGGCTGGTCGACATCGGCGAGCACCACCCGCGCACCTCGACGGGCCAATTCGGTCGCGGTGGCCAACCCAATACCACTCGCGCCGCCGGTGATGACCGCTCCGCGTCCGTCGAATCCGTCCACATGACGGACCCTATTTCAGGCAGCTTCCCGCATCGACGGCCCGTCCCCCTTTTGAATGCGGCCACCGCCAGCTCCGTCTGCACGCCTGAACGTGTCAATACTGCCGCATTCGGAGAATAATGTTCTCGTGGCGCCGGCGACGCGCGACGTGCGCTCGCCAAGAGATCGCGTTGCGGCCTAACCGCCCGCGAAGCCCCGTGAACAGAAGTCCCACACCTCGTCGGCGCTGATCGGGTGGTCCGTGGCGTCATCCGCTCCGCCGCTGGATTGCGCGATGAACATCACCGTCTGCATGGTCATGGCGGCCATCCGCTTGCAGTCGAGGTCGGCACGCAACATTCCGCTGGCGCCGGCGGCTTCCATCAGTTCGGTGAGCAACGCCAGTAGCGGCGCGTGAGCCACTTTGACCTCGGCGGGATGGCTGACGAGCAACCGCGGCGCAAAGTCGGTGAACAGCGGCCGCCTGGCCGTCGGGTCCGGACGGGAAGCCTCATACAAGAGCTCTACCGCAACCTTGAGTCGCTCCAGCGGATCAGTGGGACCCTCAGTGGCGGCACGGATCTGGTCCGCAGACCGGCTCAGGGCGTCCTCGAACAAAGCGAGCAACAGCTCGTGCTTGCCATCGAACTGCAGGTAGAAGCTGCGTAACGATTGGCGTGAGCGATCCACGACCTCCTGCACGGTAAAGTCCGTGCTGCCCTTCTCGATGATGATGGCCTGCGCGGCGTCCAAGAAGCGCTGAACGCGCTGTGCCGCGCGCAGTTTCGCGGTTTTGATGGATCGCTCGACGGCTCGCTGCTTCCAAGCCGGCTCTGCGCTCGGACTTGTCACGGGCGGCTCGGGAGACTGCCGCGAGGAGAGCGCATGGTTGGACTGTACCGGAGGACGTCGCGCCATCGCTGCGCTCGACCTCCTCACCGACGATTCGTTGGAGATTGTAAATTGCCCACGGCGAGAATAGTATTCTCGCACGCGGGCGTTTGGGAAGCTCGAAAACGGCTGGTCTAGCCGGTGCCACTGTGAATTCCCCGACGCTTCCGCAGCGTGTCGCGTCGTCAGATTCCCAGTAGAGCCCGGACGGC
The DNA here is from genome assembly GCA_022841565.1 of Mycobacterium sp. Taxonomy (GTDB): domain Bacteria; phylum Actinomycetota; class Actinomycetes; order Mycobacteriales; family Mycobacteriaceae; genus Mycobacterium. The sequence continues at coordinate 142 of JALHRH010000279.1, read as the reverse complement.
GCGTCAATCGGGGCGCACCACGGCGGGCGATTCGCCAACGCTGGATGTTGATTCTCACTTCGCGAGAAGATAGTTTTCAACTATATCGAGAGCTGGGCGCCGGTGGGGATCGGCTCTGCGGGTTGACGGCCTGCGCATTCGA
>JALHRH010000278.1 GCA_022841565.1 Mycobacterium sp. | reverse complement strand
AACTCGAAGCGCTCGGCTACACCGTCACGCTCACACCACTCGCCGAGACCGCATAACCAGCAACCTGCGGTCCATCAGTGGTCACCCGCGCGGAGTCACCACATTTTTCGTATCAGTGCATACCGCGTAGCGCCCGTCGTTGAGCCCCTCCACCAGATGGGCTTCCCACAGTGGCCGGTGTCGATCGAGCAGGCTGCTATGCAGTCGCGACGCCAACTCCAGCAGCTCACGTACCCGACCGGGGCGTGGTAACGCCGATCGTCGGAAGTGGTAGTCGAGCTCGACATCTCGGTGCTGCGACCACGCGAAATTGGTGACGGGACCGAGAAATGCAGGGTGCTTACGGAAAATCGGCTGGACATCGGTGCAGTTAAGCATCGCCTCGTAGGCTTCGGTCACGAAGTCTTCGTCGGCGTGCGCGGGTGGCCTAAAGAGTTGCAGTGCTCCGACATGCATCGGATGCTCGCGGGATTCGCCGATCAGGAACATCGAATCGGCCGGTGCTATGAGCTCCATGACCTCTCTTTCGCCGGTACGGCCAGACGTGAACGCGTTATGAATAGCCATGTGTCGCGATTCGCACACATTCGCGAGTTAGGACCGCTTAGGCGTTTGGCCAGCGGCTGCGGCGGGAACTTACCGTCAAATGGGACTCACTGTCGCCGTGACCGGTCCGACCGGGGAGATCGGCATCTCGGCGGTTACGGCCTTAGAGCGCGAACCCGCGGTGTGCAAAGTCCTCGGGATGGCGCGCAGGCCGTTCGATCCGCTGACGCGCGGCTGGACGAAAACCACGTACATGCAAGGTGACATTCTGGATCGCGACGCGGTCGACGCGCTGGTCTCCGAGGCCGACGTGGTGATCCACTTGGCGTTCATCGTCCTGGGGTCGCGCGAGGAGAGCGAACGCGTCAACCTTCAGGGCACTCGCAATGTCTTCGAAGCGACTGTTGCAGCGCTGCAAGCATCGGGAAGACCGCGGCGGTTGGTCTATACCTCCTCGGTCGCGGCGTACGGCTACCACCGGGACAATCCGGTGCCGCTGACCGAGGACGTGCCCACCCGCGGTTCCGCCGAGCACTACTATTCCGCGCAGAAGTCTGCGTGCGAGGCTGTGCTTGCCGAAGTCACTGCGGACTCGCCGCTGGAAGTGTTTGTGTTACGGCCCTGCATCGTGACCGGTCCCGAGGCGCCTGCACTGGCCGAGGCGATGCCGTGGAATCAGCTACCTGCGCCGATGCGGGCCCTCTCGAAGGTGCTGCGGAAGCTCAAGCCGGTGATTCCGGATCCGGGATTCCCGCTGCAACTGGTGCACCATGACGACGTCGCGGCGGCCATCGCGCTGGCGGCTGTTGCTCCGGCGCCGCCGGGGGCCTACAACATCGCCGGCAACGGAGTGGTGACGATCAGCGACGTCGCCAGGGCGTTGGGTGGCCGACCGGTACGGGTGCCCGCCGCTGCCGCGTCGGCTGCGTCCGCGGCGATCTCCCGCTTGCCGTTTGTGCCGTCGTTGGTGGAATGGCTGCATGTGGCGCGGACATCGGTGGTCATGGACACCAGCCGAGCCAGGCGAGACCTCGGATGGCACCCAACCCACACGTCGGCCGAGGCGCTGGAGTCGCTGGCGTCAGCGGTGTGACGGCGGTCGAGGTACCTTGAGGCCGTGACTGCCGAGAGGGCCGCGAGGTCGGGCGGGTCGGCCGGGAAGACTCCGTGGGGCACGTAACCGCGCGCCGGCGGGTTCAGCATCTGGCCGCTGGTCGTGTGACTAGCCGCGAGGAGATGCTGGCCGTCGAAGAGCCGCTGGAGATCCGCCTCAACGGCACGCCGAGCACCGTGACGATGCGCACGCCGGGCTCGGATTTCGAACTGGCGCAAGGGTTTCTGCTTACCGAAGGGATCATTGGCCAGCGCGCCGACGTGCAGACGATTCGCTACTGTGAGGGCCGCGGCGACGACGGCACGAACAGCCACAACGTCCTGGACGTGACGCTGGCCCCCGGCGTCGAACCGCCGGGGCTCGACGTCACGCGCAACTTCTACACCACGTCGTCGTGCGGGGTTTGTGGGAAGGCCGCGCTGGAGGCGGTGCGAACGATCAGTCGGCATGCGCCCGGGCACGATCCCGCCACCATCGCCGCGGCAGTCCTGCAAGAGCTGCCCGACCGGCTTCGCGGCGCGCAAAAGGTGTTCGCCGCCACCGGTGGGTTACACGCCGCGGCGCTGTTCGGAGTGGACGGCACCATGCTCGCGGTGCGCGAGGACATCGGCCGGCACAACGCGGTCGACAAGGTCATCGGCTGGGCGTTGGAGCGCGGGCGGGTGCCGCTGGCCGCGTCGGTGCTACTGGTCAGCGGGCGGGCATCGTTCGAGTTGACCCAGAAGGCGCTGATGGCGGGGGCTCCCGTGTTGGCCGCCGTGTCGGCGCCGTCGTCGCTGGCCGTGTCGCTGGCCGAGGAGGCCGGGATCACGCTGGTGGCGTTCCTGCGGCAGGATTCGATGAACGTCTACACCAGGGCGGACCGGGTTCGCTAAGCCCGACCCTACCTGGGTTGGGCTCAGCTATAGCCTCGGCGGCCCTTGGTTTGGGGATGATTGCAGGACTGGGGATAACTGGTAGCCGTCAGGGCACCGAGACGTCTGCGGCGGACCTCCTGTCGTTGCCCGCGGGCATGTTGGCTTTCATGACGATCCAGAAGCCACTGACGCGAATTGAGCTGGGAGCACTAGGTGAGCAGTTAGCCGTAGATCACTTGCGCAGTCTCGGGCTTGCGATCCTCGGCCGCAACTGGCGCTGCCGATACGGTGAACTCGATCTCATCGCCTGCGAAAACACCACCCGCACAGTAATTTTCGTTGAGGTCAAAACCCGCAGCGGTGATGGCTACGGCGGGTTGGCCCAGGCGGTGACCGAATCGAAGGTACGTCGGCTGCGCCGCTTGGCCGGACTGTGGCTGGCCAACCAGCAGCAGGGATGGGCGGCGATCCGCATCGACATGATCGGAGTGCGGATCGGTCGGCGCCCGGTCCCGGAGCTCACCCACCTGGAAGGCATCGGCTGATGGCACTGGGTCACGCGTTCTCCGTCGCCGTGCGCGGCCTGGACGGCGAAATTGTGGAAATCGAAGCCGACATCGCCTCGGGCCTGCCGGGTGTACATCTGGTGGGTCTGCCGGATGCGGCGTTGCAGGAATCGCGCGACCGGGTGCGGGCGGCGGTCACCAACTGCGGCAACAGCTGGCCGATGGCCCGGCTGACGCTTGCCCTATCCCCGGCAACGTTGCCGAAGATGGGTTCGGTCTACGACATCGCCCTGGCCGCGGCGGTTCTGTCGGCGCAACGAAAGAAGCCCTGGGATCGGTTGGAAAAAGCGGTGCTGCTGGGGGAGTTGGCGTTGGACGGCCGGGTGCGGTCGGTGCGCGGGGTACTGCCCGCGGTGTTGGCCGCCAAGCGAGATGGCTGGCCGGCCGTGGTCGTTCCGACGGACAACCTGGCCGAGGCCAGCCTGGTCGACGGCATCGATGTCTGGGGTGTGCGCACGCTGAGGCAGCTGCAGGGCTGGCTCAGCGGATCAGACGATCTGGATCGCCGGGTCACCGCGTCGGCCGCCAGCGACGAGCCGTTGGCAGATCTGGCCGACGTGGTGGGGCAGTCGCAGGCTCGGTTCGCCGTCGAGGTGGCCGCCGCCGGGGCGCATCACCTGATGCTGACCGGTCCGCCCGGTGTCGGGAAAACGATGCTCGCTCAACGACTTCCGGGTTTGTTACCGCCGCTGTCTGATCGCGAGTCGCTGGAAGTGACCGCGATTCACTCCGTCGCAGGGTTGTTGTCCGCTGACACGCCGCTGCTGAGGAGGCCACCGTTCGTGGCTCCGCATCACAGCTCCACCGTCGCGGCACTCATCGGCGGCGGCTCGGGCATGGCTCGTCCGGGTGCGGTCAGCCGTGCACACCGCGGCGTTCTGTTCCTCGACGAGTGTGCGGAGATCGGCGTCAGTGTGTTGGAAGCTCTGCGAACACCGTTGGAGGACGGCGAGATTCGCCTCGCTCGCCGGGATGGGGTGGCCTGCTACCCGGCGCGATTCCAGTTGGTGCTGGCCGCCAACCCGTGCCCGTGCGCGCCGTCCGACCCGCAGGACTGCATCTGCGCGGGAGCGGTCAAGCGTCGGTATCTGGGCAAGCTCTCCGGGCCGTTGCTGGACCGGGTAGACCTGCGGGTGCAGATGAATCCGGTGCGGGCGGGGGCGTTCGCCGTCGCGGCCGGGGAATCGACGGCACAGGTACGCCAGCGGGTGACCGCGGCCCGGGAAGCGGCCGCCGATCGCTGGCGCCCGCACGGCTTCGCCACCAATGCCGAAGTCAGCGGGCCGCTGTTGCGCCGCGCGTTCCGTCCCAGTGCCGCCGCGATGAAACCGTTGCGCACGGCGTTGGACGACGGGCTGCTCAGCATCCGGGGCGTGGACCGCACGCTGCGGGTCGCGTGGAGCCTGGCCGATCTGGCCGGTCGTAGCGCGCCCGGGCTGTCCGAGGTCGCCACCGCACTGAGCTTCCGGCAGCCGGGAGCGCGGCGATGACCACTGTCGACAGCCCCACCGTGCGCGCCTGGGCATACCTGTCGCGCGTCGTCGAACCGCCTTGTGCGCAGCTGGTCGCCCTGGTCGAAAGTGTTGGGCCGCAGGACGCGGCCGAGCGTGTCCGGCGCGGTCTGGTGGACGACGAATTGTTGCGGCTCACTGCGGCTAGACGCGACATCGACCAGGTTGCAACAGATCTCGATCTGATTCGCCGGCGTGGTGGCCGCTTGGTGACTCCCGACGACGACGAGTGGCCGGTGCTTGCGTTCGCCGCATTCGACGGCGCCCGGTCCAAAAACACGATGCCTCTGGCGTTGTGGGCGATGGGTCCCGCACGATTGGACGAAGTAGCCCAGCGTGCGGCCGCTCTGGTCGGTACCCGGGCCTCGACGGCGTACGGCGAACAGGTGACCGGCGAACTGGCCAGCGGGCTGGCGCAGAAGGATGTCGCCGTGGTCTCCGGTGGCGCCTACGGCATCGACGGGGCGGCCCACCGGGCTGCGCTGGCCGCCGACGGGATTACCGTCGCCGTCCTGGCGGGTGGGCTCGACGTGCCCTACCCTGCGGGTCATTCCGCGCTGCTGCATCGCATCGGCCAACACGGGTTGTTGTGCACCGAGTACCCGCCAGGCGTCCGCCCGGCCCGATTTCGCTTCCTGACCCGCAACCGCCTGGTGGCGGCATTGTCAGGAGCCGCGGTGGTAGTAGAGGCGGGCCTGCGCAGCGGCGCAGCCAGCACCGCCGCCTGGGCGCGTTCGCTGGGCCGGGTGGTGGCTGCGGTACCCGGGCCGGTGACGTCGGCGACGTCGGCAGGTTGCCATGTGCTGCTGCGCAACGGCGCGGAGCTGGTCACCCGCTGCGAGGACATCGTCGAGTTGGTCGGTCGCATCGGTGAGCTGGCATCCGAGCAGCCGCGACCCACCACTTTGCTGGACGGGCTGGGTGAGGAGGAGCGGCAGGTTTACGAGGCGTTACCCGGCCGGGGAGCGGCCACGGTCGACCAGATCGCCGTCACCTCCGGCCTACTCCCAGAACGCGTGCTGGGTCCGCTGGCGCTGCTGGAGTTGACGGGTCTAGTCGAGGGCCGCGACGGCTGTTGGCGCCTCGTGCGTCAGCGCCGCGGCCAGGCTCGGCTCGTATAGTCGACCCCGGGGGTCCGATCATGACAGGAGGATGAGTGGCAGGCCGGCCTTTGCAGGCTTTCGAAGTGGTTAGTACCGAGCAGCTCACGCCGCACATGATCAGGGTGGTGCTGGGCAGCAGCAACTTCGACACGTTTGTGCCCGGCAAGTTCACCGACTCTTACGTCAAGTTGGTATTCGTCGCCGACGGCATCGACGTCGCCGCGCTGCCGCGGCCGCTGACGCTGGACAGTTTTGCGGAGTTGCCGCCGGAAAGGCGCCCGCCGGTGCGCACCCTTACGGTTCGCCGCGTCGACGAGGACGCCCGGCAGATCACGTTGGATATCGTGGTGCACGGCGAGCACGGGGTGGCAGGCCAGTGGGCTGCTACGGCCGAGCCGGGCCAGCCGATCTACCTGATGGGACCCGGTGGCGCCTACACCCCCGACCCGGCGGCCGACTGGCATCTGCTCGCCGGCGACGAGTCCGCGCTCCCGGCCATTGCCGCGGCCCTGGAAGCATTGCCCGACTCGGCGGTCGGTATGACGTTCATCGAGGTGGCCGGCCCAGACGACGAGATCCCATTGATCGCCCCCGGGGGTGTCGAGATCACCTGGGTGTACCGGGGCGGACGTGCGGATCTGGTGCCCGAGGATCGCGCCGGCGACCACGCGCCGCTGATCGAGGCCGTCACCACGGCGCGTTGGCTACCCGGCCGGGTGCACGTCTTCATCCATGGCGAGGCGCAGACTGTTATGCACAACCTGCGCCCCTACATCCGCAAAGAACGCGGCATCGACGCCCAGTGGGCCGCGTCGATCTCGGGCTACTGGCGGCGCGGGCGCACCGAAGAAACGTTCCGGCAGTGGAAGAAGGAGCTGGCCGAGACGGAGTCGTCGGAGCGGTAGGTTCCACGGCAGCTGCCAGCTGGCATTCTCTAGCCATGGCATACGGCGACTATCAGCTCGAAATCTATTTCCAGGGCCTGGCGGGAGTGGCGCCGGCGCTGCCGATGGCCTTCGCCGAGCTGGAAGCCCGGGCCGAGATGGCCCTGCCGCCCTCGGTCTGGTCGTACGTCACCGGGGGAGCCGGCGACGAGCGCACCCAACGCGCCAACCGCGAGGCGTTCGATCGGTGGGGTCTGATGCCACGGATGTTCGTCGGCGCCGCCGAGCGCGACCTGTCGGTGCAGATGTTCGGCCTGACATTGCCGTCGCCGCTGTTCATGGCACCGATCGGCGTCATCGGCCTATGCGCTCAGGACGGCCACGGCGACCTGGCGACCGCACGCGCGGCAGCCCGCACCGGTGTGCCGATGGTCGTCTCCACCCTGACGGCCGACCCGATGGAGGACGTCGTCGCTCTGTTCGGCGACACGCCCGGGTTCTTTCAGCTGTACACGCCCAAGGATCGGGAACTGGCCGCCAGCCTGGTGCAGCGCGCCGAAGCCGCCGGATTCAAGGCCATCATCGTCACCCTCGACACCTGGATTCCCGGCTGGCGACCACGTGACCTGCGCACGGCGAACTTCCCGCAACTGCGAGGGCACTGCCTGAGCAACTACACCAGCGACCCGGTCTTCCGCGCCGGCCTGCAAAGGCCGCCTGAGGAAGACCCACAAGGCGCCGTGCTGGCCTGGGCGCAGACCTTCGGAAACCCCCTGACGTGGGACGACCTCGGCTGGCTGCGGTCGCTGACCGAGCTGCCGCTGATCATCAAGGGCATTTGCCATCCCGACGACGCGCGCCGCGCCATCGACGGTGGCGTCGACGGCATCTACTGCTCAACTCACGGCGGTCGGCAGGCCAATGGCGGACTGCCGGCCCTGGATTGTCTCCCCGGCGTCCTGGAAGCCGCTGACGGCGTGCCCGTGCTTTTCGACTCGGGCATCCGCAGCGGCGCCGACGTCGTCAAGGCGCTGGCGATGGGCGCCACCGCGGTCGGTGTCGGCCGCCCCTACGCCTACGGACTGGCCCTGGGCGGGGTTGACGGT
>JALHRH010000277.1 GCA_022841565.1 Mycobacterium sp. | reverse complement strand
GCATCGTCTATATCGCGCCGCCGCATGACCCCGCCGTCGTGGAGCCGCTGGCCGCGGCCATCCGGGATTCGGGTCTGCTGGGCTAACTCCGAGCAAACCGTGCCAGCGGCCGGCCGCAGCGACGCCGCCGGTGACCGCGAGGGTCAGATGGCGAAGCGCAACAGCTCTTGAGCCGTGACGAGGCGCTCGTGCTTCGCCGGAAATTCGCGGCTTTTAACCGGATGACGAACCAGCGACCAGGCGATTCGCCCCATTCGTGTCCGTGGAACTGGGTTCATGTGCACGGTGATCACTCCTGCGATCGGTTAACGCAACCGTGGCTCCTGGGCGGCCTGAGCGTGCCTTGTTGTGACGGAGCCCACAGGAACTGATTAGACAGCAGACGTCCGGCAAACGTTTGGCGGCGCGCCGAACATTTATCAAATGTTTCAGGTGTGATTGATGTGGTTACATCAGCGGGGCTGCGGTCGGCTTGATCGGCGCCGGAAGCGCGCTGGAACCCATCAGGTGACGGTCCACAGCCGCGGCTGCGGAACGGCCTTCGGCAATCGCCCACACGATCAACGACTGGCCTCGGCCCATATCCCCGGCCACGAACACACCGGGAACCGATGTCTCGTAGTCGTCACTGCGCGCCACGTTCCCGCGCTCGGTGAACTTCACCCCGAGCTCGGTGAGCAGGCCTGGCTTCTCTGGGCCGACGAATCCCATTGCCAGCAACACCAAATCGGCTTCCAGCTCGAAGTCGGAACCCTCGACCTTGACGAACTTCCCGTCTTGCATCGTCACTTCGTGCACCTTGAGCGCCGTGACGTGCCCTTCCTCGCCGAGGAACTCCTCGGTGTTCACCGAGAACACCCGCTCACCGCCCTCCTCGTGCGCCGAGGAGATCCGGTACATCAGCGGATAGGTCGGCCACGGGGTTGATCCGGCCCGGGTCTCCGGCGGCCGGGGCATGATTTCGAACTGGTGGATGCGCGCCGCACCCTGCCGGTGTGCGGTGCCCAGGCAGTCCGCACCGGTGTCACCACCACCGATGATCACCACCTTCTTGTCTTTGGCGGTGATCGGCGGCTCCCCGTCCGGACCCAGGACGTCGTCACCCTCTTGAACCCGGTTGCCCCATGGCAGGTACTCCATCGCCTGGTGGACGCCGTCCAGATCGCGGCCCGGAATCGGCAGTTCGCGCCACGCGGTGGCACCCCCGGCCAGCACGACCGCATCGAAGTCGGCCAACAGCTGCTCAGCGGTGATATCCTCGCCGACGTTGACGCCCGCTCGGAACTGAGTGCCCTCGGCGGCCATCTGCTCCAGCCGACGATCCAATACGCGCTTTTCCATCTTGAACTCGGGAATGCCGTAGCGCAGCAGTCCGCCGATCCGGTCATCGCGCTCGAAGACGGTGACCTGGTGGCCGGCGCGGGTGAGCTGTTGCGCCGCAGCCAATCCCGCCGGGCCCGAACCCACCACGGCAACCGTCTTCCCGGTATCGCAGTGAGGCAGTACCGGCTCCACCCAGCCTTCGTCGAAGGCTCGGTCGATGATCTCGAGCTCGATCTGTTTGATCGTCACCGGATCCTGGTTGATGCCTAGCACGCAAGCCGGCTCACACGGTGCCGGACACAACCGGCCGGTGAAGTCCGGGAAGTTGTTGGTCGCGTGCAGCCGCTCGATCGCGTCCCGGAAACGGCCCCTGCGCACCAGGTCATTCCATTCCGGGATTAGGTTGCCCAGTGGACAACCGTTGTGGCAGAAGGGAATGCCGCAGTCCATGCAGCGGGTCGCCTGCTCACGTAGGGTACCGCCGTCGAACTCCTCGTAGACCTCTTTCCAGTCCTTGAGTCGCAACGGCACGGGTCGCCGCTGGGGCAACTCCCGATGGGTGTACTTGAGGAAGCCGGTTGGATCAGCCATGAGCCGCCGCCATGATCGCTTTGTCGACATCGGTGCCATCGCGTTCGGCGTCGGCGATCGCTTGCAGCACCTTCTTGTAATCCCGCGGCATCACTTTCACGAAATGCCGCTGCTGGCCGCGCCAATCAGCCAGGATACGTTGCCCGACAGCAGAATCGGTGGCATCGACGTGCGCCGTGATGATGCCGTGCAGGTACTCCGCGTCGTCGGTGTCCAGGGCCTCGGCGTCGACCATCTCGATGTTGAGATTGTTGGGCAGCTGCTCGTCAGGATCGTAGACGTAAGCCACACCGCCGGACATCCCGGCGGCGAAGTTGCGACCCGTGCCGCCCAGGATGACGACCCGGCCACCGGTCATGTATTCGCAACCGTGGTCGCCGACGCCCTCGACGACGGCGTGTGCTCCGGAGTTGCGCACCGCGAACCGCTCGCCGACCACACCGCGCAGGAAGACCTCGCCGCTGGTGGCACCGAACAGAATCACGTTGCCGCCGATGATGTTGTCCTCGGCGACATAGCCTTCCGGCGCATCGTCGGACGGCCGCACCACGATCCGCCCGCCGGACAGCCCTTTACCCACGTAGTCGTTGGCGTCACCGTAGATCCGCAAGGTAATCCCTGTGGGCACGAACGCCCCGAAGCTGTTACCGGCCGATCCCTCGAACGTGATGTCGATAGTTCCGTCCGGCAACCCTTGTCCGCCATAGGCTTTCGTCACCTCATGGCCGAGCATAGTGCCGACCGTGCGGTTGACGTTGCTGATCGTGGTCGAGAACCGGACCGGCTTCTGCGAGTCCAGCGCCTCCCGGCTCATCACGATCAACTGCTGGTCGAGCGCCTTATCCAGCCCGTGGTCCTGTCGTGAGCTGCAGTAAAGGTCCTGGTTCATGAACGCCGACTCGGGCTCGTGCAGCACCGGGGTCAGGTCCAGGCGGTGCGCCTTCCAGTGCGCACGGGCCAAGGTGGTGTCCAGCGCCCCCGCCTGGCCCACCGCCTCGTTGACGGTCCGGAAACCCAACTGCGCCATGTACTCCCGCATTTCTTCAGCGATGAACATGAAGAAGTTCTCCACGAATTCCGGCTTGCCGGTGAACCGCTCCCGCAGCAGCGGGTTCTGAGTGGCGACCCCGACGGGGCAGGTGTCCAGGTGACACACCCGCATCATGATGCAGCCGGCCACCACCAAGGGTGCGGTGGCGAAACCGAATTCCTCGGCCCCCAACAGCGTCGCGATCATCACGTCACGGCCGGTCTTGAGCTGGCCGTCCACCTGGACCACAATCCGGTCACGCAAACCGTTGAGCAACAAGGTCTGCTGCGTTTCGGCCAGACCCAACTCCCACGGCGCACCCGCATGCTTCATCGACGTCAGCGGCGTCGCGCCGGTGCCGCCGTCATGGCCAGAGATCAGCACCACGTCGGCGTGCGCCTTGGACACACCCGCGGCCACCGTCCCGACACCGTTCTCGGATACCAGCTTCACGTGCACCCGCGCGGACGGGTTGGCGTTCTTCAGATCGTGGATCAGCTGTGCGAGATCCTCGATCGAGTAGATGTCGTGGTGCGGCGGCGGCGAGATCAACCCGACGCCCGGCGTCGAGTGCCGCACCGAAGCCACCCACGGATACACCTTGTGGCCCGGAAGCTGGCCGCCCTCACCGGGTTTGGCCCCCTGCGCCATCTTGATCTGAATGTCGGTGCAGTTGGTCAGATAGTGCGAGGTGACCCCGAACCGGCCGGAGGCGACCTGTTTGATCGCGCTGCGCCGCCAATCACCGTTGGGATCCTTTTCGAACCGGGAGACGTCCTCGCCGCCCTCCCCGCAGTTGGACCGAGCACCCAACCGGTTCATCGCGATGGCAAGCGTCTCGTGCGCTTCCGCCGAGATGGAGCCGTAGCTCATCGCCCCGGTGGAGAATCGCTTGACGATCTCACTGGCCGGCTCGACCTCGTCGATCGGCACCGGGGGACGCAGGCCGGCGCGGAATTTGAGCAGGCCGCGAAGGGATGCCATCCGCTCGCTCTGGTCATCGACCAGCCGGGTGTACTCCTTGAAGATCTTGTACTGACCGGTCCGCGTCGAGTGCTGGAGTCTGAAAACGGTCTCCGGGTTGAACAGGTGATACTCGCCCTCACGCCGCCACTGGTACTCCCCGCCCACCTCGAGCTCGCGGTGCGCGCGCTCATCCGGACGATCCAGGTAGGCCAGTGCGTGCCGGGCCGCGACGTCGGCGGCAATGTCGTCGAGGGTGATGCCCCCGGTGGGACAGGACAATCCGGTGAAGTAGTCGTCGAGCACGTCCTCGGAAATGCCGACCGCCTGGAAAAGCTGTGCACCGGTGTAGGAGGCCAACGTTGAGATGCCCATCTTGGACATCACCTTCAGTACGCCCTTGCCCGCGGCCTTGACGTAGTTGTTGAGCGCGTTGTGGCGTTCGATGCCGTCGATGATGCCCCGGTCGAGCATGTCCTCGATCGACTCGAACACCAGGTACGGGTTGATCGCCGCCGCACCGCACCCGATGAGCATTGCCATGTGGTGCACCTCGCGGGCGTCGCCTGATTCGACCACCAGACCCACGTGGGTGCGGGTGCGATCGCGCACCAGGTAGTGGTGCACACCCGAGACCGCCAACAACGACGGGATGGGAGCCATCGACTCGTCGGAGTTACGGTCAGACAGGATGATGAGCCGCGCACCATCGGCGATCGCCGCCGATGCCTCAGCGCGCACCTCATCCAGCGCGGCAGCCAGCCCGGCACCGCCCTCGGCCACCGGGTACAGACAGTGAATCACCTTGGACCGCATGCCATGTGGCCGCCCGTTGACTTCATCCTCGGGATTGAGGTTGATCAGCTTGGCCAACTCGAAGTTGCGCAGAATCGGTGATGGCAGCGAGATCTGGTGACACGAGGTCTCGTCCGGGTTGAGGAGGTCGCGCTCACCGCCGGTGGTGCCCTGCAGGCTGGTCACCACCTCTTCGCGGATGGCGTCCAGCGGGGGGTTGGTCACCTGGGCGAACAACTGGTGGAAATAGTCGAACAACATCCTCGGACGCTTCGACAGCACCGCGATCGGGGTGTCGGTGCCCATCGACCCGAGCGGTTCCGCACCGGTGCGGGCCATCGGCGCCACCAGCAGGTTGAGCTCCTCGTAGGTGTAGCCGAAGGTCTGTTGCCGCACGACCAGCCGGTGATGCGGCATGCGCACGTACTTGTTCGCCGGCAACTCCTCGATCGGAACCAGACCCTTGTCGAGCCACTCCTGATACGGGTGCTCGGCGGCCAGCTCGGCTTTGATCTCCTCGTCGGCGACGATGCGGCCCTGCGTCGTGTCCACCAGGAACATCCGGCCCGGCTGCAGCCGCATCCGCTTGACCACGGTGGACGGGTCCAGGTCCAGCACCCCAGCCTCCGAGGCCATCACCACCAAGCCGTCGTCGGTGACCCAGATCCGGGAGGGCCGCAAGCCGTTGCGGTCCAGCACCGCGCCCACGATGGTGCCGTCGGTGAACGTGATGGACGCAGGTCCGTCCCACGGCTCCATCAGCGCGGCGTGATATTGATAAAACGCCCGTCGCGCCGGGTCCATCGACTCGTGGCGTTCCCACGCCTCGGGGATCATCATCAGCACCGCATGGGCCAGGCTGCGGCCGCCCAGGTGCAACAACTCGACCACCTCGTCGAAGCGCGCCGTGTCGGACGCCCCCGGCGTGCAGATCGGGTACAGCTTCTCCACGTCGTCGTGCGACCCGAAGATGTCGGTCTTGATCAGCGCCTCCCGGGCGCGCATCCAGTTCTCGTTGCCGGTGACGGTATTGATCTCGCCGTTGTGCGCAACCCGGCGGAACGGATGCGCCAGCGGCCAGGACGGGAAGGTGTTCGTCGAGAACCGGGAGTGCACGATACCCAGTGCGCTGGTCATCCGGTTGTCCTGCAGATCGAGGTAGAAGGCTTTGAGCTGCGGAGTGGTCAACATGCCCTTGTAGACGAGCGTCTGCCCGGACAGGCTCGGGAAGTACACAGTCTCGCGCCCCGGTCCGTCCTGACCCGGGCCCTTGGTGCCCAGTTCGTGCTCGGCCCGCTTGCGGACCACGTACGCGCGCCGTTCCAGCGTCATGCCATCGGCGCCGGCCAGGAAGACCTGGCGGAAGGTGGGCATCGCGTCGCGCGAGAGCGCGCCCAGCGACGAATCGTCGGTGGGCACATTGCGCCAGCCGAGCACCTGCAGGCCCTCGGATTCGGCGATCTTCTCCACCGCCGCGCAGGCCGCGGCGGCGTCCTTGGACGACTGCGGCAAGAATGCGATGCCGGTGGCGTAGCTACCCGCCACGGGCAACTCGAAATCCACGGCTGCGCGCAGGAACTCATCCGGGACCTGAATCAAGATGCCAGCGCCGTCACCGCTGCGCGGCTCGGCGCCGGCAGCACCACGGTGCTCGAGGTTGAGCAACGCAGTAATAGCCTTATCCACGATGTCGCGGCTACGCCGGCCGTGCATGTCGACGACCATGGCCACACCGCATGAATCGTGTTCGTATGCGGGGTTATACAGCCCGACGCGCTTGGGCGTCATTCCCACCTAACCCTTCAGCAGACTTTCTGCACGGCCGCTTTGCGAATCGACTTTCCGGATCGAAGGGACCGCACCCGGAGGTTGCGGGCTGAACCCCCTCGGTCTCATCGACAGGCTGTCCGCCAAGCGGAGATAATCCGGTCAGGGTTTCGTCCGTGCAGCGTTGAACGGTAGCCCCGTACCTATTTCGACAAGTCGTAAAACGATATGACAAAACCCGCCTGACATGCCAACTTACCAATACTAACCTTTCAGCTGGCGGCTCCGTAAATTCGCTGTTACCAGCGATCGACAGCATCGCGTCCTGACCTGCGACCATGGCGGACGGCCGCGGACTGTGGTGAGAATCGCACCTGGACGCCGGAGCCCGTCGCACTCGCGTAGAAGTTTGCTGCGGTCGCCCACGGTGATGTTCTGCAGCGGCCCGGTGAATCGCGCTGCCCAGTCTCACCGGCAACATGGCGCACGATAAGGCGTGGCAGCAATGTCGAGCGATCAAGCCTCCGAGCCGGCGGGCGGCGCACTGGCGCCCCGGCAGCCGCGGCTCGACCGAGTTTGCGCGGTGTGAACGCGACTGGCGCGGACCAGTCGGTGACCGATACTGGACGACAGCATCCCGCGTTGGCCGACAGGCCTGTGCACCCGAGGAGCCCATGAACGCGCCCCAAGAATTTCTGCGGAACCGAATGCTGCCCGAGCAGCCGGTCTCCCCTCCCCGACCGCCCTCCCCGCCCGCCGAACGGACGCCGCAACCGTCGCAGTCTGCGCCGCCACCCGCGCCGGCCAAAGTCCCGCCGGCACCGGTCAACGCCGCGCCGCCGGCTCCGACGCCGTTCCCGCCGCCGGTCAAAGCGCCGCCGCCGGTCAAAACAATATTTTCAAGGCGAGCCTGGGTTATTGAAGAGCCAAGGTCAACACCGTGAATAGAGCGGCTGGAAGCTTTTCCAACGCCGTTATTAATTGAAATGGCTGCCACTGGCCTTCTGTATAAATCTTTAAGGCGGCTGCTTACAATTCCGATAATTCCCTGGTGCCAGCCTTCAGACTGAACGATGATGAACGGGCTGTCTTTCTGGGCTTCAGCTTGAATCATTGCTTCTTCGAGAACGTTAATTTCCAAGGCTCTTCTTTCTTCGTTAAGCCTTTCAAGCTCTATGGCAATGGTTTCTGCTTCATAGAAATCATCAGTTGAAAGAAGGC
>JALHRH010000276.1 GCA_022841565.1 Mycobacterium sp. | reverse complement strand
AACGCACGCCGCGGCCGCCGACGCGACCGCAGCGGGCTATCAGAGCATCGGTCACCCTCCGGGCGGGGCTGCACCGATGATGCCCCAAATGCCGATGATGCCGCAGATACCGATGAGCGCAATGCCGTTGGCTCCCTTGGGCATGCTCGGCAACCTGCTTGGCGGGGGCGGGTCGGGACGGGCTCAGCAGGCGGTCGGCGCGCAAGCGGGTGCCGGTACCAACGCTGATTTCGGAGGGAGCGGTGGCCCGCAGGGTGACCGCATCGTTAAAGCTGCGTTGACGCAGCTGGGCGTTCCATATGTCTGGGGTGGCACCAAACCGAACGTGGGTTTGGACTGTTCTGGTCTGGTGCAGTACGCGTACAAGCAGGCGGGGATCGCCATTCCGCGCACCACGTACGAGATGACCGGCTGGGGTGTGCGCGTGCGTCCAGAAGACGCCAGGCCTGGGGATATTTTGCTGTGCAACAAGCAAAACGGCGAGTACCAACATGTGCAGCTGGTGATGAACGATCACCAGACGATCGAGTCCCCGAGCCGGGGACAAAGCGTGCGGATCGGTAAGTGGCCCTCCGGGGGATTTGAGATCAGACGCGCGGCGTAGACAGAGTTCGAAGGGGACAGGGAGATGGCGCGACGTGGCGGTTTGAATTACGCTTCGCTGGAACAGGTTTCAGCGTGGCGTTTCCTTCGGCATCGCATTTCGGTGGGGATCGGCCGACGCAACGTGCGGCTGGTGCACGATCCGTCGAAGAACTCGGCGGCGTCTCTGCTGGTGGGGTTTGTGGCTTCGGTGGCCATCGTGGGGGTGTGCGCGATCGTGGCGTTCATCAAGCCGATCGGGCAGATCGGGAAGTCGGAGTTCGTGGAGGCGCGCGGCGGCGGCGGTATGTATGTCGAGGTGGGTGGAGTGATGCACCCGGTACTGAACAAGGCGTCAGCGCGGCTGATCACCGGTCAGCCCAGCGATCCGACGCTGGTGCCGATGAGTGAAATCCTCAAGGCACCGGTGGGGCCGATTCTCGGCATTCAAGGCGCGCCAGATGATCTGACGGTGCGCACCCCCGGGGACACCGGGTGGGCGTTGTGTGACCGGCTGGGTTCGCAAGGGTCTCAGGTGGTGCCGAAGGTGACGGTGATCGACGGTTTGGCCGATCTCGGCGACTGGGCGCACACGATCGATTCCCCGCAGGTGGCCCTGATGACGTACGCCGGCGCGACGTTCCTGGTGACTGATGGGCACCGCTCAGAAATCGACCTCGCCGATAAGCCGGTGACACTGGCGTTGGGGTTGCCGGTCGGGAACCTGCATCCGGTGGCGATGTCGCGGGCTTTGTACGAGGCGTTGACGCCGACGGCGCCCGTGCGTGTGCCGGCAATACCGACGCCGGGTGGACCGGTCAGCTACAGCACCGCCGACCTGCCGTTGGTGTCGGGCAGCGTGATGCGTGTCTCCGATGTGACAGGTGATCCGCAGTTCTTCGTCGCGCTACCGGCTGGGGTGCAGCGCGTTCCACAGACGGTGGCCACCATGATCATTAACGCCGCGGTGGTGCCAGGGGCGCAGGTCATTCAGGCCAAGTCAGCAGCCTTGACGGGGGCGCCCCAGGCGGTTGGGTTTGATATCTCGGTTTACCCGAGGGGCCTGGTGCAGTTGTTGGACAAGGCTGCCGAGCCGGTGACGTGTGTGACGTGGCGCAAGACTAACGGCGAGCCGCAGGCGCAGGTCAGCACTATTTCGGGGCGACGATTGCCGATCCCGGTGGGCGATGAGCGCCGCGTGGTGCCCTTTATTAGTGCCGGTGTCAACACCGCCAACCAGGTCTATGTCAGCCCGGGCTCGGCCAACTTTGTTCAGGTGACCGGTGTGCAGCCGGATTCGGTGCGTGGCGAGAGCTTGTGGTTCATCGGCAACAACGGTGTGCGCTTTGGTGTGCCGAGCACCGGCGGTGGCGGTGAGGACCAAAGCCGGCAGGCACTGGGATTGAAGGCTGACACACCCACCCCGGCGCCGTGGTCGGTGATCAAGTGGCTCCCGGCGGGGCCAGCTTTGTCCAAGTCTGCGGCGATGGCTCAGCATGACAGCTTGATGCCAGATCCGAATGTCGCTGCCTTGCAGGCACCAACGAAGGGACCGGGCCAGTGAGCCGTATCGGATTCATCCGCCAACAGGTTGGCAAACCAGATGTTCCAGAGTCCGCGGTGGAGCTTCCCGATCCGTGCGAGATCAGCAGGCCGGCGCCGAGTAAGCCGCCGATTTGGGTGTGGGTGCTGATCTTCGTCGCCGCGGCGGTGGCATTGATGGTGATGCTGTATCTCTCGGGTGCCCGGCAGCTCTCGGGCGGCTCCTTCTTCCTGTTCCCGGTGATGCTGATCTCCATGCTGGGGATTCTGCGAAACCGGATGGGGGGCACCGGGAAGAAGGCTCACGGCAGCGCCATCAACCAGGACCGCGCCGACCATTTGCGGACCCTCGACGAGCAGCGCGCCAAGATCCACGCCGCCGGCCGTGCGCAGGCGCGCGAGATTTGCTATCACCATCCCGATCCCACCAACGGCTCCCTTGCGACGCTGGTCGGCACCGGTCGCATGTGGGAGCGCACCCCCAGTGAGCGCAATTTCGGGCATGCCCGGCTCGGGTTAGGTGTGACCCGACTCAAGACGAAACTCCAACCGCCGACAAAGGTTCCGCCACCAGAGTTCCGAGAGACGGTGACCACAGTCGCGGTGCGGGATCTACTCATCGCGCAGAACGTGGTGCACGACGTGCCCCGGCCACTTCACCTCTTCGATCAGATGGGGTGGGCGTTTTTCGGCGAGCCTCAGATGCGCTCGACGGTCCAAGGACTGTTGCGGTCGTTGATCTGTCAGATCTGCGTGTTCCACGGCCCCGATGACGTCAAGATTGCCATCATCAGCGATGATGAGGCGTCGTGGGATTGGGCGAAGTGGTTGCCGCACAACGGCGATGACGAGTTGGTCGACGCCTGCGGACCGGTTCGGCTCATCTTCCCCGACGTGCCTTCCTTTATGGAGCGTTACGGCGATGCGTTGGCCCAACGCCGCCCCTTCCAGCCCCGACAGGAAGGCAGTCCGCTCCCCGACAGCTTCTTAGTCATGGTCGTCGATCTTCCCGAGGCGGACTGCTCACCAATACTCGGCGCGCAAGGGCGACTGGGGGTTTCGGTCTTGGAAGCCACCGGCAACGAACACAGCGTGCTGGCCAACGGCGCCACCGCATTTTTTATGGCCACCGATGAGAACGGCACCATCAACTTACTCAAGGCCGCTGGTCAGGAGGTTTACTAATGGTTGCAGTCACCCGGGCGATGCCCATGGGTCTGCGGTTCGCCGCCGAACCCGACATCATGCCGATCTATGAGGCCGAGGCGCTGGCACGGGCGCTGGCGGCGTTCACCCCCACCGACGAGGCAGAATCACTGCTGGCGAGGACGGCGGAGGAGGCCCGCGCCGGACAGGACTTCACCGATGCGCTAGGTATTTACGATCTGCGCGTTTGGGATCCGCGGTTGAACTGGAACAACCTGTCACCGGCCAACCGGCTGCGGGTACCCATCGGCAAGGCCCTCGATGGCCGCCTGGTCTACTTGGACGTCAAGGAAGGCGCCGAGGACGGCTTCGGGCCGCACGGGTCAATGGTCGGACAGACCGGCTCGGGTAAATCGGAGCACCTGATCTCCACCGTGCTTGCCCTATGCGCGACGCACTCCCCGCAGCAACTGCGTATCCTTCTGGGAGACTTCAAAGGAGAGTCGGCGTTCGGACCCCTGGAGGATTTGCCGCACTGCGACGGCATCATCTCGAACTTGTCGAAATCACAGCACAAGCTCGACCGTTTCAAGCTGGTGCTGCGCGGTGAGTTGAAGCGCCGCCAAGAGCTGCTCAACCGCACCGGGTTCACCAGCGTGCGGCTCTATGAGAAGGCCCGGGCATCAGGGCGCACTGATCTCGAACCGCTTCCCGCCCTGCTGCTGGTCCTCGACGAGTTTTCCCAGATGCTGGACTTGGTGCCGGAAATGGCCAAGGTGATGGACGAGGTCGCCCGCTTAGGTCGGTCGCTGTGGATTCACATCCTCAACGCCAGCCAGCGCATGGAGGTGGGCAAGATGGCCGGCATGATCGCCCAACAGACGTTCGCGATCGGCCTGAAAGTCAAGGATGCCGGGGAATCCCGTGCGGCGATCGGCTCCACTCGAGCGTGGGAGGAATTGAAGAACGCCCCGCAGGGGTCAGCGTTCCTCGTCGTCGATGGCGAGCACACCCGCTACCGCAGCTTCTATGCCAGCGGCCAATTCATCGCACCGAAGATGAACGCCACAGAACGCGATCGCAGCGAAGGCCACTATCTTCCGGTCACCAAGTTCAGCACCGCACCGGTCCCGCTACCCGACATCGTGGTCGGTGAGAGCGACGTGGAGCTCGAGGACGCGCTAGCCAGCTCTCCCGAAGCCGATGCCCCCACCGTGGCCGAACTGATGGTCGATCGGCTGCGCGAGGCGGCCCGGACGATTCCGCGCGGCCACCGCATGTGGCGGCCCGCGCTCGATGACACCACCACGTTGACCCTCGATGTGATCTTGGGGGAGTGCTGGAATCGTCCCTGGGACGAGTTCACCGAAGACTCAGGCCTGGTTGCCGCCTATGGGCGAGAAGACGATCCCTTCGAGCACTCCCAAGACGTGGTGGCGCTCTCGCTCGTTGACAGCAGCGCAGGTGTGGCCGGCGCCCCGCAGGCCGGTAAGACAACCGCGCTGCGCACCCTGATGATGTCCTTGGCGATGACGAACTCTCCGCAGCGGGTGCAGTTCTACGGCATCGACTTTGGTGGCCTCAAACTGCAAAGTGTGGCCGGGCTGCCGCATGTATGCGGCATCGCGGGCACCGGCGACGAAGAGAAGGTCCAGCGGGTGGTCGCCGAGGTCGAGCGGATCCTGCGCAACCGCAAACGCGACTGGACGCGGTGGGTGGACCCGGGCTCCTCCACCGGGCAGCCAACGGGACTGGACCTGTCGCGCTTCCGGGCGAACAAGTTCGGTCCGAACCGACGACCGGTGCCCGAAGATGGCCACGGTGACGTGTTTCTGGTCGTGGACAACATCACCGCGATCAGGAACGAACTGCCGCTGATCCACGACCGGATCACCGCATTAGCCGACGGTGCCCTGAACTTCGGCGTGCACGTCATCATCAGCAACGACGCCTGGCTGGGCATGAAGGCCGAACCAAAGTTGAGTTCCAAAGTGGAACTGCGCCTGGCCAACTCCAACGACTCGCTGATGGACCGCCCCACAGCTAAGAACGTCCCCGAAGACCAAAAGGGGCGAGGGGTGGTCAAGCCCGGTAAGCACATGCTGGTCGCCGTGCCCTTCGTGGCCCAGGTAGCGCACGTCGGTGGTGAGGTGGCGGCCACCGAGGCAACGGCGGCCTTGGTGGCCGACAAATGGGCCCAACGGGGCTTCGGTCGAGCACCGCAGCTGCAGCAACTGCCCGGCGAAGTCGCCTTCACCGACCTGGAACCACTGCCCGACACGGCGCCACGGCACGCGCTGCCGATCGGCATCGGGGAGCGCGACATGTCTACAGCCTGGCTGGATCTCAACCTCTATCCGCACGCGTTCTGCACCGGCACCACCAAAGCCGGGCGCACCGTGTTCCTGCGCACGGTGTGCGCAGCGATCATGCAGACCTACCGCCCAGACGAGGTCCAGGTGATGATGTTCGATCCCGATTTCTCGATCGGCGACGCCCTGGCTGACGAGTACCGCACGGTATGGGAGACCGATCACGCCAAAATCGGTGAAGCCGCCGCCCAAATCGCGGCCTTGTTGGAGCGGCGTCGACCCCCGGCGAACCTGGATCCACGTCAGCTTCGAGACTGGAAGCCCGTGCGCCCCAAGTGGTTCATCCTCATCGACGACCTGACGATGCTGAGCCCCAATGGACCCTCGACCACGGTATTGCACCCGCTGCTCCCGGCAGTGGAGTCGGCTCGCAACCTGGATCTGCACGTCATCGCCTCGGTGACCAGCGAAGGCTGGTACTCCCGCGGCGGGTCGAACAAGCTGATTCAGGCGATGCAGCGAGGCGGTACCGCGGTGCTGGTGCTCGACGGCGACAAGAAGGAATTCATCATCGACCAGGTCCGCCCCGCCGCCCGGATACCCGGTCGCGGTGAGCTCTACCTCCGCAAGGCCGGCGGCCAGCTGATCCAGGTCGCCCTACCTCCTGCGCTGGACTAAATGGTGCCAGGACATTTGGGTCAGCGGACGCTGGTGTGGCGTCAGTTATCTGCGTACGCAGATACGAGAACGCAGCCATACCAGTACGCTTCTCCGTCGCCAAAGCCTCACGGCTCTCCGGGCTTGTCCAGCTCTGCTCCAACGCATCGGCGCTAGCTCTACTCGCCAACGCCGTAGACCGCGCCATCCGATCCCACGCGGTGCAGGCGGCCGCCTTCGCGGCCTCGGTTTCACTGCTGGTGTAGGTGGCCGGTGGCGGTGCAACCACGTTGACCGTGTGACGCGCAGGCTCGATTGGATGGGCCAGAGCCAGGCCACTGGTCACTGCCGCGGCAGCGGCGATCACCAGCGCTGCTGACGCGACGGCCAGCCCAGTGCGAGGAGACCGCCGGTACCCCATGGTCATGCAAACGACCGTATCGCGAGCGCGTGACACCGGGCCACCGCCGCGGGCGCATTCGAAATGGCGACTTTCCGCAGGTCTGTTGCCTATAGATAACACTCGGCAAATCACTGCAGGTCATGCGGGGTGTGTCTAAAATGGCGGTTTTTCGGACATTCATAACGTGCGAAGCGTCCCGCTAGCCAAGGACTTCCTGGGACCGTAAATCTTCGGCCTTAACTTAGCCCTGGACTTGAGGTGGCGATTCCAATTCCAAGACTGATCCGGGGGTCTGTAGTTGTGTAAGCGCTATGCGGAGTGCGCGCAGGGCGCGGACGTCGTCTTCGTTGTAGGCGATGAGTGTGTTCCAGGTGGTTGAGTCACCGACCCGGGCCGCGTTGATCCAGGCGTAGGTGTCGGCGCCAGTAGCACCGGCTGTGCGCCAGTGTGCGCCGGCGGCGGGAGCGAGTTGTTTGAGGCTGTATCCGGTGGGGCCGTAGAAGTTGGGCCGGATGGTGTCGGTGAGGACGTCGATGCCGCGGGCGAGGACGTCGTGAGCGGCTGGGCCGAGGATGCGGTGCAGGTGCCGGGGTTCGGTCGGGCCGTAGTGGAACCAGAAAGCGGTGGTGTGGTCGTGGGTAATGAGTTGGTCGGTGATCCAGTCGAGAAACTCGGCGGCCAAGGCGTATTCGTCGAAATCAGACGCCGGTGAGCTGAAGGCGTAGTACGCCGGTTCGCTGTTTGGTGTGCTCAGCAGTGCTCCCCACAGGTATACCTTGCCGTCGCTGTCGAATTCGCAGTCCACGTCGATTTCGATGGCAGCGGTCGTCGCCGGCAGGGTGTTGGTGGTTCGGATGAGCCGTGTCGTGGTGGGGGTTGGGAAGGCCAGGTCGACGGTGGGAACGGTGGCGGCGTCGATGACCCCGAGCAACGCGCCGACGAGGGTGTCGAGCCGTTGGCCGGAGGGGCTACTGACGAGGTGTTTGCGGATGTCACGGCGGATGGTGACGAAGTTGGTCGACCGGAAGGTCATGGCGCTGATCTCTTCGGCGAGTTCGCGTGCCAGTTGGGCGATTTCAGTGTGGATCGGATCGGCG
>JALHRH010000275.1 GCA_022841565.1 Mycobacterium sp. | reverse complement strand
AGCCTGCAATCGGTCGCCCGCGAGGTCGCTGACGCCGGAGCGGCCTCCACGCTGACGGTGGTCGCCGACCTCACCCGCGACGGTGACGCGGAAAAGGTCGTCGCGGAGACCACCGAGCACTACGGGCGACTGGACAACGTGGTCAACACGGTGGGGCTCTGCGAGGTGCGAACGTCGCCGCTGGAACCAGACGACTTCTGGGAGAGGGCTTTTCAGTCGATACTGATGACGTCGGTGCGGATCGCGCGTGCGGCGGTGCCGGTCATGCTGGAAAACGGTGGTGGCGCGATCGTCACCACGTCGGCAATGTCGGTGCGGCATTTCATACCGCGAATCGCACACTACTCGGCGCAGAAGGCGGCGCTGGCACACTTCACCAAGAACCTCGCGAAAGAGTATGGGCCTCAGGGCATTCGAGCCAACGCCGTGCTGCCCGGAATGATCCTAAACGAGCAGCTGGTCGAGGAACGCCGGCAGCGGATGGCCGAGAGCGGCCACACCGAGGACGAGGATTTCACAGAGCGCAACCGCGCGTGGGGCGGGGCCACCTGGGGCAACCGGTTCGGAATGCCCGACGACGTCGCCGCCGCGATCGCGTTCCTGCTCTCGCAGCGGGCCGGCTACATCAATGGCGTGCTGCTCAACGTCGACGGCGGGTCAGAGTACTTCTGAGCCGGAGTAGAAGCGTTTCAGGGCATTTCGCGCGCCCACCTCGGCAGTATGAAACCCCGGTCAAACTGCCACAGATCGGTGAGCTGGCTACGAGTGGCCGGGCCGGCCAAAGTTCGGGCCAGCCGGGTAAGCCAGGGCCCGGGGTCGGGCATCGCGGCGCTCCAGGTGCGGATGCGACGGGAGTACAGCTGGCATTCGGCCTCGGTCGTGAAGCCATAACCGCCCAGCGCCTGGTGCACGGTAGCGGCCACCTGCCGCGAGGCGGCGCGGGTTTTCGCCGCCGCCATCGCTGCTGCGAACAGCGGCACCGAACCGTCGGTGGCGGCGAGATAGGTGGCGTGACGAGTCAGCAGATCGGCGGCTTGCAGAGCGGTGGCCGCATCGGCCAACGGGTGGGCGACACCTTGAAAGCTGCCGACGGGCACACCGAATTGCCGTCGGGTTGTGACGTAATCGACGCCGTAGCGAAGCAGCGCCTGCCCGGCGCCCACCAGCTGTGCCGACTCCAGCAGAAAGCCCCACGCGCGGAAGCCATCCGGGTCGCCCTCGACCTCTGCTGCGGCGACGCCTTCCAGCACGACAACCGTCTCGCCGGCGGCGCTGCGGCGCACCTCGGACGGCATCGGTGCGATCCCCAAGCCCGAGCCGGTCGCGATCACCACCCGCGCCACCGTCGCCGGAACGACGGCCCGGTCTACGCCGTTAGCCACCTCCTGCTCGCCGATCAGCGCCAGGGCGGGTGCGGTGGACACGAACGGCACCGGCGCCAAGTGAGCGCCCAGGACTACTGCCGCCCGCGTGAGCAGATAGGGATCGGGCGGTAGCTCCCACAGACCGAACTCGTTCAGCGCGCGATCGAGCCGGTCGATCCGGCCCTTGCCGTCAGGGTCGACCTCCGTGTCACCGCGCTCCATCGCCCGCAGGGTGTCCGGGGGGCACTCCTTGGCCAGGATGTCGGCGAGCGCCGCACCGAGTTCCTCGGCTTCCCGCGGCCAACGCTCGTCGAACAATCTGACCCCTTTCCGGCCAAAGTACTCACCAGGTTATAGTATTTGTCGTGGGCAGCACAAAGGGACCGTCCATTGCGGCACTGGGTCACCTCGACATCGATTTGTCCGAGCCCGACGCCACCTTCGCCCGGGACTGGTCCACGTGGCTCGATGCCCACCTTCCCGCTATGCAAGCCAAGCTGATCAGCGCGACCACCGAGGCGGAAAAGCGCCAACTGGCGCGCGATTGGCAGGCCCAGATGGCCGCCGGCCGATGGGCGGCGATCGGCTGGCCTACCGAGTTCGGCGGTCGCGCGGCCACCGCACGCCAACAGCTGCTCTTCTACCTCAGTTCGGCCGAGCGCAGGGTGCCGCCCCTGGCCGGCCGGATCGGCCTGAACTTGTGTGGGCCCACGTTGATCGCACACGGTAGCCCAGAACAGCGGCAGCGATTCCTGCCGCCCATGCTCGACGGCCGCCAGGTGTGGTGCCAAGGCTTCTCCGAACCTGAGGCGGGGTCCGACCTGGCGTCGCTGCGCACCCGTGGCGTCGTGGACGGCGACACTCTGGTCATCACCGGCCAGAAGATCTGGACCTCGGGGGCTCAACACGCCGACTGGATGTTCGCTCTGGTGCGCACCGACCCCGACGCGCCCAAGCGCCATGGCATTAGCTTCGTGCTCATCCCGATGACCGCCGCAGGCGTCGAGGTGCGGCCCATTCGCCAGATCTCCGGCGACGCGGGATTCAACGAGGTCTTCCTGGAGTCGGTTCGGGTGCCGTTGACCAACGTCGTGGGCGAGCTCAATGGCGGCTGGAACGTCACGCGAACCACGCTGGCCAACGAGCGGGCCATCTTGTTCCTGGGTCAACAGATGGCGTTGACGGCGACACTGAGCAAGGCGATCACGCAGGCGGTCACTCCAGACCGGCACGGCATCCGCGCCGCCGATGATCCACATCTTCGAGACCGGATCGCGCAAGCGTGGATCGACGTGGAGTTGGTACGGCTCAACGGACTTCGCAACCTGGCCAACGTGCTTGCCGGCAAGGAGCCGGGCCCGGAGGGGTCGATGTCGAAGTTGTTCGGCCAGCACGTCGAACAACAGATCCACGAACTGGCCCTGGACCTCGGCGGCGAGTTCGCCATTCTCGACTCCGGCGCCGCCGACGCGCCAAACAGGGGAAAATGGGCACTGGGGTGGCTGCGCACCCGTGCCTCGACAATCGGCGGCGGCACGACGGAGATCCAGCGCAACGTGCTGGCCGAGCGCGTCCTCGGCCAGCCCCGAGACCCGTGGGCGGACGCGTAGATGAAGTTCGAGTTCACCGAAGAGCACCAGGCGCTGCGCGCACTGATCGCCGATGTGTGTGCCCAGCAAGCCAATCCGCGCAGTTGCTATGACGACGGCGTCTTCATGGACAACCGACTGTGGACAACGCTCTGCGGTGCGGGCGCTGTCGGCGTCGCTATCTCGGAGGCCTTCGAAGGCGGCGGTGCCGGGCCGGTTGAGCAGACCGTAATCGCCGAGCAACTCGGGCGTGCCGTCGGTGCGGTTCCCTTTGCCGAGCACGCCGCGGCCGGCGAGGCCGTGCAACTGACCGGTTCCGACGATCAGCGCAAGCGGCTGCTGATTCCCCTTGCCCGCGGGGAGATCGTGGCGGGCATCGTGTTGCCGGAGCCGGCCAACTTACGCGCCGTCACCGCGACCGGCGACGGGGTGCGGTGGCGGCTGGACGGCAGTGTGCCGCTGGTGCCCAACGCCGCGGCGGCGGGCCTGATGGTGGTTCCGGCGCTGGTAGCGGAACGGACGCGGTGGTTTGTGACCGACGCCGCGCACGTCACGCCGCTGCCCACTGTCGACCGCACGCGTCCGGCCGCCGCTGTCGAGTTCGCTGGTACCGACGCCGAATTGCTGTCCGGCGCCGACCACGTTGGACGGCCCGGTGAGTTGCTGCTGACCATGGCGGCGGCCGAAGCGGCCGGAGCCGCTTCGACGGCGCTTCACACGACCGCGCGCTACACGACCGAGCGACGCCAATTCGGGCTGCCCATAGGCACTTTCCAGGCGGTCAAGCACACCCTGGCCGACATGCTCGTCGCCGTCGAGAACGCCCGCTCGGCAGTGTACGGCGCGGCATGGGCGCTCGCGGAGATGGACGTCGCCCCCAAAGCGGTGGCAATGGCTCAAGCGGTAGCCACCGAGAACGCGGTCCACGTGGTCAGCGACGCCGTTCAGATGCACGGCGGCATCGGAGTGACGTGGGAGTGCGACCTGCACCTGTACCTGCGGCGAGCCAAAGCCCTTGAACTCACCTATGGGTCCCCGGCCACACATCGCGCAAGGATCGCCGACCGGCTGCTCAGCTCCTGACGGGTGATCGCGCGCATGCGGCGCGTGTCATAACCGTCGGATCTTCATGATTTTCCTACGCTTTCGGTCCGTGCGTCACCGAGATGAGGCGTGTTGCTCGGCGAACGCGCTCAGCCGGGCAAGCGTCGTGCGGACCTGATGCTCGAGCCGACGGGGCCGACCGGTGAGCCTGTCGAGAAACAGCACAATCGTCGGTGTGTCCACCGACTCAAAGCTTTCGCTGATGAGGGTGCCGGCCTCGGCGGGAACGAGGTGGTACGTCCAACGCGTTCGCGCACCGGACCAATGCCGTGCGGAATACGCGAAGCACCTGTCGGCATCCAAGACCTCAATAGTGCAGGTCGTGGCCCACCGCATGGGTCCCCAGCGATTAGACCCGCGAAACCGGGTTCCAACTCCCGCCGAACTACCGCCACCCAACCAGGTGCAGCCGGTGCACTCAGGGCTCCATTGCCCCATCCGAGTGACATCGGTGAGCGCCTCCCAGATGTCGTGTGCGCCGGCGGCCGAGTGCCAGACCACAGAACCGCTGATCGGCGCGGCCAAGGCGGTCAGCATTGTCGGCACCGAGCACACCCATCCCCATGGGCTTCGACGTCCTGCATCCCGATTTCACCCATCTCTCAACGAGTTTCGCCGTCCCGCGCAGTCATCGATGAGCGATCGGCGTTCGCCGAGCAGCGGCCATGAACATAACTGAGGAATCGGTCCACCGCTGCCACGGTTGCCGCGGTCCGCACGGTGGGTACCGCTTCCCACATGTGCTGTGCACCGGGAAGTTCGGCATAGGCCACCGGTTGGCGCGACACCCGGCGCAACTCACTGGCGAATGTCCGCGCCTGCGTCGGGAAACTCAGGGTGTCGATGTCACCATGCAGGATGAAGAACGGCGGCGCGTCCGGCCTCAACCACGACATCGGTGATCCGTGGTCCCACGCGGCCGGCGCTGCGGCAGGTGACTGGCCGATGACGACCCTGGTCAGGAAGGCTTCCTGCTCCGGAGGAGCTTGGCCGGTTCGGTCCAGCAGGTCGTAGACGCCGTAGAACGGTACCGCCGCGGCCACTGCCGTGTCGGCCTCCTCGAAGCCGGGCTGAAAGACGGGTTCGCTGGCGGTCAGCGCGGCCAACGCGGTGAGGTGCCCGCCGGCTGAGCCCCCGGTCAGCGCGACGAAGCCCGGATCGCCTCCGTAGCAGGCGATTTCCTGCTTGACCCAGGCGAGCGCACGCTTGACATCGACGATGTGCGCGGGCCAGCGCGCCGCCGGAGCGAGCGAGTAGTTGATCGCCACGCAGACCCACCCCCGCTCCGCCATATGCGCCATCAACGGATAACCCTGGCCGCGCTTGCTTCCGGCGACCCAGGCGCTGCCGTGAATCTGCACCAGCACCGGCGCACGTCCATCTGCCGGGAGATCCGCACGGTGCCAGATGTCCAAGTGGTTGCGGACACTGGCGGTGCCGTACGACAGGTTCTCGTGGCGCAGATACCGACGGCGTTCGCTAAACCGGGGCATCCAGGTGTCCTTGAGGCGCGTCGGCGTGTCTTGACCAGTCTCCTCGGGGAGCTGCGTTGCATACCCAGGTTCCAACGCCGCGATCAGCGCCGCATCAAGTACCTTCGCCGCCCGACGGGCAGTCGCGCTGGCCCGCAGCAAGGCGAGCCACGACGCGACAAGGGCACCCGCTGCGACTCTCCCCCGACGGGAGTGCAGCGCATTGGGCAACAGCCCGGCGGCGATCAGCGCTTCACCGAGCACGACATGCAGCGGGAACTCGCTCGCCACCAGGCTCACGAAGAACAGCGGAACCACAGAGGCTGCCGATGACAACCCGGGCAAGATCCGGCGCAGCACCCAGTCCAGCCTCGTCGTGGTCGCCACTGAAGCAGCAAACCCACTCGCCGCGGCAAGCAGGGCCAATGCGGTGGCCGCCCTCGACGGAGAACTCCCCGATGCGGAGGCCGTGGGCAGCAGCCGGTTGTCCGACGACCCCGACAACCTCACCTGTGCTTTTCCCGCGACCCGCGTCGTTTCAGACGTCGCATCGCGCGGTATCGCTCGAACCTGATGTAACCGGACACCGCCGGACTCACCACAGCCGGGTAGGGCGGAGTTATCAGTCGCGCCAAGCTCACCGGCAGCCGGCTGTTGGTGACCGTGCGGTGGTGGCTGAAAGTGTCGAAACCGGCCTTCCCGTGGTAGGCGCCCCACCCGCTGCGGCCTACCCCACCGAACGGCCCTGCGATGATCGCGCAATGCAGCGCGAAGTCGTTCACGGTGATACCACCGCTGGTGGTCCAGTCCCGGAAACGGTCGAAATCAGGACCGGTCTTGCCGTACCAATAGGCCGCCAACGGTGAAGGCCGCGCCGCGATGTAGTCGCAGACTTCCTCGACGGTGTCATAAGGCAACACCGACAACACGGGCCCGAAGACCTCCTCGCGCGCGATGTCCATGTCGGCCGTGACACCGACCAGCACCGTCGGCGGGATGCGCCGCCGCGGGCGGTCGAACGCAGTGCCGACATCGTGAACTGCCGCGCCCCGGCGGCGCGCGTCATCGATCAGCGCGGCGACGCGTTGGAAGTTCTTGTCGTCCACGAGACTGACCAGTCCGTGACCGTCGTCGGCCGTTGCGGCTTCGCGTGCGCCGTCCAACGCAGACTCGACGAACACGGCGATCCGGTCGCGGGGCACGAACACATAATCCGGACACAAGCAGACCTGGCCACCGTTCACCAGTCGCGCAGCCATGATTCGGCGCGCCATAACGGCGGCGTCCGCATCGCGCGCGACAACGGCCGGGTTCTTGCCGCCCAGTTCCAAGGTGACCGGGACAAGGTTCGTGGCCGCGGCGCCGGCCACCAGCGCGCCCACCCGAGGCGATCCCGTGAAGAAGATGTGATCGAACGGCAAAGCGCTGAACGCCGCACCAACATCGGGGCCGCCGGTGACAACCGCGAGCTCGGTCGGGTCGAAGTACCGGGTCACCTTGGCGGCGAACACATCCGCCGCTCGAGGAGTGACCTCGGAGAACTTGATCATCACCCGATTCCCGGCAGCAAGTGCCGACGCAGCGGGTTGCGCGACCAGACTGACCGGAAAGTTCCACGGGCCGATTACTCCGACGACTCCCAACGGCTTTTTGTCCACGGTGGTCGGCACCCCGAGCAGGCTCACGAGCCGCGTGGGGCGCTCTGGGCGCATCCACCTTTCGAGGCGGCGGCGAGTCAGGGTCAGGTCCGGCAAGATTCCGGCCACCTCCGAGATCAGATTGACCACATGGGGCCGGTTACCGAAGTCGGCGCACAACGCATCAGAGAATTCGTCGACATTCTCGGTCAGCAGGAGGATCAGCCGATCAACCCGGTCCCGGCGCAGCGCCGCTGGCGGCGGGCCGCACCGAAGAAAGTCGCTTCGTTGTGCGGCGAGCAAGGCACGCATGTCCGCATTCTCATGATGGTCAGCGACGGCTGAATGGCCCTGCCGATCGTCGGGCATGGGGCTGGTTCCCAACTGGGTGACCACTCACAACCTCCGTGCTGCGCAGAATGACGGGCGATCTGGGATGCCGCTCAACCAGAGGGCGTGACGGTGAGCTCGAGGCGGTCAGGCAAATCGACAGAGACGATCGCGCATCCGCGAGCGTCGGCGGTGACGGTCCGGTCCCGACCGTCACCGCTGACGTGATAGCGCCTCCCCGGTTCGAGCCGGGCCAGCGTCAGATCC
>JALHRH010000274.1 GCA_022841565.1 Mycobacterium sp. | reverse complement strand
CCGTTGGAGCCGGTGCCGCCGGCGCCGCCGTTGCCGATGAGCCCGGCGCTACCGCCGCTGCCGCCCGCGCCGTTGTAACCGTTACCGCCATTGCCGTATAACCAGCCGCCGTCGCGCCCATTGGGGTTGGCCGCGGTGCCGTCGGCGCCGTTGCCGATGATCGGGCGTGACAGCAGCTGTTCGATGGATTGCAGTGGACTGGCGTTGACCGCCTCGGCGGTTGCGTAGGAATTCGCCGCGCCACTGAGTGCCTGGGTGAACTGCGAATGAAAGAGGGCTGCCTGCGCGCTGACCGACTGATAGTCGAGGGCGTGTCCGGAGAACAGCGACGCCAGTGCCGCCGACACCTGATCGGCACCCGCGGCGAGCACCCCGGTGGTGCTGGAGGCGGCGGCCGCGTTCGCCTCGCTGAGCGCCGAGGCGATGCCCTGCACGTTCGCCGCCGCCGTCGTCAGCGCTTCTGGGGCAACCGTGGTCAAGAACATCGCTGCCTCACACCCGTCCATAGCAGTTATCTCGTCGAAGTCAGAAGGACCCTAATACCATTCGGCGCAGAATTGCTGCATTTTATAAATAAAAAATGGCGCACCGTACAATTGAATATTGTTCAGAACAGGAAATTGAATAATCCTCAGGAGAGCCGCAATGCGGTCGTTGGCTGGCGGGTGCCCGAAAGCGTCCTGCTCGACAAATCCCCTGGCTACGGGGCCGCAATGGCGCGCAGATAATGCGGGGCTAGGTCAGGGCTAGGTCAGGAACAGGTCATTATGCTGGCCGGCCGCCGGCGGCGGATCGCTGACCCTGGCGTCGAAGCCCGAGTAACGGGCGGGGGTGCGGATGACGGTGATCGCATTGTCCCCGTCGCCCACCTTCAGGGCCAGGTCGTTTTCCGCGAACAGCGGCGTGTCCACCACCTGTTTCCAGGTGTAGGCCAGGCAGGCCATCAGGCCGCCCTGCTGTAGCAGCTCAACCCACTCCGCGGCGGTCTTGGCGGCCAGTGCCGATTCGAGTTCGTCGGTCAACTCGGGGTAATTGATCGCCCGGGAGCGCTGATCGGCGAACCGCTCGTCGTCGATCAGATCGGGCCGGCCGATGATCTGGCACAGCTTGGCCCAGTGTTTGGGCACGTACGCGCTGATCAGCAGGTATCCGTCGGCGGCCCGATAGGCGTCCGAGGGCTGGGTAGCGAAACCGACGCCCTTGCGCTTTTTCGCCGGGGGCGCGGTCGGGGGCGTGGGCGCGGGTTGCCCGGTGGGATTGTTGAGATGAATGGTCAGCTGGTTGGCCTGCAGGCTGACGGCGACGTCGTACATCGCAACCTGAACGAGATCGCCCACGCCGTGCCGCTCGCGGTTGAGCAACGCGGCCAGCACCGCCTGGGCCAGCACGTGCCCGCTGGCGTTGTCGACCAGCTGGAACGGAATGATCTGCGGTTTGCCGGTCGGGGTGGCCATGCCGGTGCACATGCCCGCCTCGGCGGCCACCATCAGGTCGACGCCCGGGCGGATGCCGTTCGGGCCGTTTCCACCGAACGCACTCAGGCGCGCGTAGATCAGTGTGGGATTGCGCGCCCGCAACTCGTCGGGGCCCAGGCCGAGTCGCTCCATGATGCCGGGCCGAAACCCCTCCAGCACGACGTCGGCGGTATCGGCCAGCCGCAGAATTTGCAGTCTGGCGGCGTCATCGGTCAGGTCCACCGCCACCGATTTCTTGCCCCGGTTGTTGGGCAGAAAGTAGGTGGCCAGCGGCGGGCGACCGGGCAGCACCGAGGTGAGTCGGCGGGACTGCTCGCCGCCGGGTGCTTCGATCTTGACGACTTCGGCGCCTAGGTCCGCCAGTATCTGACCGGCCAGAGGCCCGGCCACGTTCTGAGTGAAGTCGAGTACCCGAAAGCCGTCCAATGGCTTGGCGGAGTTAGGCATCAGCTGGTCCTTCCTGGGTGCAGCACCGCCGTGCAGAAGTAGTTCTCGGTGAACAACTTTTCGTCTTCGGTGCGGCCGTCGGAGTGCGGCCGGAATCCGTTGGCGACCAGCAATTCGTTGAGCAGGGTGCGCGTCACCCGCCATTCGTGTTGCTGCAGGTATGTCGCGACGTCGTGGCGGTCGCCCGGGCAGCCCAGACGATCCATTTCGACATCGAGGCCGTGCTCGTACCACCTGCCGAGGATGGCGTCGTACAGCTCCCGGCTGGCGGGAGCGCTGAAGAACACCTCGGCCAGCAGTTGGCTGCTGTCGGCGCTGAGCGCGGAAATGTTGTCCAGGAGCAGGTCTTGGCCCGCAGGCGGCAAATACCCGAAAAGCCCCTCGGCGGCCCAGGCGGTGGGTCGGGTTGCCTCGAACCCGGCCTGGTGTAGCGCTGACGGCCAGTCGTGACGGAGGTCAATTGGAACGGTCCGCACGTCGGCGGTCGGAACGGCGCCCAGGGCTGCCAGCGTGGCGGTCTTGAATTCGATGACCTGCGGGACGTCGATTTCGTAGACGGTCGTTTCGGGGGCCCACGGCAGCCGATATCCACGCGCGTCGAGACCGGACGCCAGGATCACCGCTTGACGGATGCCACCTGCCTGGGCGGCTTCGAAAAACTCGTCGATGTAGCAGGTGCGAGCCGCCTGCTGGTCGGTCATGCGCTGCATGCCCCACGGGGCGTCGGGGAAGTCGACGTCGGCGGCATCCAGTTCACCACTGGCCCACCGGGTAAAGAAGTCGATGCCGACCGCGCGCACCAGCGGCTCGGCGAACGGGTCGTCGATCAGGCCTGCTCTGGTGGCACGGGCGCGTCCGGCAGCCACCATGGTGGCCGTGGCGCCCACACTGAACGCCAGATCCCAGGTGTCGTTATCGGTGCGCACCATCGACACAGTAACGAGCCCCGGGAGGCGTGGTGCACGTCCGGTGTACGCACCGCCGTTAGCATCATGGGATGGAGATGGCGACCAGCGCCCACGACCACGATGTCTGCGGCGATGTACCTGCGGTGCCGCCGACAGCCGACTGGCAGCGCTACGTCGGGTGGGCGCGCCGGCTAGCGTGGGTCAGCCTGGCCGTGTTGCTCATCGAGGGCGCCGTGGGGTTCTGGGAGGGCCTGGCGGTCGGATCTGTCGCGCTGACCGGGTGGGCGCTCGGTGGCGCCTCTGAGGGTCTGGCCAGCGCGATGGTGTTGTGGCGCTTCACTGGCGACCGGACGCTGTCGCCGACCGCCGAGCGGCGCGCGCAACGCGGCGTCGCGGTGTCCTTCTGGCTGGTGGCGCCGTATGTCGCCGCCGAATCCATCCGCCATCTCATCGTCGGTGAGCATGCCGAGACGTCTGTGATCGGCATCGGGCTGACCGCGCTGGCGCTGCTGTTGATGCCAATTCTGGGCTGGGCCAACCATTGGGTCGGCGCGCGCCTGCACTCGGGCGCGACCGAGGGCGAAGGCACCCAGAACTATCTGTGCGCTACCCAGGCCGCCGGGGTGCTGATCGGACTGGCAGTAACGGCCGCCTGGCCCGCCGGTTGGTGGATCGATCCCGCGATCGGGCTGGCGGTGGCCGGCGTCGCCGTCTGGCAGGGCATCCTGGCCTGGCGCGGTAAAGACTGCTGCTGACTTAGTCCAGCCGATACCGAATGAGCCGAGAGCTGTTGGCCACCACGGCTACCGACGACGCGTTGTGCAAAATCGCGGCCAGCACCGGCGACAGCGCGCCGCCGGCGCCGATGAGTAGCCCGGCGGCGTTGACCGCGATGGACATGCCGTAGTTTTCCCGGATCACATCCACGGCGCGCCCGCCGAGGTCCCTGACATCAAGCAGCCGGTGCAGGTTGTCGTTCGCTAACGCCACGTCGGCGGTCTCGACGGCGACGTCGGTGCCAGCCAGGCCCATCGCGATGCCGATGTCGGCGGCGGCCAGCGCGGGGGCGTCGTTGATGCCATCACCGACCATCCCGACGACGTATCCCTCCTCCTGCAGCTGGCGCACCACCTCGAGCTTGTCCTCGGGCATCACCTCGGCACGCCACTCGTCGATGCCCAGCTCTTCGGCGACCACCGCAGCTATGTCGGGATGGTCGCCGGTCAGCATGACGATCCGGCGAACGCCGCTGTCCCGCAGCTCATTTAGCACCCCAGCCGCATCCGGCCGCACCTCGTCGCGCAGGCTGATCAGGCCGACCAGCGTGCCGTCCACGGCGAGCAGCAGCGGCGTCTCGGCCTGCCGGCGCAGCTTATCGACCCACTCCTGCGCCTTCTTGGACACCTTGACCCGCTCGGCCCGCAGCAGCCCGGGACTGCCCAGCAGCAGGGTCCGCCCGTCGGCCCAGGTCCGCATGCCCAAGCCGACCAGCACCTCGCACTCCTCGTGCGGCGGGATGCTGATGTGGCGTTCCTCGGTGGAGCGGATGACGGCCTCGGCCAGCGGGTGCCGGGAGTGGATCTCCGAGCTGGCGGCATAGGCCAGCACCTGCTCGGGTTCCCAGTCCTTGTGCATCGCAACGATATTGGTCACCACCGGGCGCCCCACGGTGAGCGTGCCAGTCTTGTCGAAGACGATCGCGTCCACCCGGCCGGCCTGCTCGAGGTGCGATCCGCCCTTGATCAGGATGCCGCGGCGGGCGCCGTTGCCGATCGCGGCGCTGATGGCCGTCGGTGTGGACAGGCCCACCGCGCACGGGCAGGCGATCAACAGCATGGTCATCGCGCGCCGGACGTCACCGGTAACCAGCAGGGTCAGCGCCGAGACGATGAACGAGGTGGGCACGAAGCGGCGGGAGAAGTTTTCGCCCACGGTCTGAATTGGGGCCCGATCATGTTGGGCCTCTTCGACTCTGGTGATGATGCGCCCGATCGTGGTCTGGTTGCCGACGGCCTGGGCGCGCACCACCAGCCGCCCGCGTACCACCACCGAACCGGCGTGCACGTGCGCCCCGGCGATGACGCTGACCGGCAGGTTCTCGCCGGTGATGGCGGATTGGTTGACAATCGCTTCGCCCTCGACCACCTCGCCGTCGACGGGGATGGCGACATGGTCGTGCACCACCACGTCGTCGCCGATCTCGAGGCTGTCGATCGGCACTTGAACCTCCGGGCCCTCAGCGAGTCGGACCCAGGCGGTGTCGGAGTTGCCGCGCAACAAC
Organism: Mycobacterium sp.; assembly: GCA_022841565.1. GTDB lineage: Bacteria > Actinomycetota > Actinomycetes > Mycobacteriales > Mycobacteriaceae > Mycobacterium. The sequence goes on along the minus strand of JALHRH010000274.1, from coordinate 2,658 downwards.
TCCGAGATGGCGCGGCGGGTCCGCCGCAGCGTCAGGTCCTGCAGGTATTCGCCGATATTGAGCAGCCACAGCACGGTGAGCGCGACGACGTTCTCGCGCAGGATCAGGCTGGCCACGGTTGCCGCCGAGACCAGCGCGTCGGTGCCGAGCTTGCCCGAACTCACCGAGCGCAGCGCACCGCGAAGGAAGGGGTAGCCGGTGAAGATGGTGACGCCGGTGGCCACCATCCGGCCGCTGGGCCCGAGCAGTGGTGGTCGCGCGAACACGTAGCGGCGCACGCCGAGTAGGGCCAGCGCCGCGCCGCCGATCACCATGCGCAGCACGTCGGTGTTACGAATCTCCTCGGAATGGGGTGAGCGTGCGGGGATGAGTTCGGCGGCAACATGGGCCGCGCCGCTGATCGCCTCCAGCACGGCCGTGCGGTCGCAACGCTTGGGGGAGTACCAGACGACGACCGAACCGGTGCGCGGGTAGGCGTGCACGACGCGCACGCCGTTGCACTTGGCGACGCCCTCTTCGACGGCGACGGCGCGCCGCGAATCGCAGCGAACCCAATCGACCCGGACCCGCATGCGCCCGGCCGCATCCGAGATCACCTGCAGCGCAGGGTCGTTGGTCGGTGCGAACTCTGGTACCAGCGCGAGCGCCATGGGCTCAGTGGTCGTGGTCGTGGCCGACGGCCGGCGTGGGTGCCTCCTCGCCGATGCGTTCGCGGGCTTCGGCCATCACGTCGGCGATCTTGAGCCGGGCCGACTCGGCGGCTTCCTCGGCCTTGCGGGTGCTGCGCAGGCCCAATTCGGCTCCCTTGACTGCGGTTTCGTGCAGCGGCGCCTTCTTGGCTGCCTTCTTCAGGACCTCGTAGGCGGTCACTCCCGCCAACCCGGTGAGCACCGTCGAAGCCGCTTTCGCCAAAAGCACCTGCACCGCCATCGTCTGAAGCCTTTCTATGGTCTGCTGTCTTTCGGGCCACGTTAACATCGAAATATAGCGATATCAACATGAATCGGTACACCAGGCAGACGCGAAAGCAGACGGATAGCGCCCCGAGCGCTTGCCTCACCGAGGCGGTATTTTTGCAGCCCTACACTCGCACTTTCGCTGCAGATTTACCGGCTCGGCGATCGGATGTTCGAGTGGGCTCCCCATTAAAGAACCTTGGTCACCCTCTCCCTCTCGACGCGCCGCTGCAGCGTCGCTGGATCGGCGTTGGCCACCTGGACCAAAGATCCTCCGACGGACAATACCGCCAGCAGCCCGTCCACCAGGTTCTCCGGCCTTTCCCACGATGCCGTGGACAGCACCCGATCCGTCGACGTCAGCCCTTGCATTGCCGCCGATTGCACGCAAGCGGCCAGCAGCGGGTTGACGGATTGGCCGGCCAACGCGGGCCCCGGCCGGGGCTCGGGAACGATCTGGTCGCCGTGCACCCGCACCGCGGTGGCATAGTCGGTGACGCCGATCGGCAGGTCGGGGACGGGCCGGCCGAACGGATCCAGCGACAGTACTGCCACCTCACCGCCCGCAACGGCAGCGTCGGCCTCCTCGAGCCGCTCAGAGGTACACAAAGCCAGATCGGCTGGGCCGCCGTCCAGCACCGCCTCGGCACCGATCCACCACACCCCGAACAACACCGCCGCCGTCTGCCAGTGCGCCGGCAGCAGTACCGCGACCCGGCTCCCGGGCCCGGCGCCCAGCTCGTCGCGCAGCAGGTTGGCGGTCTTGGCGGCCCAGTTGGCCAGCGTCACGGCGGACAGCTCGATGCGCTCACCCGTTGCATCGTCGTAGTAGGTGATGCGCGGGCCGACCGGGTCGGTGCGCAGCAAAGGGTCCAATATCGCTTGGGAAAGGGTCGGGAGTGTGGGATTCAGTTGATGCACTCCGGATTCTCCGAGCCCGCGGTAAGGATCGGCGACGGCGCCGGAACGGTGCTGTTGACCGATCCAATGGTGGACGCACGCGCGGGCATCGTGGCTCCGCCCTCGAGGCCGGAGCCCGGGCCCGTGTAGTCGTTGGCCAGCACCACCCGCACCGATCCGGCCGGAATCGAGGAGTCGGCGACCACGGGCAGTCCGCCTAGTTGCCGAGCGACCTCCTGGGCGCCCAGGTCGTCGGTCTTGGCGACCCGCACCTGGCTGTTCTTGACGTGGCCGCCCTCGTTGTTGCCGGCCGAACCGGCGGCGAAGCCCTTGGCGCTGAGCACGTCCAGCACCGCCGAGGCCAGTCCGTTGATGTCGGTGTCATTCATCACATGGGCGGTGGTTTTGCCGGGGGTGTAGGCGAGTTCCTCGGTTTTGCCTTGGTCCTGCTCGTGCAGCAAGCCGCCGACCCATTCCTGCACCTCATGCGGATCCACCCGGACCACACTCTGCATGCCGTCGTCGCTCCAGCCGGCCCCGTCGAGCACCGGGATGGTGGCGAAGGCGACGTTGCCGCCGGCCAGCTTGGACACCTGCTGGACGAAATCCATGATGTCCCAACCCTCCGACAGCACCATCGACCGTTGCACGGCTTGTTCCAGCCGCTTCAGGGTGGCGGGGCTGGACAGCGTCTTGCCGGAGATCACCCGGTGGGCCAGCGAGGCCATCACCGCCTGCTGGCGCACCACCCGGTCCAGGTCGCCGCGCGGCAGCTCGTGGCGCTGGCGGACGAACCTCAGGG
>JALHRH010000273.1 GCA_022841565.1 Mycobacterium sp. | reverse complement strand
GCCGGACGCTGACGGTCTCCCGCCTGCTGGCCCCGGTTCTGACGCCGCTGATCTACCGGGCAGCCATCGCGGCCCGCGGGTTGATCGACCAGCGTCGGGCCGATCGACTCGGCATTCCGTTAGCCCAGATCGGCCAGTTCTCCGGGCACGGCGCCCGGTTGTCGGCCCGGATTGCCGGGGCCGAGCAATCGCTGAGGGCGGTGCAGGAAAAGAAGGCGAAGGATTCCGAAACCAAACAGTTTGTCGCTGCCATCAGTGAGCGCCTCGCCGACCTGTCCGCCGCCGTCACCGCTGCAGAGAACATGCCGACCCAGCGGCGGCGCGCGGCTCACGCCGCCATCTCGACGCAACTCGACGGGATCGAGGCCGACCTGCTGGCCCGCCTCGGGGTATGACGGCAGCCTGGCGTCACCCAGCCCTCGCCGCGGTCGCTTTGGCCGCCGCCATGCATCTGGGCGTGGGGGTCATCGCAACCGGGGCTTGGGCGCACGTCATTTCCGCCGAGCCGCCGGGCAACTCGGTGCCGGCGGCGGGGCCCACCCCGGTATGCCCCACTTTCAATGGGCAGCTGCAGACCACACCTGGCACGCTGGCGTTCATCGGGCCGGATGCGAACATGTGGTCGGCCGACGAGCCGACGGTGCCGGGTGCGGTGGTCAGCGCTGGTGTGCGCGTGCTCGGACCCGCCGGCACCTCGCTAGGGCACTACCGCGTGACCCCGGCCGCCGCTCGCGCGGTACCTCGGTCGTGGCCGTTTCGGCTGACGGTGCCTGGCACACCGCGCCCGTCGGCCAAGCCGGCGGAACCTGACGGCGAGTTGCCCGCCTGGCCGTTCGCGGTGGGGGCGATTGCCGCGGTCGCCGTCGTCGCAATCTGGTCCGTACGGCGCAGGCCGTAGCGCACGGCGGTCCTGGCATGATGGGACTCGAATCTCGAGCGTCCCATTAGCGACGACCAAGCTGCAAAGGAGCGGCCGCATGGCAGACCCGCAGGATCGACCCGACGGCGAACCCGGATACACCCCGCCGGCCAAGAAGGCACCAGCCAAGAAGGCCACTGCCGCCAAAGTGCCAGCCAAGAAGGTGCCGGCAAAGAAGGCCGCGGATAAAGCGCCGGGCAAGAAAGCACCCGCGAAGAAGGCGCCGGCCAAGAAAGCCGAGGCCAAGAAGGTCGCGCCCGCCACCCCGAAGTTGGTTGAGCGGGCCGCCAAGACGCCCGCTGATCTACAGCAGCGTGCCGAATCCAATGGCCAGCTTGCTGCCGCCAAAGATGTCGCCGCACAAGCGAAGTCGACTGTGGAACGGGCGGAGAACCCGCTACCCCAGGGGGCATCCGAACCGTCTGCGCTGCAATCGCCCGTTCCGTGGGTGGTCGCGGTCGCCCTGAGCCTGCTGGCCATGCTGTTGGTCCGGCAATTGCGCCGCCGCTGATCGATGGCCTCAGTGACATTCCGCCCGACGGCTGACCTGGTTGACGACATCGGACCCGAAGTGCGCAGCTGCGATCTGCAATTCCGCCAGTTCGGCGGCCGCAAGGAATTCGCCGGGCGGATCAGTACCGTGCGCTGCTTTCAGGACAATGCGCTGCTGAAGTCGATTTTGTCCCAGCCCGGTGGCGGCGGGGTCCTGGTGATCGACGGCGGCGGCTCGCTTCATACCGCGTTAGTCGGTGACCTGATCGCCGAACTGGCTCGCTCCAACGGCTGGGCCGGCCTGATCGTCCACGGCGCGGTACGCGACGCAGCCGCGCTGCGCGGTATCGACATCGGCATCAAGGCGCTGGGCACCAACCCCCGCAAGAGCACTAAGACCGGTGACGGCGTGCGCGACTGCGAAATCACTTTGGGCGGTGTGACATTCGTGCCGGGTGAGGTAGCCTACAGCGACGACGACGGCGTTGTCGTCGTCGCTGCAGGAGATTAAACGGCTACTAGACAGCTACTCGGGCCGGCTTTTTGGCGAACCGCAGACCCTCGTCGGCGATCTTGCCCCGCCGGATCAGGTGAATGTCGCGCAGATAGTTCTGGTTCAGCCGCCACGGGGTACGCGAACCCTGCTTGGGCAACTCGTCCAGCGAGCGCAGCACGTAGCCCGGGGTGAAATCCATGAACGGACGGTCCTCGACATCGGCGGCCGGCTCCTCGACCACCACGGTGTCGAAATGGTTGTCGTCCATGTAGTTCAGTAGGCGACAAGCGAATTCGGAGACCAGGTCCGCTTTCAGCGTCCACGACGCGTTTGTGTAGCCCACCGTGTAGACCATGTTGGGCAAGCCAGACAGCATCATGCCCTTATAGGCCGTCGTCGTGGTCAGGTCGACCGGCCTGCCGTCGATACTGGTGGTCGCGCCGCCGAACAGCTGCAGGTTCAAACCCGTTGCGGTGACGATGATGTCGGCGGGCAGCTCCGCGCCGGAGTTCAGCCGAATACCGGTTGAGGTGAACCGGTCGATGGTGTCGGTGACCACGTCAGCCTTACCGTGCCTGATGGCGCGGAACAGGTCGCCGTTAGGCACCAGACACAGCCGCTGATCCCATGGGCCGTAGTGCGGACCGAAGTGCTTTCGCACGTCGTAGCCGGCCGGTAACTGGCGCTGGGCCAAACCCATGAACATCTTCCGCATCCGCCGCGGCCATTTCTTGCAAGCCCCGTACACGGCCGTCTGACGCAGCACGTTCTTCCACCGGATTGCGGTGTAGGCCGCCTGCTCCGGCAGGTAGCGGTTGAGCGTGTCGGCGATACCGTCCGCCTCCGGCTGCGACACGATGTAGGTGGGCGAGCGCTGCAGCATCGTGACGTGCTTGGCGCCCGAGTTCGCTAGTGCCGGAACAAGAGTGACGGCGGTGGCGCCACTACCGATCACTACGATGTTCTTGCCTTGGTAGTCCAGATCCTCGGGCCAGTGTTGGGGATGGATGATCGGTCCGGTGAAGTCCCGGGCACCCGCGAACTCTGGCGCGTAGCCCTGCTCGTAGTTGTAGTAACCGCTGCACAGGAAGAGGAATGAACAGGTGAGGGTGTCCCGGGTGCCGTTGCTGTCGATCTGAAGGGTCCAACGGTTCTCGGCGGTGGACCAGTCTGCGCCGACCACGCGTTGCCGGAAGCGGATGTGCTTGTCGATGCCGTACATGGCCGCGGTGCTCTTGACGTAGTCCAGGATCGGTTTGCCGTCGGCGATGGCTTGGCGTTCGGTCCAGGGGCGGAAGCGGAAGCCCAGCGTGTACATGTCGGAGTCGGAGCGGATACCCGGGTAGCGGAACAGGTCCCAGGTACCGCCCATGTCTGCCCGCTTTTCCAGGATGGCGTAGCTCTTTGTCGGGCACCGGTCTTGCAGATGCCAGGCCGCGCTTACCCCCGAGATGCCGGCGCCCACGATGACAACGTCCAGGTGCTCCACCATGCCCGCCACGTTATCAACACCGTGTTGATTCCGTCAACGAGATGTTGACAGGCGGTATGTGGACGGCATGACACAGCGATTGCGCTCCGCGATGGTGGTTGGGCAGCGCTAAGATTCGCCCGAGTTTCACGACCGGCGGCACCGCCGGATCGCCGCGTCTGTTCGGTGGTGGTGGGAGCGCACCGGATCGCCCGCGCCGGCGTCGACATGCTGTCGAGAGTTTCAACACGATGTAAGCTGCCTGCGTGGCCACCTCCCCAGCGAGCAGAGGTTCGCTCCCCCGGGGCCGGCGCAGTGCCCGGCCGTCCGGGGACGAACGCGAGCTCGCGATACTGGCCACCGCCGAGAAGCTACTGGAAAATCGTCCGCTGGCCGACATCTCGGTCGACGACCTGGCTAGAGGCGCCGGAATCTCCCGGCCGACGTTCTACTTCTACTTCCCGTCCAAGGAAGCCGTGCTGTTGACCCTGCTGGACCGGGTGGTCAACCAGGCCGACGCGGCTCTGCAGGCCCTCGCCGACCGGTCAGAAACCGGCCGTGACGATATGTGGCGCACCGGGATCAACGTGTTCGTTGAGACCTTCGGATCCCACCGGGCCGTCATCCGGGGTGGCCAGGGCGTCCGGGCCATCAATGCCGAGGCCCGGGTGTTGTGGTCGACATTCATGCAGAAGTGGATCGCCTACACCGCCTCCGCCATCGAGGCCGAACGCGAACGAGGAGCCGCACCCAAGACCCTGCCCGCCCTGGAGCTGGCGACGGCCCTCAACCTGATGAACGAGCGGGCATTGTCGGCGTCGTTTCTTGCCGAGGAGCCCTCGGTACCGGAGGCCAGCGTGCTGGACACGCTGGTGCACGTCTGGGTCAGCGCCATTTACGGCGAGAAGCGGTAAGCCTGTCGGACCCGGGTGCGAACATATGTTCGTGCGCGATGAGGCGTCCATCCTGCATGCGGATCTGGATTCGTTCTATGCCTCCGTCGAACAGCGGGACGACCCCGGTCTGCGGGGCCGCCCGGTCATCGTCGGCGGCGGCGTCGTGCTGGCCGCCAGCTACGAGGCCAAGGCCTATGGGGTGCGCACCGCGATGGGAGGGGCACAGGCGCGCCGGCTGTGTCCACACGCCGTGGTGGTTCCACCCCGGATGAGTGCTTACTCGACGGCCAGCGACGCCGTGTTCGAGGTGTTCCGCGACTGCACGCCGCAAGTCGAACCGCTGTCGGTCGACGAGGCATTTCTCGACGTCGCCGGCTTGCGTCGGGTGTCCGGCACACCGGTCCAGATCGGCGCCCGGTTGCGTGCGGACGTACGCGCCCGGGTCGGCCTGCCCATCACCGTCGGAATCGCCCGGACCAAGTTCCTGGCCAAGGTTGCCAGCCAGGAGGCCAAGCCCGACGGCCTGCTGCTCGTGCCGCCCGATCGGGAGCTGGAGTTCCTACATCCGCTGCCGGTACGCCGGCTGTGGGGCGTGGGTGCGGTGACCGCTGACAAGCTGCACACCCACGGCATCACGACAGTCGCTCAGGTCGCCGAACTCGGCGAATCCGCGCTGACGTCCATGCTTGGGCAGGCGATGGGCCGCCAACTCTATGCCCTGTCCCGCAACATCGACCGCCGCCGGGTTACCACCGGGGGTGCGGCGCCGCTCGGTGGGCGCCCAGCGGGCGTTGGGCCGAGCCGGCACCGGCATGTCGCCCGCCGAAATCGACGCGGTGGTGGTGAATCTGATCGACCGGATCACCGATCGGATGCGCGCCGCGGGGCGCACCGGACGTACGGTGGTGCTGCGGCTGCGCTTCGACGACTTCGGCCGCGCGACCCGCTCGCACACCATGCCGTGGGCCACGTCTTCGACACAGCCCATCCTTGCCACGGCCCGGGGACTGGTGGCATCGGCGGCGCCACTGATCGCCGAGAAAGGCTTGACGCTGCTCGGCTTCGCGGTAACGGGCATCGACCGCAGCGGCGCCCAGCAGTTGACGCTGCCGTTCGACGGGGAATCGCCGGCAGTCGATGGAGCGATCGACGAGATACGCCGACGCTTCGGCAGGTCGGCGCTGATGCGCGCCGTGTTGGTCGGGCGCGACCCGGGGCTGGAGATGCCGCACCTACCCGACTGAGGCAGCCCACTGCAGCAAGCGTTGGGCCGGCCAGGTGTTGACGATCCGGTCCACCTCGATGCCGGCGTCCAATGCCCGCTGCGCGCCGTAGCCGAGGAAATCCAGCTGGCCCGGCGCGTGCGCATCAGTGTCGATGCTGAAGACGCAGCCAATGTCGCGCGCGAGATTGAGCAGCCGGGTCGGCGGGTCTCGACGTTCGGGGCGGGAGTTGATCTCCACCGCGGTGCCGTGGTCGCGGCAAGCGGTGAACACCTTTTCGGCATCGAACTTTGATTCCGGCCGGATCCCGCGGTTGCCCGAGACCAGGCGGCCCGTGCAGTGCCCCAGCACATCGGCGTGGCCGTCGGAGACCGCGCGGACCATCCGCCGGGTCATCGCCGCGGGTTCCATCGACAGCTTCGAGTGCACGCTGGCCACCACGATGTCCAGGCGATCCAGCAGCTCGGTCTCCTGGTCCAGGCTGCCGTCCTCCAGAATGTCGACCTCGATGCCGGTGAGGATGCGCAGCGGCGCGAACTTCTCCCGCAACTCGTCGATCACGTCGAGCTGCTTGCGCAATCGATCGGGGGACAGACCGTTGGCGATCGTCAGCCGCGGCGAGTGATCGGTCAGTGCGCAATATTCGTGCCCGAGCGCGGTCGCGGTGGCCATCATCTCCTCGATCGGCGCCGACCCGTCCGACCAGTTCGAGTGCAGGTGCAGATCCCCGCGCAGCGCTGCCCGCACCTCCGCCCCGCCCAGATCCGTTGCGCTAGAACGTAGTTCGACCAGCTGGTCGGGTTCCTGGCCAGCCCACGCCTGCGCGATGACCTTCGCGGTCTTGGGTCCGATGCCCGGGATCGACTGCCAGCTGTTGGCCTGGCCGTGCCGCTGCAGGGCAGCATCGTCGAGACCCTCGATGATGTCGGCGGCGTTGCGATACGCCATCACCCGCCGGGGGTCCTGGCGGCTGCGGTCCTTGTAGTAGGCGATCTGGCGCAGCGCAACGACTGGGTCCATCTAACCAAGGCTAAAGGAGGCTAAAGGTCTCCGTTCGGCGTGAGCCCGCTACTGCAGCAGCCGCCGGAGGCTCAAAATGCCCGACAAATTTGCGCCCATGTTGAACAAACCCGAATTTCCCCCTGAGGTGAGGCCGTTAGGACCCGGGATTCCGGTGTTCCCGATGCCCGAGCTGAAGCCGTTCAGTATGGTGCCGCCGTTGGCGGTGTTGAAGAAGCCTGAGACGAAGCCGCCGCTGGTGTTGTTGAAGAAGCCCGATACGTTGGTGCCGGTGTTGTTGAAGCCCGATTGAGGCAACCCGCTGTTGGTGATAAAGCCGAAGCCCGTGTTGACGTTGCCCGAATTCCAGACGCCCGTGTTGGTACTGCCCGAGTTGCCGCTGCCGGTGTTGACGTTGCCGGAATTTCCGAAACCCGTATTTTCGTTGCCGCCGTTACCGAACCCGGTGTTTGTCACACCCGCGTTTCCGAAGCCGGTGTTGACGATGCCCGAGTTGCCGAAGCCGGTGTTGGCAGAGCCCGAGTTGCCGATGCCGAGGTTGCCGATGCCCGAGTTGCCGAAGCCCACGCTGTTCAGCTCGCCCGGCATGAAGATGTTGGTACCGGCGTTGAAGACACCGATGTTGCCACTGCCGGAGTTGAAGAAGCCGATGTTGTTGGTGCCCGAGTTGCCAATGCCGATATTGCCGCTGCCGGAGTTCAGCAGCCCGGCCAGGTTGACGCCCACCTGATTGTTGCCGGTCAACCCGATCCCGAAGTTGCTGTTGCCGGTATTGCCGAACCCGACGTTGTTGTTGCCGGTGTTGCCGGCGCCGATATTGGCGTTACCGGTGTTCCCCCCACCCTGGTTGACGTTGCCGGCGTTGCCGAACCCGACGTTGCCTTCGCCGGTGTTGCCCAAGCCCACGTTCTGGCCGACGCCGAAGCTCCGGTTGCCCAGGCCGATGTTGCCGTTGCCGGTGTTGCCCAAGCCGACGTTGTCGTTGCCGAAGTTGCCGCTGCCGATGTTGCGGTCGCCGACGTTGCCGCCACCCAGATTGGTGCCGCCGCGGTTCCCGTTGCCGAGGTTACCGTCGCCGGTGTTGCCACCGCCGAGGTTGGCGTTGCCTTTGTTGCCGACGCCCAGGCTGGGCAGGCCGGTCAGGAACTGCTGCAGGGCCGCCGGCAACGGCAGCTGCGCCGCCGCCGAGGACGCCCCGGAGTAATACCCGAACATCGCGGCCACATCGGCGGCCCACATCTGCTCGTAGCGGCCTTCAGCGGCCATGATCGCCGGCGCGTTGAGCCCCAACCAATTCGA
>JALHRH010000272.1 GCA_022841565.1 Mycobacterium sp. | reverse complement strand
GGACTGGTTCGGCTACTTCATGATGCTCGCGACCTTTATGTTGGGCGCCGCGATCGGTGGTGCGATCAGCCTGGTGGTCAGCGGTACTCAGATGCTTGGTGTCGCCGCGTTCGGGTGCGCGGTGACGACCTGTTATACCTACCTGCACGCCGATCGGCGCGGGTTGCTGAATTGACAACATCGGCAGCAGCGCTGGCCGGTGGCGCTGTTGTCAGCGGCCCGTCTGTTGTCAGCAGGGGGAACATCGGCAGCAGCGCTGGCCGTTGCGCCGCTGCCGATGTGGTCCCTGGCCGGTGATCCCAAGATCAGGTGCCGGTTGGGTTTCCCGGTGCCGGTGCCGGTGCCGGTGCGGGCGGCGGTGCCGGTGCGGGCGCGTTGACCGCGTTGATCACCTGCAGCATGTCGGGCTTCATGGCCATTAGTTGCTGATTCCAGTAGCTCCACGAGTGGGTTCCGTTGCCGGGGAACTGGAACACCCCGTTGCGCCCACCGTTGGCCGCATAGGTCTGCTGGAACTGCTGGTTGGTGCGCAGCGTGAGGCCTTCGAGGAATTTGGCCGGCATGTTGTCGCCGCCGAGGTCGCTCGGTGTGCCGTTGCCGCAGTAGACCCAGATCCGGGTGTTGTTGGCGACCAGGCGCGGAATCTGCATCATCGGGTCGTTGCGCTTCCAGGCCGGGTCGGTGGACGGGCCCCACATGCTGTTGGCGTTGTAGCCGCCCGAGTCGTTCATCGCCAGCCCGATCAGGGTCGGCCACCAGCCCTCAGACGGATTGAGGAAGCCCGACAGCGAGGCCGCGTAAGGGAACATCTGGGGGTAGTACGCGGCCATTACCAGTGCCGAACCGCCGGACATCGAAAGGCCCACCGCCGCATTGCCGACCGGCGACACACCCTTGTTGGCCTGCAGCCAGGCGGGCATCTCCCGGGTCAGGAAGGTCTCCCACTTGTAGGTGTAGCTCTGGCCGTTTCCCTGCGAAGGCTGGTACCAGTCGCTGTAGAAGCTGGACTGCCCGCCGACCGGCATGATGACTGAGAGGCCGGAGTTGTAGAACTCCTCGAAGGCGGGAGTGTTGATGTCCCAGCCGCTGAAGTCGTCCTGAGCGCGCAGGCCGTCCAGCAGGTAGACCGAATGTGCTCCGCCATCTTGGAATTGGACCCGGATGTTGCGACCCATCGCCTGCGACGGGATTTGCAGATATTCGACCGGCAGGCCCGGCCGGGAGAACGCACCTGCGGCGGCCGAACCGCCAACAGCACTGACGAGACCGGTCAGCAGGACAGCACCCACAGCTGCGATGGCCAACTTGCGAGGCAGGGTTGCCGCTGCGCCACAAAGCTTTTCAACGAACTTCATCGCTATTACCCATCCCAACTTTCATCTGCCGCTCGTGCGGTGGAATCTGTTCTTGGGCGAGTGAAACACAGGCGGCGGAGCCGGCAAGCCCGTCGCGGCCGTAGGATCTTGTCGCGGTTGGCTAACGATTAGGCCTCGGGCCGGACACCGGTCAACCCGGTAACTTCCGGGTAACGATTGGTCACCGGAAAGGTATCGACTCTTCCCGATCGGCGGTGGATGCGCTACGCGACCAGCCGACGCAAAAACGTTGAGGCCGTAATGATTCCAACGGCCGATGCCACCACCAGCAAGACGACGTCAGCCGGCCGAAACGGGGTGCCGATCAGCAGCGCGCGCAGCACGTCGACCTCGTAACTGAGCGGATTGACCTTGCTCAGCGCATACAACCATCCCGGCATCACATCGACCGGATACAACGCGTTCGATGCGAAGAACAACGGCATGGTGATCGCCTGGCCAATGCCCATCAAGCGATCACGGTTACGCACCAGACCGGCTAAAGTCATTGACAGGCAGGCGAAGAACGCGGCACCGAGCATCACGACGGCCATCGCCGCCAGAATCCGCAACGGGTTAATGGTCAGCCCGATGCCCATCACGTAGGCCAGGGCCACCACGCCGACGACCTGCGCCACCGATCGGACGCCGGCGGCGAACGACTTGCCGGTGACGATGGCCGAAGCGGGCGCCGGTGTCACCATGAGCTTCGCCAGCACACCGGCGTCGCGGTCCCAAATGATCTGGATGCCATAGAAAATCGAGATGAACAGCGCCGACTGTGCAATGATTCCCGGTGCCAGAAACGCCTGATAGGTGACGTTGCCGGTGTCGATAACTTGCAAATGGCTGAAGGTGGTGCCAAAGATCAGCAGCCACAGCGCGGGCTGCACCATCCGCATCACCAGCTCGGTCCGGTCGTGCTGCAGCTTCTGCAGTTCCACGATCGCAAACGCGCCGATGCGGCTCAATGTTGCTCTGGCCCTGTTAAGTCCGTGTGGAGCCCGGACCAGTTCGACATTGGGCGAGTAAGTTCGATCAACCGACACGGCGGCTAACCCTTCTGCTAGACCGGATGTCACTGATGTCGGTCGGATGCTCGATGAGGCCGGCTGCCGAATAATGGCGGAACACATCTTCGAGCGTGGCCTCCGGCGACAGTGTCGCCTTCAACTCCTCGGGGGTTCCCATTACCTGCAACGCGCCGTGATGCATCAATGCAACCCGGTCGCACAGTGCGTCCGCCTCGTCCATGTAATGGGTGGTCAGCAGCACGGTCATGCCGAACTGCCGCTGCATGTGGCGGACCTGCGTCCACACGCCGTCGCGCGCGATCGGATCCAGGCCGACGGTTGGTTCGTCCAGCACCAGCAGCGAGGGCCGGTTGACCAGGGCTTGGGTCACCTCCAGGCGGCGCACCATCCCGCCGGAGTAGCTCGATGCCAGCTTGTCGGCGACGTCAAGCAAGTCCATTGCCGTCAGCGCCTGCTCAACGCGTTCGGTGCGTTCGGCGCGTGGGACGCCATAGAGCCGGGCGAACCATGTCACGTTCTGTCGGCCGGTCAGCGTGGTCTCGATCGACAGTTGTTGCGGCACATAGCCGATGTTGTTGCGGATGTCGATCGTTTGGTTTCGCGCGTTCAGCCCGAAGATACGCAGTTCGCCGTGCTGGACGGGCGCCAACGTGGTCAGCACCCGCACGACTGTCGTCTTGCCGGCGCCGTTGGGGCCGAGCAGACCCACCGTTTCGCCGGGCCGCACCGCGAAGGTCACATCGTCGACGGCGGTGTGCCGGCCGTAGCGATAGGTCAGGTGCCGACAATCGATCGCCCCGCTCATATGCATCGCTCCTGCAGCTTCTTGGTCCTCCCCCTCGAGCACCCCCGACCCTTCGCCAATACCCCGATCTGGTGGTCGTCAAGCTCATCGAGCCGGTCGGTACGCACCCAACGCCGAGTGGCGGTGTTGCGTCCATCACCTGCTGAGCCGATTCGGTGAGCTGCAACCGGCGCCGGTAGGCGGGTCCGCCGGCCGTTCCTCAAGCTCGCGTAGCACAGCTTCGACACCTGGTTAGAGGCGCTTTTGGGCACCAACGCTCGGTCGGCGGCGGCGACGCCGACCGAGGTGTCTATTCCCGGCGCATAGCGTTCCGCAAAGCCGCCGCCGAGCCGTAGCCGACCATGCCGGCGACTCGTTCCATGCTCAGGGGTGTGGTCTGGCGCAGGTGTCGGGCATGTTCAACCCGGACGCGCTGCAGTAAGCCGTAGGGCGTGACGCCCAAGCTCTGGCGAACCCGGCGCTCCAGGGTGCGTCGCGTGGTCCCCAGGTCACGGGCGGCCGAGGCGATGCTGACGTCGGCATCGAGGTGGTTGCGGATCCATGCTTCGAAGTCGACGACGAGGCGGTCGGTTGTTGACAGATAGGTCCGCGCCGCTGCGACGCTCGACGCCGGACGCCGGTCGAAAAGCAGCATGGCGGCCGTCGCATCTGCCAGCTGCGGACTGATGCCCGCCACAATGTGCATTGCGAGATCGATGTGCGCAAACGCGGCGCCGGCCGTCGTCACCGATCCGTCGGCGACTACCATGCGCGACATGTCCAGGTTGACCCGTGGGAAGCGCCGTGCGAATTCGTCGGCTAGCCACCAACTCGTGGTCGCCTGACGCGAATCGAGGACCCCGGCGTCCGCAAGCACGAAAGTACCCGTACAAGCCGCAGCCACCGGCCGGTCGGTTTGCACCCAGTCGCGGACCGCAGCCCGAGCCGCGCGAACTTCGTCGCGCATCAGGGCATCGATGACTCCAGCGGGCGTATTCATGGTGAGGGCAGGCACCACCAGCAGATCCAGCCGGCTGATCGATTCGTCGCCGATTGCGAGGTCGACCGGCACCACGACACCACCGGAAGTGCGTACTGGCTTGCGATCGATTCCGACGGTGGCGACCTCGATCTCGGCGATGTCGCTATCCATTTGTTGCCGCGCAGTGTTTGCCCCGCGGATCACGTCGATGATCGTGACCAGCCCGGACGCCCAGCAGTTGGGTAGGGCCATCACGCCGATGAACATGTCGCGAACGCTACGCGGGGTGTCGCAATGACGGCTATCGCGCTCCCTACTGTGTCTGTCATGACATATCCGGAAAACCATGCAGTGATCGGCCGTGAGCTACGGCATTACAAGCGGCTCGGGCTGAGCCCCAACGAAATTCGGACATGGGAAGACGGCTGGCGGACCAGTGGCGCGCCCGATACCTGCGGCACCTTTGAATGGTGGTACTTCGACGCCCATCTCGACGACGGGTCGACGGTAACGGCGGAGATGCACACCAAGCCGCCGTACATCTCTCCCAAGGCGCCACTGACACCCTTCGTTCTGTTGACGATCACCACGGCCGACGGGCAGCGCACCGACCGCACCCTAATGGCCGACCCCGATTCGTTCACCGCGTCTGTCGATGACTGCGATGTCCGGATCGGTCCCAGCACCTTCCGCCGCACCGCCGACGGGTATCGGATCCACGTCGAAATCGAGGACACGGAAGCCGATTTCACGCTTCGACCGGAGGTTCCGCCTTGGCGGCCGGCCAGTGGCCACGTATTCTTCGGCGCCGAGGAGCAGTATTACATCGCCTGGCTGCCGATGATGGCTCGGGGTGAGGTGCGGGCGACGATCACTGTGGAGGGGCAGTCCCGCGAACTCACCGGCACCGGGTATCACGACCACAACTGGGGCAACGTGGCTCCACGCAAAGTGCTCGACCACTGGTATTGGGGCCGGGCCCGAGTCGGCGAATACACCATCGTGTCATTGATGTTCGTCAGCCACGCCGACTACAACAGGGCGCTGCTGCCGGCGATCATGGTGGCGCGAGGCGACGAGATCGTTGCCTTGGCGGTCGGCGCCGATGCAATCGCCTTCACCGCGGCAGACGTGACAACCCACGCCGGGACCGGTATCCCCGTGGCCCATCGCCTGGAGTACTCGGTAGCGGCCGGTGCCGATGTCTTTCGGGTGACGTTTAGCCAGCAGCAGGAAGTGTCCACGCTCGACTTCGGTTCGGCCGGTGCGTATCTACGATTCCGGGGCGACGTGACCGTCGAGCACAGCCACGACGGCGTCGTCGACGCCGCGACCGGGAGAACGCTCTGGGAATTGTTGTATTTCGGGCAGCGGTCGCCAACACCCGACATCGAGCCAGCCGCGGCCGGGATGATCATCGGTCATCAGGCCTGAGACTTTCCAGCCGATGCAACGTCACGTTCATTGCCGCGCTGGCTTCCTCAATCGTGCCCGTCATGTAGGTGCAGAAGGGTTGCCTGCGGCGATCCGTCGGCGAGCCGGGGTTCAGCAGCCGCAGACCGGTCGGTGTCGTCGTATCCCATGGAATGTGGCTGTGGCCGAACACCAGCACGTCGGTCTCAGGGTAGAGTCGCGACATCCGCGCGTCACGTCCGGCCGCGGCGCCCGTCTCGTGCACCACGGTGAAGCGCAAGCCTGCCAGGTTCACGTCCGCGCGTTCGGGCAACCGGGACCTCAGCTCGTCGCCGTCGTTGTTGCCCCAGCACGCCACCAGCCGTTTGGACCGCGATTCGAGCCGGTTCAGTAGGTCAGGCGTCACCCAGTCGCCGGCGTGGATGACGACGTCAGCGGTAACGACCTCATCCCATAGCCGTGCCGGCAGGTCACGGGCGCGTTTCGGGACGTGGGTGTCGGTGATCAGCAGGAGCCGCATAGGTTCTATCCATACCGCCAGTAGGACCCGAGGAGAATTATGCGCACCTTTGAGTCAGTCGCCGACCTCGCCGCCGCCGCGGGGGAAACCATCGGGCAGAGCGACTGGGTGACGATCAGTCAGGAAGAGGTCAACCTGTTCGCCGACGCGACGGGTGATCACCAGTGGATCCACGTCGACCCGGAAAGAGCCGCCAAAGGGCCGTTCGGGACGACCATCGCACATGGTTTCATGACGCTGTCGCTGCTGCCGCGGCTGCAGCATGACATGTACACCGTCAAGGGCATCAAACTGGCGATCAACTACGGCCTCAACAAAGTTCGCTTCCCGGCACCGGTGCCGGTGGGGTCGCGGGTACGAGCGATCAGTTCGCTGATCAGTGTCGACGACGTCGGCAACGGTGCCGTGCAGGCGGTTGTCTCCACCACCGTCGAGATCGACGGGTCGGGCAAGCCGGCCTGCGTGGCCGAAAGCATCGTCCGGTACATCACCTAGACCCGCGCGGCAGAGGGCGCGCGTCAGAATTCGGCGATCGAGTGTTCCAGGCGGGCGGCCAACCGCTCCTGCGCTTCGACGCGCCGGGTCGGTATGTGCTGCGAAGGAAAAGGCGTTGTCACCGGCTGGTATTCGCGCAGCGTGCGGCGAGCCACCGTCATCTTGTGCAACTCGGTCGCGCCGTCGGCAATGCCCAGCGACTCGGCCGCCACCAACATCTTGACGAACGGCATCTCGTCGGAGACGCCGAGCGCGCCGTGCAGGTGCAACGCGCGTTGCGCCACGTCATGCAACACCTGCGGCATCGCGACCTTCACCGCTGCGATGTCGCGCCGCACCTTCTGGTAGTCGTGGTGCTTGTCGATCAGCCACGCGGTGCGCAGCACTAGTAGCCGGAACTGCTCGATCTGGATCCAGCTGTCGGCCACCTTCTCCTGGGTCATCTGGAGGTCCGACAGCCGCCCGTGCCTGGTCTGACGGGACACCGCGCGCTCACACATCATGTCGAAAGCCCGACGCGCCAATGCGATTGTGCGCATCGCGTGATGGATGCGGCCGCCGCCAAGTCGGGTCTGCGCGATCATGAACGCCTGCCCCTCCCCACCCAGCACGTGATCGGCGGGCACCCTAACGTCCCGGTAACGGACGTAGCCATGAGTGGCGGAGGATGCTGAGGACCCCCCTAATCCCACGCCGACATTGCGGATGATCTCGATGCCGGGCGTCTCGGCCGGCACGATGAACAGCGACATCTTCTCGTACGTGCGGCCTACGGGGTTGGTGACGGCCATGACGATGAAGAACGATGCGTGCTTGGCGTTGGTGGAGAACCACTTCTCGCCGTTGATGATCCAGTCGTCACCGTCGCGGGTGGCCGTGGTCACGAACAGCCCCGGATCCGAGCCGCCCTGCGGTTCAGTCATCGAGTAGCAGGAGGTGATCTCGCCATCCAGCAACGGCTGCAGATAGCGCGTCTTCTGCTGGTCGGTACCGAACAGCGCCAGGATTTCGGCATTGCCCGAATCTGGTGCCTGACAGCCGAACACCGAAGGCGCCCAACGTGAGCGTCCGAGAATCTCGTTGAGCAGCGCCAGCTTCACCTGACCAAAACCCTGCCCCCCGAGCTCCGGACGCAGGTGGGCTGCCCACAACCCCTGCTCCTTCACCCGTTGCTGCAGCGGCCGCAGGATCGCCATCGTTTCGGCGTTCTTCTTGTCGTACGGATCCAGCGCAACGAGATCGAGCGGTTCGAGTTCGTCGACCATGAATTTCTCGACCCAGTCCAGCTTCGCCTGGTATTCCGGATCGGTTTCGAAGTC
>JALHRH010000271.1 GCA_022841565.1 Mycobacterium sp. | reverse complement strand
CAAGCCTCGAGCGACGTTCTGCTAGGTTGGCTCACTATGAACCGGATCGTCGCGCCCGCCGCCGCCAGCGTGGTCGTCGGCATGTTGCTCGGCGCGGCCGCGATCTTCGGCGTCACATTGATGGTCCAGCAGGATACAAAGCCGCCGCTACCCGGAGGGGATCCGTCGTCTTCGGTGCTCAACCGGGTCGAATACGGCAACCGCAGCTGATAGACCGCCCCCGGCGCCGCACCTGCGAGCGAGGTTTAAGGCTGGTTGGCCGCGCGTCGGCCGACTTCGGCCGCACTGATTGCTTCCAGCGCCAGACTGTAGCCAACCCCTCCGTCGATAATCCGTCGGAGTTTCTGGGTCAGGGCGGTGCGCGTGTAGGTGCTGGTCAACGGCGGTAGCTGCGCCAGGGGGGCGGCGATTTCGCGGGCCCGTGTCAGCAGCTGGTCACCGGGAACGATTTCGTTGACCGCACCCCACTCGTGGGCGGTCTGCGCGTCCAGCACCTGCCGGGTCAGCAGGAAATACCGCCCCCGGATGCTGCCGATCACCTCTGGCCAAAGCAGATTGACGCCGTCACCCGGCACAAATCCGAACTCGAGGTGCGGCTTGTCCTGGAAAACAGTCTCTGGTGTGGCCAGCACGATGTCACACAGCAGTATGTATTCCGAGTGCATCAGCACCGGCCCATTGAGCGCGGCGATCATCGGGGCCTCGATGTCGAGGATGTTCATCAGAACTTTCTTTCCCGCACGCCAGATCTTGTCGAAGCCCGTTGGCGAGAAGAAGTCAAGGCCCTCGGTGTCGACGGTGTCCATGAACGCGTCACCGGTTCCGGTCAGAATGACGACCCGATTTTCCCGGTCCTGTCCGACCTGATGGAACAGATCAACAAACTCCGCGTCTGTCTCGCCGTTGAATACCAACTTGCCCCCGTCGGTGTGCAACGCGATCTCAAGCACACCCGCGTCGTCACGACTCAGCTTCGCGTGTGGGAACGCGTGGCGATAAGACTCGAAATTCGTTGGCATACCGATACTCCTGTTCGAATGACAAACCCGGAAAACTACATGCACCAACCGCAATACGGGACCTACCCGCACGGATCACCCCAGCAAGCGATCACACAGATGGTAGACCGCCGACGTCCGGCACACAGTTACGAAACAACATCAACTGTGGCGCAGCGCACGATCGGTAATCCGGCGCACGTCGGCTGATCCCCGCGGCGTCCTCGGTTCCGCGACGGCCGAACTCAACGGCACCACGACACTCCACCCGGCTATACGATCGTGCCCAATGTCAGATTTGACTACCCGCGCGAGAGCCAGCCCGGCGGCGGTCGCCGCGTCACGTCTCAATGAGCCTCTGTCGCGTCGCTGGCTGCTGTTGGTGGGTACCGTCTCGCTGGTTGTGTCCTTCCTTCAGTCACCCGGCCAGATCTCCCCCGACACCAAACTCGACCTCACGGCCAACCCGCTGCGCTTCCTGGCCCGCGCCACCAACCTGTGGAACAGCGACCTGCCGTTCGGTCAGTCGCAGAACCAGGCCTACGGTTACCTGTTCCCGCACGGCACCTTTTTCCTGCTCGGGCACCTGCTCGGGCTGCCGGGCTGGGTCACCCAGCGGCTGTGGTGGGCGCTGCTGCTGACGGTCGGCTGTTGGGGGATGCTGCGGGTCGCTGAGGCGCTAGGCATCGGCAGCCCGACCTCGCGGATGCTCGGCGCGGTCGCGTTCGCGCTGTCGCCGCGGGTGCTGACCACGCTGGGGTCGATTTCGTCGGAAACGTTGCCGATGATGCTTGCCCCCTGGGTGCTGTTGCCGACGATCCTCGCGTTACGGGGCGGTTCGCAACGGTCGGCGCGGGTGCTGGCCGGCCAGGCGGGCCTGGCGGTGGCGCTGATGGGCGCGGTCAACGCGATCGCGACGCTGGCCGGGTGTCTGCCCGCGGTGATCTGGCTGGCCTGCCACCGGCCGAATCGGCGATGGCTGCGCTATGCCGGGTGGTTGCTGGTGGCGTTGGTGCCGGCGGTGTTGTGGTGGGTGGTGGCGCTGAGTCAGTTGCGCGGCGTCAGCCCACCGTTTCTGGACTTCATCGAATCGTCGGGGGTGACGACGCAGTGGTCGTCGCTGGTGGAGTTGTTGCGTGGTACCGACAGCTGGACACCGTTCGTGGCGCCCACCGCAACCGCGGGATCCCCGCTGGTGACCGGGCCGGTGGCGGTTCTGGGTACCTGCCTGGTCGCCGGGGCCGGGCTGGCCGGTCTGGCCGGCACCGCAATGCCGGCCCGGGGCCGACTGGTGACCATGCTGCTGGTCGGAGTGGTGTTGTTGGCCGTCGGCTACAGCGGCGGGTTGGGATCCCCCGTGGCCCATCAGGTGCAGGCGTTTCTGGACGCCGGCGGCACTCCGCTGCGCAACGTGCACAAGCTGGGGCCGGTCGTCCGGATCCCGCTGGCGCTCGGCTTCGCCCACTTGATGGGCCGGATTCCGTTACCGGGCAGCGCACCGCGAGCGTTGTGGCTGGCTGCTTTCGCCCATCCAGAGCGGGACCGTCGGGTAGCCATCGGGGTCGTCGCGCTGTGCGGGCTGATGGTGAGCACGTCGCTGGCCTGGTCCGCACGCCTGGCCCCGCCCGGCACATTCAGTGCGATTCCCGACTACTGGCATCAGGCGGCCGACTGGCTGACCGCTCACCGGGACGGGCGGGTACTGGTGGCACCCGGCGCGCCATTCGCCACCCAGGTTTGGGGCACCAGTCACGACGAGCCGCTGCAGGTGCTGGGCAGCGGTGCGTGGGGGGTGCGTGACTCGATTCCGCTGACGCCACCACAGACCATCCGAGCGCTGGATTCGGTGCAACGCCTCTTCGCGGCCGGACGGCCTTCGGCTGGGATGGCTGAAACACTTGCACGACAAGGCATTTCGTATGTGGTGGTGCGCAACGATCTGGATCCGGAATCGTCGAGGTCGGCGCGGCCGATCCTGGTACACCGGGCCATCGCCGGCTCGCCCGGGCTGTCCAAGGTGGCAGAGTTCGGTGCGCCGGTGGGCCCCGGGCTGCTAGCCGGCTTCGTCAACGACAGCGGGCTTCGGCCACGCTATCCGGCAGTGCAGATCTACCAGGTCGATTCGGTCGGCGATCACGGAGCGCCCTACTTCGCCGACGCCGACCGGCTGCCGCGTGTCGCCGGTGGACCCGAGGTATTGCTGCGTCTTGACGAGCGGCGACGACTGCTGGGCCAGCCGCCGCTCGGCGCGGCGCTGCTCACCGCGGACGCCCGGGCCGCTCGGGTGCCAATGCCCCCGGAGATGGGAGTGACCGTCACCGACACCCCGCTGGCCCGGGAAACCGACTACGGCCGCGTCGACCTGCACTCGTCGGCGATCCGTGGGCCCGGGGACGCCCGGCACACCTTCAACCGGGTGCCCGACTACCCCGTCCCCGGTGCCGACACGGTGTTCGGGAGCTGGACCGGCGGCCGCATCACGGTGTCGAGTTCGTCGTCGGACGCCACCGCCCTGCCGGACGTCGCTCCGGCGACCTCGCCCGCCGCCGCCGTCGACGGCGACCCGGCGACCTCGTGGGTTTCCAACGCCCTGCAGTCCGCCGTCGGGCAATGGCTGCAGATCGATTTCGACCATCCGGTCACCAACGCCGTCCTCACCCTGACGCCGAGTGCGTCGGCCGTCGGCGCGCAGGTGCGCCGCATTCTGGTCGAAACCGCCAACGGCAGCACCACGTTGCGCTTCGACGAGTCGGGAAAGCCGTTGAGCGCCGCCCTGCCCGTCGGCGAGACGCCGTGGGTGCGGGTCACGGCGACCGGCACCGACGACGGATCGGCCGGGGTGCAGTTCGGCATCACCGACTTGACGGTGACCCAGTACGACGCGTCGGGTTTCGCCCACCCGGTGCAGCTACGGCACACCGTGTTGGTGCCGGGGCCGCCAGGGGGCGCGACGATCGCCGGTTGGGACCTGGGCGCCGAACTGCTGGGCCGGCCGGGTTGTGCGCCAGGCCCGAACAGTGTGCGCTGTGCTGCGTCGATGGCCCTGGCCCCGGAAGAGTCGGTCAACCTCAGTCGCACGCTGACGGTGCCGGGCCCGATGTCGGTGACCCCGACGTTATGGGTACGCGCACGGCAGGGTCCCAAGCTGGCCGACCTGATTGCCGAGCCGGACACCACACGGGCTTACGGCGATTCCGATCTGGTCGACGTCCTCGGCTCGGCGTACGCGGCCACCGATGGCGATCCGGCCACCGCGTGGACCGCACCGCAGCGGGTGGTGCAGTACAAGACGCCGCCGACGCTGACGCTGCGGCTGCCGCGGGCCGCTGAAGTGACCGGGCTGCGGGTGGCACATAGCCGAACGACGCTGCCCGCCCATCCGACGATGGTGGCCGTCGACCTGGGCGACGGACCACAGGTGCAGGCCGTCGACCCCGGCCGCGACGCGCAGACGCTGAGACTGCACCCCCGGGTGACCGACACCGTCACGGTGAGCCTGCTCGACTGGCAGGACATTATCGACCGGAACGCGCTGGGCTTTGACCAGCTCAAGCCGCCCGGGCTAGCTGAGGTGGTAGCGCTGGGAGCGGACGGCAACCCGATCGCAGCCGCCGGCACCGGCGGGGTCGCCGGCAATCGCGTCCGGGAGATCGTCGTCGACTGCGAGCACGGCCCCGTGATCGCGGTGGCGGGCCGATTCCTGCATACCTCGATCCGGACCACGGCCGCCGCGTTGTTGGAGGGTGAGCCGGTTGCGGCGCAGCCCTGCGAACCTGGCCCGATCACCCTGCCGGCCGGCCAGCAGGAGTTGCTGATCAGTCCGGGGGCGGCTTTCGTGGTGGACGGTGCGCAGTTGTCGGCGATCCCTGAATCATCAAGTGCACCAATCACGCCCGCTTCGGTGACGGCTTGGGGACCGGCCCGGCGTCAGGTGCGGGCGCCGGCGTCGGGCAGCGCCCGGGTGCTGGTGATACCAGAGAGCATCAACCCCGGGTGGCTGGCCCACACCAGCAGCGGCGCGCGCCTGACACCAGTGGCGGTAAACGGTTGGCAGCAGGGCTGGTTGGTGCCCGCCGGGAATGCGGACACGATCACACTGACCTTTGCCGCCAACACGGTGTATCGGGCCGGTCTGGTTGTGGGGTTGAGCCTGTTGCCACTGCTGGCGGTGCTGGCGTTCTGGCGGCGGCGCAGGAATTCCAACGATGATCCGCCCGCAGTTCCGTGGCCGACCGGGCCGTGGGCTGGTGTCGCCGTGCTGGGGGTGGGAGCTCTGATCGCCGGCGCCGTTGGAGCGCTGGTGGTCGGGGCGTTGCTGGGCTTGCGGTATGTGCTGCCTGACCGGTGGCGGGACGGGCTCACGGTCGGACTGAGCGCGGGGGGCTTGCTGATGGCCGGCGCGGTGTTGTCACGTCATCCGTGGCGCTCTGTCGACGGTTACGCGGGCCATTCCGCGAGTATCCAACTGCTGGCGCTTATTTCACTCGCCGCGGTCGCTGTGTCGGTGTCGGCATCGGCACGGGCTGGGGCTGGCAACTCCTAGTTGGCTGCGGGTTTCCGGACTGGTTGACTGGTTACCCGAAGGAGTTGTGACCATGAACTGGTTCTCGGCACCCGATTACCGGCTGGGCGCATTCGTGCTGGAGCGCGGCGCAGCGGCGATCTATCTCATTGCGTTTGTGGCCGCGGCGCGGCAGTTCCGCCCACTCATCGGGGAGCGCGGGATGTTGCCGGTGCCCGGGTACCTGGTCAGGCGATCGTTCTGGCGGACCCCGAGCATCTTTCACTTCCGGTACTCCGACCGGTTATTCGCCGGTGTGTCGTGGTGCGGTGCGGCGTTGTCGGCGGCAATGGTCACCGGTCTGGACCTGGTGCCGTTGTGGGCAGCGATGTTGATGTGGCTGACCCTGTGGGTGCTGTACCTGTCGATCGTCAACGTGGGCCAGACGTGGTACGGGTTCGGTTGGGAGTCCTTGCTGCTGGAGACCGGCTTCCTGATGATCTTTCTGGGCAACGGGCAGGTGGCGCCACCACTGTTGACGTTGTGGTTGGTGCGCTGGCTGCTGTTCCGCGTCGAATTCGGCGCGGGATTGATCAAGATGCGCGGCGACTCTTGTTGGCGCAATCTCACCTGCCTGTACTACCACCACGAAACTCAGCCGATGCCGGGTCCGTTGAGCTGGTTCTTCCACCACCTGCCCCGGCCCTTGCATCGGATTGAGGTGGCGGGCAACCATTTTGCGCAACTTATGGTGCCGTTCGGGTTGTTCGCCCCGCAGCCGGTCGCGAGCATCGCGGCCGGGATCATCATCATCACCCAACTGTGGCTGGTGGCCTCGGGTAATTTCGCCTGGCTCAATTGGCTGACGATTTTCCTGGCGGTCAGCGCGATCGACCAGGCTTCGGCCGCCACGTTGGCCGCCGCGTTGGTGGGTACTCGCGCTTTGCCCGCTTCGCCGACGCCCCCGCTGTGGTTCGTGGTAGCGGTAATCGCGTTCACGGCGATGATGGTGGTCCTGAGCTACTGGCCGACGCGCAATATGCTGTCGTCCCGGCAACGAATGAACATGTCTTTCAACGCCTTCCATCTCTGCAACACCTACGGCGCCTTCGGAACCGTCAGTCGTGTCCGGCAAGAGGTAGTGATCGAAGGCACCGCCGACGCGTCGGTTGGCGACCAGACGACCTGGCAGGAGTACGAATTCAAAGGCAAGCCCACCGGGTTGCGGCGGCTGCCACGCCAGTACGCGCCCTACCATCTGCGACTGGACTGGCTGATGTGGTTCGCCGCCATCTCGCCGGGCTATGCACTGGCCTGGATGACGCCTTTCCTGCACCGGCTGCTGCGCAACGACGTTGATACGTTGAAGCTGCTGCGACACAACCCCTTTCCGGATTCACCACCGCGCTTCGTGCGCGCGCAACTATACCGGTACCGTTTCACCACACCGGCCGAACTGCGCCGCGATCGGGCGTGGTGGCATCGGACGCTGATCGGGAGCTATGTGCCGCCGCTGTCGTTGCCTGATCGGGGTGTTTAGAAACCCAAGACCAGTGATCCGTGCGAGAAGTACGGTCCAGCGTTGGGTGCCAGGGACGAATAACCGCTGTTGACGATGGGCTGCAGGAAAGCGTTGAGGTTGTTCACAATTGGTTGTGGGACACCGAGTTGCTGTAGCGGCAACAACATTGGCAGTGTTGGCGAGGGGATCATGTACGTGGTGATTGTGCCGCCCAGAGGGGTGGCGACGCTGGACAACTGAACCCCATCCGCCATCGAGGCGTATGACGACGGGGTGTGGTAGTAGGCCGTCCCGAACAGCGCGTTCACGACCGCGGGGATATTCCAGGGACGATCCGGTGGATCGGCCCAGCCGTCGTACTGTCTGAATACCACGCTGACGTCGTATTGGGTGTTCGTTAGACCCTGCAGCGTGTAGTCGACCAACGGCAACGTGAATCCGTTGGGCAGGTAGGTCTGCATGATGCCGAGTTCCGGGCTGGCGAACAGGGCGAACTGCAGGGCGTCGGGTGGCGGGGCGGCGGACGGGTTCGCCGCCAGGTACGCCAGTTCGCGGTTGACGACTAGCGTCCCCTCCGACAAGGCGGCGATACTCACCGGCGAACCGCTGCCGTTGTCAACCGCGTTCATGATCTGGTCGTTGAGCGCTCGCTGCCCGAAGGCGACGGCATCGTTGACGCTGGGAGCTGCCAGGCTGCCGCTCAGAATGCCCATACTGGCCGGGTAGTTGACGACCTGAGCGAGGGTGCCGGTGAACCAGTTCTGCCCGATGGCGTGGTTGATCAGGTCATACCCTTGCAGGATCGACACCGAACTTGGGCCCGGGACGCTGCCCCCGTGGAACGGCTGCCCGAGGTAGGGAAGTCGAGTGATGAAGTTCGGAAAGTAGAGG